>JAPOIJ010000128.1 GCA_029979005.1 Planctomycetota bacterium | reverse complement strand
GGATGGTGACGTGTGTGAGCACCAATTTCGATTCCATTGGACGAGAGCTCTCGAAGTTGTTCTGACGTATTCACCGGGAATGGCGTGCCGGCATCCTGATCATGAGTAAACGGATTTCCTGAGGCCACGTTATTCAGCGTTACAAAATAGGTAGCAGGAATCCCTTTACTGACCAATAGCGGCAACGCTTGATTACAGTTCTCTGCATAACCATCATCAAAAGTGAGGTGGACAGCAGGAGTAGAGTTGCCCGTCCGCATTCGATTCTGAACTTCTTCCAAGGAGATAAATTCGAAACGTTTTTCCAGCCAGTCAATGTGCGACTGGAACTGTGCATTGGAAAGCGACCAGGGCACCGGATGTACGTCCGCGACGCGGTGATAATACAAACACATCAAAGGCATTCCATTGGACCGCTGAGCTGCCCGATGTTTCCACCAGCGATAGGGTAAGGTCGCCCGGCGAAAACACTCCAACGCTGCGATTTTTGTATGATTTTTAATAGACGACATATCAAATTGGTGCACGTTATGGGATGCCCCGAAAGGTATATTTTTAGAAGCCTACGTTTGGAATAATAAAGCGGCAAGCGTTTTAAGTTTTATTCGCGAATTCACAGCCTTAATTTTCACCAATGACCTACGCTTAGATTGATTACCGCTCGTTTTCAATCGAGACGATTAAATTGAAAACTCAAGCGAGCACACATTAACCAAAAAATCGCTACAACCCGACTTTGTCCCCTCCGTCCCGATAACGCTTTCCTTAGCGCTTAAAGGCAGTTGAATGTTACCCTGCAACCTTTCCGATACCTCCAGCTCTGAATTGGCTTCGCCCATCCTTGCGGAACGAAAACCGCAGCAGCGGCTGAAGGTTCTACACGTCGTAAACGGTGAGTACTATGCAGGCGCAGAAAAGGTACAGGATCTGCTGGCGCTCCATTCAACCCGGCTTGGCATTGACTCAGGATTCGCTTGCGTCCGTGGCGATCAATTCCCTTTAAAAAGGGAGTGCCAAGACGCTCCATTAGAGTCTCACAACCTCTCGCACCCCTGGCACTTTAAATCGATCAAGGCCATCGCAAAAATGGTAGAGACGGGAAACTACGATCTCTTACACGCACACACCCCGAGAAGCGGCTGGGCCGCCTTGTCCGCGGGAAAGCGAAGCGGGCGTCCCGTCGTCTATACCGTCCACGATATGTTTCTCGGACAGAAGGCCGGCCTGATCAGATCCGCCTTTAATCGATACAGCATTAATCGTCTTCAACACGCTGACTTTGTCACCACCGTTTCACCGGAAACCACTCAACTGGCCGAACGATTAAAGCTGGGCAAGAACCGCCGGATGATTCTCAACGGAGTTCCCGCAGCACTTGATCTCAATCGCCTCCATCCCGGGAAAGTCTGGACCCTCGGTTCCGTTGGTTTGATTCGACCCTGTAAGGGAATCGAAGTCCTAATCGAAGCCATCGCGATCCTCAAACAACGAAACTGCCCAATCGAGGCAACCATTGTTGGAACCTTTTATACTGAATCCTACAAACAGGAAATCATGCAGCTAGTGACTCGAAACGGTGTAGCTGCAGACATCCATTTCCCCGGGTTCACCACCGATGTTGCTTCACACCTAAAGAATTTTGATTTGTTCGTAATGCCCAGCGTAGAACCTGAGGGCTTACCAATGGTCTTGCTAGAGGCAATGGCTCACGGTTTGCCAATGATTGGTTCGGATGTACCCGGCGTGCGGGATGCGATCGCTCATGGCAGCGACGGTTGGATCATTCCGAATCGAAATCCTGACGCGCTTGCTAACACGGTTCAAAACTTTGTCACAGGAAAAATCAGGTGGGAAGAGATGAGCCAAAATGCGATTCAGCGACACCACAGGCAATTCTCTGCCCAACGCATGGCAATGGAATTTTCAGAGGTTTATCACAGCCTAACCCCGGGTTAACGCCCCGAAAAAATACACTTGATTCTCAGGAGCGTCACGATTGGTTAAGATTGACACAGCAACCTGTCAGTGCTAACCCAATCAGCTTTTCCAAGGGGACGCGAGATGCTCGAAGACAAGAACAACCCATATAGTTCGCAAGATAAACCTACAATAGTATCTAACGACCATTCCGCCGAGTTTACGCCCAACCCAACCGTCCTCCCCTATCAGCGGGTTTACGTCTTGCTGATGTTCGCCCTATACATGTTTCTCTTCATCGGTATTGTTTACGTGGCAACCGATCTAGAAACTTTCAGCCGAGGACTTGAAACTACTCCAGGCGAACTCACGATCATGCTTGCCGTTCTTGGCGTACCAATCGCTTTATTGGCTATCACTTTCCTCATTGGACTGTTTTGGAATCGCGGGTTAGGAGGTTGGATTTACAATCTCATCCTTATTTGTCTAGGACTGACGTCTGGTTGTACCTGGCCAATGACCATCCCATTGTTGATCTTCTGGATCAAACAAAAGAATGACATTCAGTACAGTCGTAAGCCGCGTGGTTGAGCAAAACCAAAAGGCGTGCCTACCCGAGGCTACTGCTTCGCTTTGAGGCGAATGGATTCAACTTCAAGTTTGAACCCCCCCGGTTTCTTGTCTCCCAGGAGTATCCCGAGCCCGGCAATCGCGGATGGATTCAGAGCCTCGTTACGAAAACTTCTCCCTCGCCATGTGGCGACAAACTTATCGACGGGAAGCTCAACGTCTACCCATTTGCCATTAACGGTCGCAAACGACTGGCGGTACGAATATCCGCCCATATTCCGCTGAGTGTAGACATTAAAATTGTACGTGCGTCCATCACCACGTACGCGAAGCACCACCGTATCGCCAGATTGCATCGAAAGCCCGTCATCGCTCGCCCGTACTGACGCAAAGCCTCCGTTGTTTTCGAGCGATAGATTCCCATAGAACTCAAGATTCTTGTATTGATTTACCTTTACTTTTCCAGAAGATCTCCCCCCCATCACGCCGTCATTGACCGGACGCCAAACTCGAATCGCATCTGGCTTGTCAAAGTCAAATAGAACTCTGTCTCGCTCACCATTCTCCGCCGGAGACCAAGTAATAACAAAAGAGAGTAGAAGATAAAATAGAAAGGCCATTGGAACACTCGTCGCTTAGATTTTGCCGATTGTTTCTGATGAAAAATTACTCAGGTTTTTATGCTGTTGTGGGATACCGTAAGCGAACTTTCTAAGTAACCCCCTAATTAGAAACTAACCAATTAATTAGAAACAAAACCCTCAATGAAAAATAAAACCAACGAAAACTGCCCAACTGACTCGATACTGAACCTTCTTTACCGATAACCAAACAATGAATTAAGCTCCCGAGCTCGGACCACAAAAAAAGACTCTTCGAATACACGAAGAGCCTTAATTTGAACGGATAGCGTTACCTACTTGCCGAACACTACTTGCCGAACATCTTTTTTCGCATTTCACTAATCTTTTGCTTTGCGTCTTTTTTTGACAACACGCCAGACTCAACCGACGCTTCAATCTCTTTGACGGCAGCATTGTAACGACGCTCACGTACTTCCATGTCGCCACCTTTGGCTCGATCCGTTTTAGCATCCCCTTTACCGCGTGCAGGGAACATCTCTTTGCGCATCTCAATCAGCGTCTTTTCTGCTTCTTGTTTTGACATCTTGCCAGCTTCAACCGCCCTTTCGATCTCCTCGGCGGCGCCCATGTAACGGCGTTTGAGAGCCTCCATGTCTTTATCGTAAAAGACGCCCTCCACTACTCGATCCGATTTAGCATCGCTCTTGCCGCGTGCAGGGAACATCTTCTTTCGCATCTCAATCAGCTTCGTTTCTGCATCTTCTCTGGACATCTTGCCAGCTTCGACAGCCATTTCGATTTCCTCGGCAGCCGCCATGTAACGACGCTTACGCACTTCCATGTCGCCACCCTCTGCTCGATCTGTTTTAGCATCCCCTTTGTCACGAGCGGGCGACATTTGCTTGCGCATCTCGGCAAGCCGATTTTTTCCTTCTACCTCGGAAATTTTGCCTGACTTAATCGCAGCTTCGATCCTCTTTGCACCAGCCATATAGCGACTCTTACGCTGTTCCATGTCGTCGCCATCAACTCGATCCGATTTAGCATCTCCTTTGTCACGCGTCGGGAACATCTTTTTTCGCATCTCGGCAAGCCGATTTTTTCCTTCTACCTCGGAAATCTTGCCCGTCTTAATCGCAGCTTCGATCCTCTTTGCACCAGCCGTATAGCGACTCTTTCGCTGCTCCATGGTGTCGCCATCAACTCGATCCGATTTAGCATCCCCGTTGTCACGCGTCGGGAACATCTTTTTTCGCATCTCGGCAAGCCGTTTTTCCCCATCCTCTTTTGATATTCTGCCTGACTCGATCGCCGCCTCAATCCTCTTCGCCCCGGTGGCATAACGCTCCCGACTGGTGACCTCATCACTTTGCTCCGACTTCGACTTTTTCATAGCCTCCATCATTGGAGCAACTTGCTCCCGGGACAGCTCACCTGCTTTAACCGCCTCGATCAGGCGACGCTGCACCGCTCCGTAGTCCTGAGCATAAACTAGGCCCACTGGGAAAATACAAACCGCCAATACAATTGTGAGCATCCGCATCCCTTGGCTGATGCCTAATTGTTCGTTTGAAATAATCATTTTCAGTCTTTTCTCCAAAATTCCGCCGCTGTTAAATTCACTGGCGACGGTCGGCGGACGGTTCGTCGACTTTGCCAATATCTCTGCCATCTTCAATAAAGAGTTTGCGTAATCGAATTTGGCGATCCCTGCCAATCGTATGACCGTTTCATCACACGCGATTTCCTCAGTTGCCCGCAGTTGCTGTCTTGCCACCCACATCACCGGATTCCACCACAATACTGCCGCCGAAAACCACTCTAACCATCGCACGCAATGATCGAATCGCCTGATGTGCACCATCTCGTGAGCCAAAACCATTCTTAATTCGGTGGGCTGCAATTGATCAATCGCCAATTGAGATAAAAAGATCTGCGGCTTGCCCCCCACCCACCATACGAATGGCGAAATATTTGCGGGCAGCACCGCAATGCGAGGCGTTTTCTGTAGACCAAGTGTCGCGGCAACCTGATTGCCCAATTGCCGGACCCAGGGTTCGACGGATTTAGCTTGCCGATGAATTTGAATATGAAATCGAATGATTCGGAACAGGGAAACGACCAATAAGAGTGCCGTAACTCCAATCCAAACAACCCCTAAGGAAACGATTGCCTGAGACGAAATGATTCCCCCGTTGCCAGCCGGCTCCTTCTCCTCCGGATTCGCATTTAGGAGGCTCAATTCAGCTGCATCAGAAATAACCGCATCGGCAAGCCCTCCCGCCTCCGCCACAACGGAATGAGACAAAGTTGCCTCAGCGCTGTTGACCAATGATTCCACTTCCACCAATGGAAGCGAAACCAATGGCGGGCTGAGCAATTTAAGAAGGACCATGACCCAAACAACGTTTGCAAGGGCATTTGCCCGGTATCGTCGCTGCAAAACCAGAGCCACGATCGCCAATGCGAGCGCTACCAACAGATTGCTTAATGTCATCTGCAAAATATAATCAATCATTGCCTTGAGCCTCTTTTAGCAGTTTTCGAAGACGCCTAATTTCGACCTTACCTAGCTTTTTCTCATCCAACAGATGGGTGAGTAACGGAGCGATCGAGCCGCCAGTCAACTGCTGGGCAAGTGACTCTAACTGCAAGCCGCCGTACGCTTCCCTCGTGATTGTTGCATTAAAAAGATAAACGCCTAAACTTCGGTCTCGCTCAACAAAACCTTTCTGCTCCAAACTTTGCAATAAACGCTGAACCGTTCCATGCTGCGATTTTTTAGAATCGTCATAGAGCTGTTCCAGAATTTGGCGGGCCGTAAGCCGCTCCGACTCCCAAATCAACTCCATCACTGAGAGCTCGGCGTTGGTTAACTTATTTACACTCATCTAATTTCTTTCAATTTTCCGCCAATTACGCACTACAAATCCAGCACTAAAACCGCAGCAATACGTCAACAAACCGTAACGATACGTCAACAAGCCGTAAAGATACGGCAACAATGCGTAAACGTCAACCGCGATTATAAAAAAAAGCCCGCCAATTAAATATTGACGGGCTTGAGTCGAATGTAATCAGCTCTTTGATCACTCTACCGCGATCGTCACTGTTCAATATCTTACCTAATTACGCTTAACTTAAATCGAAACGATCCAGGTTCATGACCTTGCCCCAGGCAGCAGCAAAATCACGAATAAATTTGGACTCCGAGTCTTCGCAGGCGTAAACCTCTGAAATCGCTCGAAGCTGAGAGTTGGAACCAAAAACCAGATCAACCGCGGTCCCTGTCCATCTGACTTCGCCGGTACTTTGATCGACACCGTCGAAGAAGTGCTCACACTTAGCAGACTTTTTCCATTCGATATTCAGCTCAGTAAGGTTTACAAAAAAGTCATTCGACAAAGTCCCCGGCCGATCCGTGAAAACTCCCATTGGAGAATTTCCATGATTCGCACCCAGCACCCTCAAACCACCAACTAACACAGTCATTTCCGGGGCGGTCAGTGTCAGTAGATGTGCTCGGTCAAGAAGCAGTTCTTCCAATGGCCGATCATGTCCAGGCTGAGCATAATTACGGAAGCCATCCGCAGTTGGCTCAAGTACGGCAAACGAGTCGACGTCTGTCATTTCGGGAGTTGCATCGGTTCGCCCAGGATTGAAGGAAACCGAAACTTCATGACCCGCTTTTTGGGCCGCTTCCTCAACTGCAGCACATCCAGACAGAACAATCATGTCGGCCATGGAGATTTTCTTACCATCAGCCTGAGCAGCATTAAACTTACTCCGGATCCCTTCGAGAACTTGCAAGACAGCCGACAGTTCGGCGGGCTCATTTACATCCCAATCTTTCTGAGGTGCAAGACAAACGCGAGCACCATTAGCACCGCCACGTTTATCTGTGCCGCGGAAGGTGACTGCCGAAGCCCAGGCCGTCGAAACAAGCTGAGAAACGGTTAGCCCTGATTCAAGCACCATCCCTTTTAATTCCGCAACGTCCTGCTCATTGATCAATTCATGGTCAACCGAAGGAACTGGGTCTTGCCACAACAGCGTTTCAGTTGGAACCAGCGAGCCGAGGTAACGCGAAACCGGGCCCATATCGCGATGAGTCAACTTGTACCAAGCTCTCGCGAAGGCATCGGCAAATTGATCCGGATTTTCATGAAAACGTTTAGATATTGGTCCGTAAATTGGGTCCATTCTTAATGCGAGATCGGTTGTAAACATTATCGGAGCATGCTTTTTTGACGAGTCGTGTGCGTCCGGAACAGCATCGGCAGCGGCACCGCCAACCGGCACCCATTGCGTAGCGCCCGCAGGACTCTTGGTCTGCTCCCATTCGTAACCGAACAAGTTATCAAAGTAGTTGTTGTCCCACTTATCGGGCTCAGTCGTCCACGCGCCCTCCAGTCCACTGCCAATCGTATCACCCGCGTTGCCGGTTCCGAAACTGTTTTTCCAGCCCAGCCCTTGCTCTTCAAGCCCGGCAGCTTCCGGTTCAGGACCAACATACTGATCTGGATCGGCTGCACCGTGTGCTTTGCCAAAAGTATGGCCTCCAGCAATCAAGGCGACAGTCTCTTCGTCATTCATAGCCATCCGCCCAAAGGTCTCACGAATGTCAACTGCAGACTTTAGCGGATCAGGATTGCCGTTAGGTCCTTCCGGATTAACATAAATCAAACCCATCTGAACCGCACCAAGCGGTTTCTCAAGATCACGCTCTCCGCTGTAACGTTCATCACCCAGCCATTCGCTTTCAGGCCCCCAATAGACATCGCCCTCAGGTTGCCAAACATCTTCACGACCGCCACCAAAACCAAACGGCTCCAATCCCATGGACTCAATTGCACAGTTACCTGTAAAGATCATCAGGTCAGCCCAGGACAATTTGCGACCGTACTTTTTCTTGATTGGCCAAAGCAATCGGCGGGCCTTATCGAGGTTGACGTTATCGGGCCAGCTGTTCAAAGGTGCAAATCGAAGTGTTCCCGAACCGCCACCGCCACGACCATCCTGAATCCGGTAAGTCCCTGCACTGTGCCAAGCCATTCGGATAAAAAACGGACCATAGTGACCGTAGTCGGCAGGCCACCATTCCTGCGATGTGGTCATCAGCGCGAACAAATCCTGCTTCAAGCCTTCTAAATCAAGGCTCTTAAACTCTTCTGCATAATCGAATCCCGCGTCCATCGGATTCGACTCAGCGCTATTCTGATTCAACAATTGCAAGTTAAGTTGATTAGGCCACCAATCGCCATTAGATAAAGCTCCTGCTGCAGTGTGTCTACTCGCAGCACTGCTCATCACGGGGCACTTACTTTCGCTGTTCATAACATCTCCGATAATTTTTGTTTTTCCTCAAACGTTTGGTATACAAAACCCTTGAATTTTTGAACAGTAGTGAGAGTCGAAATTGAAACGACCGAGAGCAAAATGGGGCCTTCCGGGCAAGTTTCCGTAATATTTCGGCCAAACGAATAAGCCGTGAATCCCATTCTGACATTCCCGGAAGATCGATTCATGAGAAAAAAGAAGCAAAATAGCCCACCCCTGTGATTCCGGCTAAAATACCTGGCTGCCTAACCCCTCAGCCCGGGATGCCACGCTCCGGTCTTTTGGGCGTTTTCCAAGGCAGCCAATTCAACCTTTCCACTATAAATCACAATGCGATTTTCCCTTTTTCTTTTGATAATACTCTCGGTATCTCCACCAGCGTTCGCCCTCCAGTCCGATTGGATGTCAAAATTACCTGACGACATATCGCTGGCTGCGTTAAATATCCCCGGGACTCACAACAGCGGCGCGACCCGCGAGCCAATCATGGGAACCGCCCAATGTCAATCGATGTCCCTTCGCGCGCAATTAGAATCGGGAACTCGATTTTTCGATATTCGTTGCCGGCACAGCCATAATCAATTCGAAATCTACCACGGCTTCGTATCGCAGAACCTTACGTTCGCCGATGTCCTCAAGACATTTAAAACACATCTTCAAAATCATCCAAGCGAAACCATTGTTGTTAGCATCAAATCGGAATACAAACCAAACCAGAATTCACAGTCGTTCACTCAAACCCTACGCGACTATGTCGATCAAGCAAAATCAACTTGGTATCTTAAAGAATCAATTCCTTCGCTTGGAATGGTTCGCGGAAAAATTGTGTTACTGCGACGTTTTGCTTCCGAGAATCCATTTGGAATTCCTGCAACCGATTGGAAAAGCAATGGATTTCACAAAGCTAACAAAATCTTTGTACAGGATCGATACTCGCTACCTGACGCCAACAGTAAGTGGAACACTATCGAACAAGCCTTTCTTTTTTCAATCGAAGAGAAATCCAATTCCCGACTCCACCTCCATTACACGAGCGGATATTTGAAAGGTAGATTTGGAATTCCTGACATTCGCTCCATCAGCACCCCGGTCAATCAACAATTGATGGACTATTTGAAGACCGCGTCTCACCATCGTCACGGCTTCATTGTTGTCGACTTTATGACCCCCGAACTTGCCAAATCGATATACCGACTGAACTTCGCCACAAACGATTGATTGCGACTTGCAAAAACTAATCGCCATTACAAAAGCTAATTGCCTCATCGGTTACCGGCTCACCGTATTTTTAAACTTAAGTTATTACCCACCACCCAATCGCTTCTCATGAAATACGACGAACTCCCTACCTGGTCGGCAAAAGCCGCTGCCTGGGCAGCTGATTACCATGCAACACTACGTGAGCGACCCGTTCGCCCTAACGTAATCCCCGGGGAATTCTTAAACCAAATTCCAGCCGAGCCTCCTCAATTAGCGGAGCCTTTTGATAACATCTTTGCGGACTTTGTAAAATTAGTTCCCGATTCAATGACCCATTGGCAACATCCTCGGTTCTTTGCCTACTTCAGCAGCAACGCTGCGCCAGCTTCGATGCTTGCCGAACAACTTGCAAATGCCATCTCAGCCCAGTGCATGCTCTGGCAAACCTCACCTGCAGCGACAGAACTCGAGACTGCGATGATCGACTGGTTGCGTCAGGCACTCGCGATTCCTGAAAGTTTTCGGGGAGTTATCCAGGACACGGCAACGTCATCCACCTTGGCTGCGGTTCTGACGATGCGTGAAAAAGCCCTGAACTGGCGTGGAACCGAAGAGGGACTCGCCGGCATGCCAACGCTCCGAATCTACGCCTCAGAACAGACTCACTCGTCTATCGACAAAGCGGTCAGACTTGCAGGCATCGGCCAGAACAATCTTGTCAAAGTGAAAACCAATTCAGAATGGGCCATGTGTCCGGCCAGTCTAAATTCGGCAATCAAAGCTGACCGCCACAAGGGTCTCGTCCCCGCCGGAGTCATTGGCTGTATCGGCGGAACCTCCATCGGTGCGTCAGATCATCTCGATCAAATTCTCAAAATTGCCCAGGACAATAAGCTCTATTCGCACGTCGATGCTGCCTGGGCC
Source organism: Planctomycetota bacterium (assembly GCA_029979005.1). Lineage (GTDB taxonomy): Bacteria > Planctomycetota > Planctomycetia > Pirellulales > Pirellulaceae > Mariniblastus. The sequence continues at coordinate 3,642 of JAPOIJ010000128.1, read as the reverse complement.
GGCTCTGCCATGATCTGCCCCGAGTTCCGCTCAATCTGGAAAGGAATCGAGATGGCCGACAGTATTGTTTTCAACCCCCACAAATGGCTCGGCGCAAATTTTGACTGCTCCATTCAGTTTCTGAAGGATCCAAAACATCAAATTAAGACGCTCGCGCTGAAACCATCTTACTTAGAGACTCTTGAACAAGACCGAATCGATAATTATTCAGAATGGTGCATTCCTCTGGGCCGCCGCTTTCGCGCCTTGAAACTCTGGTTCCTTATCCGGAGCCACGGACTCACCGGTCTCCAAGAGAAAATTCGCAATCATATTGAGTGGGCAGGGCAGGCCGCAGAAGAAATCGGAAAGCTGGATCACTTTTCCATCGTCACGCCACCCATGTTTTCTTTGTTTACTTTTCAGTTCTCCCCTCCCGGAGATGATCCCGACAAAAAAACGCGTGAACTTATCGAAGCCATTAATGCTGATGGCCGAATCTATCTCACCCAGACCCTTCACGATGGAAAATTCGTTATTCGATTCACCATCGGCCAATTTGACACAGAAAAGCCAGACGTCGACCTGGCAATTACCGTGATTCAAGAACTTGCGGAGTCACTCAACTAATTGAATCCGGTATTTTACAAACTGATTCGACCGCACCGCTGCATGAGCCTGAAATTCCCGGGAAACTCTTACGCTCGTAAAAAAGCAGTTAAACCGAGCAATTCCAACCACTTCACGCACCTCAACGCAGTTCAATCGTTCAATCATTTAAAATTTCACTCAATCCACGGTGAAATCTCGGCTTTTTTTGGCTGTTGCTTAGGTTCTCACCGTAACCTTGTAGTATCGACCCAATCCTTAAGGTTAAGCGATGTCTACTTTTCTGCCGGGCAAACGAAAAAAGCCCGAACTCCGCTACGATTCACTTGAACCCCGGAATTTACTTGCCGGCGTGGTGAGCGTCGATCTCTATGCTCAGGATCTCTTTATTCGCGGCGATCGATTCGGAAATGAAATCAGCATTTCTCTCGACCCAGACCTAGGAACAATCATTGAAGGAGGTGACGAAACGCGAGTTGAATTCTCCAAAAATGCAAGCGATTTCATTGACCCGAATTCACTGAACAGCATTTTTGTTTTCATGGGTTCTGGAGACGACGTTGTCGCCATCGACGCTCATGACCAAACCCTCGATGGAAATATTTCAATCCGCCTTGCCGAGGGCGACGATACACTTTTTTTCGTTGGTGACTCGCAACAAAATGACAGCATTGCAAATGATATTCGGATTCATTGCTCGGCAGGCGCTGACTTTGTCTTTATTGCAGACATGTCAATTTCTGACGACCTTTGCCTCACAGGTGGTCTAGGAAATGATCAGGTCATCCTTCAATCGGTAGCTGTCACAGACAACGCCCTGCTTAGCTCCCAAACTGGATCCGATTCGATCGCGATTGCTGACTCCAGCTTCCAGGGAAATACTAAAATTGCGACGGGAAACCAAAGTGACCACATTGAGTCCGTGACAACTAATTTTCAAAATCGGTTTAAACTAAACGCAGGTGCTGGCGTTGACAGCAGCAGTGTCGACGGCTCGAACGAGTTTTCAGGAAAAACAAAAACCAAACTGATTGAAATCTCAGGCCTCTCAAAAGCGGACGAAATTGTCAATTCTCTTCGAGATACTTTTGAACAAGAAACACGCTTTCTGACGCCTGTCCTGAGAGACAGAATTCAAAATGCAGCAACAAGATTTAGCGAACAGATCGGCAGTAATTTCATCCAGTTAGACTTAAACCCCCAATCACAAACGGTTACCGTTGCCGACCCAACTCCAAGCCTTTCAGTTCAATGGGACGAGGTTACTCAGCAGGCAATCGCCGCGACCGATCTCGGCCCCACCGTCGCCTCTCGCGCACTCGGAATGGTTCACACCGCAATTTACGATGCTTGGTCAGCTTACGACGAAGCAGCAATCTCCACGCAACTTGATGACCAGTTGCAACAACCTGCCAATCAGATCACTGATGAAAATAAATCGGAAGCAATGAGCTTCGCTGCCTTCCGCGTTCTCGACGATCTTTTTGCGTCGGAATCCGAAACATTTCAGTCCTTGATGAATAACTTAGGGTACGACTCGACGAATCAATCGAGGAACCCTGAAACACCTGCTGGCGTTGGCAATCTCATGGCCGACGCAATCCTCGAATTCCGCCACGCAGACGGCTCCAACCAAACCGGCAATGATGCCAATGGCAATGGACAACCTTACTCGGACACAACGGGCTACACGCCTCCGAACCCGGTCGGTACTGCCGTCGATATTGAAAAATGGACGCCGGAACGGGTGCCTATCGACAGCACTCCCGAAACGGCCATCAAAGTACAAAAATTCCTGACACCCCAATGGGTCGAAGTCACTCCATTCGCATTGTCAAGTCCAGATCAATTCCGAACCGAACCACCGGAACCGTTCTTACTCGTTGACGGAACCACGGACCTTGAAAATTCGACCATCACGTTAGCTGATGGAACGGAGCTCGACATAAATGCGGAGCTAATCGGTAACGTCATCAATCCGGTTTTCATCTCGCAGGCGGAAGCATTAATCGAAACCAGCGCTAACCTGACCGATGACCAGAAATTAATTGCCGAATTCTGGGAAGACGCCAATGGCACCGCCTTTCCCCCGGGAACATGGCTAACCTTTGGACAGTACGTATCGGCAAGGGATAATCACTCGCTCGACCAAGACGCCAAGATGTTTCTCGCACTTTCCAACGCTATCTTTGACGCCGGTATCGCCACTTGGGATGCGAAGATCCATTACGACTACGTGCGACCGGTTCGCGCCATTCGGGAACTGGGGCAACTGGGTCTAATTGGCGAATTCAATGAAGAACTCAATGGCTATGCGATCGAGGCGTGGACTCCCGAGGGATTCACGCAAACAATCCTAGCAACGGACTTTCTGACGTATCAAACTCCCGGCGGTCACCCCTCTCCTCCATTTGCGGAGTACCCATCAGGCCACAGTGGCTTTAGCGCTGCCGGTGCTGCGATCCTCGAACGATTCAGTGGCAGTAATAATTTTGGAGCTTCGGTTAGTTTTGAACCGGGAGAGTCCAGATTCGAACCGGGGGTTACCCCCAACCAGCAAGTTACCTTAACTTGGGATACATTTACCAGCGCCGCGAGAGAGGCGGGACTTTCCCGACGCTACGGTGGCATCCACTTCGCTGACGGCGATCTCAACGGCGAACGGCTCGGCCAGCAAGTCGCCGAGGTTACCTGGCAGCGGACGCAGGATTTAATTTCTGGAAACACCACCTCCTAAAATCTGATTTCCAGATTCCCTTTCGATCCTTCCTGAACTGCTTCAATCCTTCAGCACTTTGAGTTGCTCGTCGAGACTTAAATCGAGAAACGCTTCAAATTCCACTTTGAATTCGCGGGAACTCTGCCCAAATACTTTTTGAAAAGCAGCTTCCCAGCCCCGCTTCTCCACCTCCGGGTGAAAAGACTCAAGCAGGACATCACGCCCCTTGCGTTTCATTAAATAGGCAACCGCCCACGCACCGCCTTCATAGGCAAGCTGTCGACAATCTTCATCGTAGGAATTTGGCAGAGAAGTTGGACAGGTTTTTCGTTTTG
>JAPOIJ010000272.1 GCA_029979005.1 Planctomycetota bacterium | reverse complement strand
GTTTGGTGGGAATCCGGTTTCCTGTGCGGTTGGTTTGGCCGTCCTCGACGTAATTGAAAAAGACCAACTCCAGGGGAAGGCGGCAAAAATTGGCGACTGGTTGCTAAGTGAATTAAGCGAATTGAAGGTTCAGTTTCCCTGTATTGGCGATGTCCGGGGGAGCGGTCTATTTTTGGGGATTGAACTGGTTCTCGATCACCATCTTTTATTGCCGGCGACCGATCTCGCGAATTCGATTGTCGAACGGATGAAGGATCGCCGTATTTTATTGAGCACCGACGGGCCGTTTGGCAACGTCATCAAATTTAAGCCACCGATGGTGTTTACCGAGGGAGATGCTGAGCGTTTGGTCACAACTTTACGCGAAACTTTTGATGAACTGGCCTAAATGGTTGAGGTTTGTTTCATCTAGCGGACCTGCCTTTCCAGTCGGAATTTTCTACTTAGACCTCAGTCGTTTTCGCCCTGATCCAAGTGGTTTTATGCCTGCTAACACCTAAATCTCGGCATATTGAGGCCTTCGTGGTCAGCCACTTTAGATATGGGTGAATTTGTTTGTGAAGCAAAATAATTTCCTTTTTTTTCTAATAGAAAGGAAGCTTCCGCGTTCTGTAATTGGTAAGTGTTTTTCAATCGGTTGAAAACTTCGTTATACTCATGAATGTGGCGGGCGAGTGGTGGAAAAGCTGGATTTGCAACCCGTTGATTTTTAGTCCGCTGTTGTAATCTAACGGGATGAGGAAACTGGAAGCGTATCTCCATTTTGCGGGTAAGGTGATTTAGCGATGAGTCGTAATTTTTCTCAGTCGAGAGGCAGTCTGCTTTTTATTGGGGTTTGTCTCGGGTTGGCGGCGAGGTACATTCTCGGCGCGCCGGCGGAGGACGAGGCACCCAAATGGAAATCGATCGTCCCTTCGAGCCTGTTCAGGTTTCTGATGAGGTCGAAACGAAGGTGGGAGCTGTTTCTGCCGCCCGACCTGAGGAGTTGCTGTCAGGGCTGGTGCCTCCAATTAAATTGCCGGCACAGACAAACACTTTGGTTTTGAGAGAGGGTAAATATCAGGCTCAGTATTTTCCTCAAGAGATTGCATTTACTCATGGCGAAGCTGCCCAATTTGAGGCTCATGGTACTCAGCTATGCGCTTCCGGTTGTGCTGCGAGTCGGCACCCTACCGGTGAGCTTTCTGTTGCTCGGTATTGGGAGTTAATTTCGCAATTAGACAGTGGCCCCATGGCGGAGACGAATGACGCACTGGAAGAGCTGATATTTTTTGGTAGTCAAACTAGACGATATATCAATGTGAATGGATTCGGGGATCTAAATTCGGATTGGGCTGGTTTTTTGGGAAAGCAGCTTGCTTGTTCTCATGCTGAGATTTCCATTCGGGTCACCGACGAAGAGGGGACTGTGAGAACCTGGGTTGAGCCCACGCTGGTTCCGTTCGATCGTCGTCATGTTTTTAAAATGAAAACGAATGCTTTGCAGTCACTCGTTACTAGCGGAACTGTGAAACGCGTTGGCTTGAACCATGCTTGGATTCGTTTGTGACTCGAAGGTGTGCACTTTGTGGCAGGACCGTGGTTCACGATCCAACGAGATGGAGAGGGGTGGCAGACACTTGGGCAGGTTTGGATTAGCGATGGAGCCCGAGATCTTCAAGGGAAAATTGAAGTGAAAGTTGATTTGGAGCGAGTGGAGACCGTGTTTTAGAACGCTGCGTTTTTTCAATTTTTGATTGTATTTGGGTGTTGCAATCGCGTTAAGCGTAGACAGATTAATTTGTAATTTTAAGCAGGTTCAGTCATGAAGAAACGAGACCTATTTACCTTCTTTTTTTCAGTTGTTGCGGGCTTGGTGATTCTTGCTCAAGTGAAAGCTGATCCCTGCGGAATGGTTCCGCCGATTTTCATTGGAGATGAATCTCCGATCACACGTATTGGCTTACAAAAAACTTATGTGTTTCATAAGGACGGGGTGGAGACGTTTGTGATTCGCCCCGGATTTTCGGGGAAGGTTGATAATTTTGGGATGTTGATCCCGTTTCCGAACCCACCCGAACTAAGGAAGGTTGCGGACGACACGTTTGAACAAATTGCTAATGCTATTGATCCGCCGGAAGTGGTGGTCGATTTGCGGATCAAGTTGATGGAGTCTGCTGACTTCGCCCTGGCTGCGCCTATGGATGCGATGCAAGCTGCCCCCTTGATGATGAAGAAGAATCAGGTGCAGGTATTAAAAGAAGAAGCGGTTGGGATGTACGAAGTGGCGGTACTTTCTGCTGGTTCGGCGGAAGCTCTTAAGAAATGGATGGATAAAAACAGCTATAAATACCCAGAAGGTATGGATGATGTTACAGCGGATTACATTTCAGAGGGCTGGTGCTTTGTCGCGGTCAAAACAAAAGTAGGTGATCGTGGCGCTGTTGATCCTCAACCTGGGCAGCGTCGGGTAAAACCCGATCTTCCTGATGGCAGTGTTTTCGATGGGAACGTTCAGGGGATGGGTTTTCGTTTCAAATCGGAGGAATTGGTTGTTCCGATGCGATTGTCGGCATTCAACAAGGGCGAATTGCGAAATGTTGTTTATTTGTTGACCGATGGGCCGCGGAAGATACGGGCCATTCCTGAAGAGTATGTAGTTCGTCAGGTCAGTGGTATCGATTTGTTTAACAATGTTACGCGCCCGTTGCCACTTCGGATTATTGGTGGAACGGAAAAAGACATTCCGGAATATCGTCGAAAGCAACTTGTGAAAGAGCGGGATCCGGAGCCGAAAAACGGAATTGCGAAAGAGTTGTTTGCGTCAGACCTTCTTGCGGTGGCCGATGGTACGCTTTCGCTTGGCCATGAGGAGCAGGAGAAGGAGCTTTTGAGTATTGGAGAGTATTTTGGCCTTCGTGGTACCGAAATCGACCGCGAGAATGCTTTGGCTTTGAAGGAAGGCCGAGAGGAAACGGTAGCCTCGGGACTCGAGTTGCTGAAATCGATGACTCTCACAGTAGTCGATGGTGATTTTCCAAGAGAGGTTCTGGCAAAAGAGAATTTGAAGTTTGCTGACTATCGTATGCCTCGCAACCGAAATAATACGCTGAATTATGATGCCAATCGATTTGGTCCGGGTTTGAAGAAAGAAGGCAAGTTGAAAATTGGCTCGATTGACTGGAACGAGGTTGATACCCAAGTCGTAAATACTCGAAATGAAGGTGAGTCAGTTGAGGGTGGCTTAAGTACAACTTCCTATACGACAGGCATTTTGTTTTTTGGTTTTCTTGGGGTGTTGTTTTTGCGGCGTTCGCGGACGACGGTGATTTTAGCTGTATTGATGATCGGTGCTTTAGCTGTTCCGGCCTTGGCTTCCGAGCCAACAGTCCTCGACGCTCAGGATGAAATGATCGCACAGTTGGAGACTTCAAAGCAGTTGTTTAGGTGAATGTGAGTTTCAAATGTTAAACGACATCGCTAGTCAGTTTAGGTGTCGGTTTAGGGACAAGCATGCGTTGTAATTTTTGAAATACGTAGACAAATTAATTTGTAAATTTAGGCAGGTTCAGTCATGAAGAAACGAGACTTATTTACCTTCTTTTTTTCAGTCGTTGCGGGCTTGGTGATTCTTGCTCAAGTGAAAGCTGATCCCTGCGGAATGGTTCCGCCGATTTTCATTGGGAATGAATCTCCGATCACCCGTATTGGATTACAAAAAACTTATGTGTTTCATAAAGACGGGGTGGAGACGTTTGTGATTCGCCCCGGATTTTCGGGGAAGGTTGATAATTTTGGGATGTTGATCCCGTTCCCGAACCCACCTGAGTTAAGGAAAGTTGCGGACGATACCTTTGAACAAATTGCTAATGCCATTGATCCGCCGGAAGTGGTGGTCGATTTGCGGATCAGAAGAATGATGATGAAGAATGCTCGTGGCGGGGCTCCCGGAGCGGCTGCGGTGCAGGCCGCCCCCTTGATGATGAAGAAGAATCAGGTGCAGGTATTAAAAGAAGAAGCGGTTGGGATGTACGAAGTGGCGGTACTTTCTGCTGGTTCGGCGGAAGCT
>JAPOIJ010000283.1 GCA_029979005.1 Planctomycetota bacterium | reverse complement strand
GTTCATGCCAATGAGGCGGAGTATGCGGCTATGGATTTCACGAATCGGAACTGGTGGAAATTTCCGCGGCGCAGACTCGACTCCGAGTCGCTCCGCGATGCCATGCTGCAGGCCAGCGGTCAACTCAACCTCAAGATGGGCGGACCCAGTTTTTATCCCCGGATTACTCGCGAGGCGCTCGAGGGGCTCTCCCGAAAGTCCGGCGACTGGCAGGAATCCAGCGCGAACGAACGCGCACGGCGCAGCGTCTACATGATGACCAAGCGCTCCCGACTCCTACCGCTGATGACGACGTTTGACTTCCGGGACACGACGGTCTCGTGCGGCCAACGCGACGTCACCACCGTCGCTCCGCAGGCGTTGGCGTTGTTAAATAATCAATTCGTCCATGCACAGAGCGAGGCCTTGGCCAAGCGCTTGGCCACGCACACCGCCGACCGGGAGAAACAAGTTCAACTCGCATGGAATCTCGCGTTCAACCGCCAACCCACTCCAACCGAACTAGGCCAAGCGCTGGAGCATCTTCACCGACAACAGGCACACTTCGATCCCAGACAGAATTCTCAAGGGCAACCGACTCCTCCACGAAATCCCGGTAGCTTGGTTGGGCTAGAACTTTGGTTGCGGGCGGATACCGGCTTTCAAAAAGATACCGACGATCGAGTAAAGTCGTGGTCGGGACGCAGCCCCAAACGATTCACCGCCCAACAGCCCACGCCGGGCAAGCAGCCGATCTGGGTTAAGGATGCTGCCGGAGGCCACCCCGCTCTCCGCTTCGACGGATTGAACGACGCGCTGGTGATTCCGGAGCAGGTACTACACTCGCAGCATTTCACTCTCATCGCAGTGGCGAATCACACAGCGGAAAACGGGTTGCGTGAAATCTTCTCCAACTGGGGCAAAGGCGGAGGCAGCGGCACGTCACTATTCCTCGGGACAAACGGGGCAACCCAGATCCGCTTGACGGATGCCTTCAGCACAGCCGGCCATCTCAGCAACCCGCAGTCGCACTTTGGGTTGATGGCGATTAACTCGGGTGACGGCGCAGCCACGTTTCAAAACGGTCGTCCACTAGCCTCAACCGCATCCCTCCCTACGCGAAAGCTTTTGCAGCCGTACACAATTGGCACACAGGGAACCATCAACGGCGAATACTGGCAGGGAGACATCGCTGAGTTGATCGTCATAAACCGGGCACTGAATCAAACGGAACAGGCAGGGGTCTGGCGCTACCTCGCCGAGCGCTATGGTTTTGTGACGGAACCCGATCCGATCAACGATCCGGTGCACCTCGCATTGGCTTCACTATGCCACGTACTGTTAAACGCTAACGAGTTTGTTTATTTGGACTAACGAGCACACATCGCACTTCTTCTTTAAAAAATAATCCTGTAACTTCTGGCTCAAATACTGTGTCTTTCGACTACGTATCTGAACCAGATATCAAAACGCTAAATCCAATCTAATTATGACTATGGAAAGGAAAATCGAACTTTTAAAAGTTAGCCTCATTATGGCATTTATGATGGCAAACGGCTTTCTAAATTCAGCTTTTGGAGGAAAGCTAAAGGCAGAAGATCTATTTCAACCCAAAAAGCTTCTCGAAATTCAGATTAAATTGTCGCCCTCTGACTGGGAAAAACTTCGCAAAGAAAGCGATAGAAGGAACGCAGGATTTGGCCGGTTATTTGGCGGAGGTCGTTCAACCGGGACTCGATTCAACCTGTACAAGGCAGATATTACTATTGATGGAGTCACCATCAAAAATGTAGGAGTAAGGACTAAAGGCTTTATTGGATCACTCAATCCTGAACGACCGTCATTTAAGGTAAAATTTGACGAATATGTAGATCAATCTCCCATTGAGGGATTGGATCGTTTGACCCTCAATAACAATGTCCAAGATGAGTCATTAGCAAGCCAATACCTTACCTACTCACTGTTCAATAAGGCAGGGATCCCTGCCCCCAGAGTTAGCCACATGAAAGTTACTGTTAACGATGAGTACCTAGGTGTGTATTCACACGTTGAATCAGTCAGAGGCCCTTTCATAAGAAAACATTTCGGAGATTATTCTGGCGAACTTTATGAAGGAACAATTGCAGACTTTTACCCAAAAGCAGTTGAAAACATTGAGGCTAAAAACAAACAGTCGAAGAAACAACGAACTCAGGCAAAAAAACTTGCCCAACTTCTCGAATCACAGGAGAAATTCGATTTAAAAGAGGTAGAAAAGCTCATAAACCTAGACCAGTTTATCAAGTTTTGGATAATGGAATCACTTCTGGGATTTTGGGACGGCTATACCAACAATCAAAACAATTACTACGCATATTCCAGTCCAATAGATAACAAACGATTCCATTTCTTACCTTGGGGAGCTGATGGTGCTTTTGTTGAGGGAAGAGGTCCATTCAGCCGGTTCGGCGGGGATGACAATGCCCCCGACTCTGTTTATTCACAAAGTATGCTCGCCAACCGGCTATACCAAACAGATGGCATACCTCAGCGCTACAAGGCAGAACTCGAAAACATCCTAAAAAACGTCTGGAATGAGGAAGAAATAAAAAAAGAGATCAATCGCATTCAAGCGCTTACCAAGAATCATCTCCACCCACGCCAAGACCGCAAGGAACAGAGTGTCGAAAGATTGATATCATTTGTAGAAGGTCGACGCTCTAAATTTGAGTCCGAACTCAACGAGTGGCCGGTAAAAATATCCGGTGGACCAAGAATACCAGCCCACACAGTCGAAATCGGTAAATTGAATGGATCATTCACAACCGTTTGGAATGACAAACGCGTGGAGGATGTAATGAACCACGGTAAAGCTCAACTTGAACTTATGTTAAATGGGAAAGCGGTGGGGTTTTCTAAATTGGGAGTGATAGGACAACCTGAAGAACCACCTAGACGATTTGGTTTCAGAGGATCAAGAAGCAGGGACAGAGGGCGGCCGGAACAAGAAAGAGAACTCAATCCTACAATCTCAATTGAAGGTATCAGTAATCAAGATGATCAACACGTTAGAATAACCATTACGATTGATCGCGAAATCTTTGAATCTGAAAACAAAGAGGTTCCTTTTCGCGGAACTCTTTTAATGTTCAATCCCGAAGAAGATCAAAACAGATTCGGATTCGGAGGTTTCGGTGCGATGCGAACATTGGAAGGATCCCTACATTTCAACAAATCTTCAATGAAGAAAGGGGCCATGATAGCAGGTAAATTAATGATGAAAATCAACGAAAACCGGGGGGGATTCTTCAGTCGAACTCGTAACAGAGGCCCAAGAAGGTAAATTAGAGCGGTTTGCATTGATATCTATCCGCAAAAGTTAAGTATTTCTTAATGAATATCGAGTTTTAGTGGCTACCGTTTTCCGTAAATCGCTCTAGTTACAACAACTACCCTAACACCAGAGTCGTCGTAGTTACGCTACCATGACCAAGTAACAGTCTTGAATTACAAGAGAAGGCTTCTCGCGGGCATAAGGTTAACTGTAGTGCAGCTCACCCCTCAGGCGGCCATCGTTTGAATGGGATGGTCGGTAAGTTGAGTGATTCCTCCCGGAATTTTTTCCACTTGGCTGC
>JAPOIJ010000143.1 GCA_029979005.1 Planctomycetota bacterium | reverse complement strand
GACCGTTAAGCCAGTATCGTATCCTGGTCGAACGCCACATATCCACGTGGCAGTCTATGTCAAAAACAAGCGCGTGTTAACGACTCAATGTTTAATCAAAGGTCATCCAGAGAATCAGAAGGATGGTTTGTTTAAACGAGTGAAAAACCCCAAGCTGCAAAACAAGTTGCTCGTTGATTTCCAGCCTCTTTCCGATTCAAAAATTAAAGAATTAACCGCAACCTTCGACATCGTTGTTGGTTTAACACCAGCAGACTAACGGTGTGAGAAGGAAAAGTCGTAAAAAACTATTTAAATGTTAGTCCTGAATTTCGTTTTGCTGCGTGTTCAAGTTTGAGCAGGACCTTTTGGGAATACAGAAAAAATGAAAGAAGAACGATGAAAAATACAAAAATGATGATCTTTGCAGTAGCGATAACCATGTGTTTGGCAGCAACCGTGATGGCTCAACCTCCGGGAGGTCAGCGTGGCGGCGAGCGAGGTCAACGAGGAGGCGAGCGAGGAGGACCTGGCGGCCAACGTGGCGGTGGCGATATGGGGCGAATGATGCAGATGATGCCTGTTCTCGCTGCTCTGGATGCTAATAAAGACGGAGTAATCTCGAAGAGTGAGATTAACAACGCAGCTGCAGCATTGCGAAAATTGGATAAAAATGGCGACGGTGAACTAGACGCAGAAGAGATGCGCCCCAGCCGTCCAGAAGGCGGACGCAGTCGTGGCGGTGCTCCGGAAGGTGGGCCGGGCGGTGAGCGAGGCGGACGTTCCGCTGGAGCCGGTGGCATGATGGATCGAATCATGAGCCAGGATAAGAACCAGGACGGGAAACTGAGTAAGGACGAGGTTGACGAGCGAATGTTGCCGATGTTTGATCGTTTAGATGCAAACAGCGATGGTTCCATTGATAAATCGGAAATCGAAGCAGCGGCTGCACGCATGGGTGGTGGTCGTGGCGGTCGCGGTGGACCTGGTGGCAATCAGGGTGGTGGCCAGCGGCCACAGCGCCCCTCGTTTGACGGTGGTAACTAAACTACGGATTCGATAACCGCGGATTCGATAACTCTAAATAACAATCAACGTGCCGGTAAATAATCGGCGCGTTTTTTATGCGCCAACGATGAAGGAAGTTAGTGAATCGAGACTATTTAATTGCACATTCTTGTTTTTGGTTCGCTAGAATAAGAGGCTTTGATAATCGTGAAATTTGCGATTAACTTTTTGCTTGGTCTGGGGAGAGATTATGTTGCGGGACTCCATTCGTTTGTCTGTTTTTCTTCCGGTGTTTGTTTTGTGGCTAGTTAGTTTTGGAACTGACTTGGTGGTCGCGAGACAAGTGGATCGCCGAGTTCCGTTGGAAGAGATTTCAACCGATTTTGAAATGGCTGATGGACCGGCCTGGGATGGATATTCATTAATTATCCCGGACGTAAAAGGGCAAAAATTATTTCGTTATCTTCCTGCCAAAAAACAAATGCAAACCCTGATGCCCGAGTCGGGGCGAATCAGCGCCAGTTTCTACAACCATGGCCGGCTGTTTTTATCAGACAATCCGGATGGCAAAATAGTTTTCCTCGATGGAAAGAAAAAAGTCACCGTTGCATCTTTCGAGAGCGTGAGAGAGGAAAAGGAAAAGCCTTATCGACCAAATGATCTTGTCGTTGATCAGAACGGTGGAATTTATGTAACGTTCACACCCCAGAATAAGGTTGCGTATATTGATCCTCAGGGCAACGTCTCCATTGCAATCGAAGGAATTGCAACACCCAACGGGATTACGATGTCGCCAGATGAAAAAACGCTCTATGTGTCTTCCTTTGTACCCAAAAAAATCTGGGCTTATGATATTGTCACTCCAGGGAAGACAGATCGAGGGCGAATGATTGCATCAATGGATGATGGCCCTGATCGAGGTGCTGATGGGATGACCATTGATCGAGCCGGAAACATCTACTGTGCTGGGCCAACTGATATTTGGATTTGGAGTCCTGGCGGAAAATTACTTGATAAAATTGCATGTCCTACGAAACCGATTAACTGCACTTTTGGCGATCAGGATATGCAATCATTGTACATCACTGGACCCGGAGGCTTGTTTCGGCAACGAATGCTCATTTGTGGGCGATCTCCGGAACCAGATGCAGTTTCTTTAAAGCCGGCGGCAAAATTTCCACGCAAGAAGAACACAGCTCAACCGTCTACTTTGGTTCCTGAGAATATTGTCGCCCATCGTAATGTGGTGTTTGCTCAGTACGATCAGCGAAAAGTATTGATGGATATTTTTGTTCCGTCCGATGCGACCGTAAGCGATCCCAAACCGGCGTTAGTCGTCGTACATGGCGGGGGCTGGCGGAAGGGTGACAAAACTAAATTCCGCGCACTTGCAATAAAATTGGCTAGTCATGGTTACGTAACCGCAGCCATTGAATATCGCCTTGCTGATGAAGCTGCTTTTCCAGCCGCAATGCACGACTGCACAGCAGCCGTCCGGTTTTTGAGAGCCAATGCAGATACTTACCACCTGGACCCGAAAAAAATCGGAGCAGTGGGGGGATCAGCCGGAGGGCATCTAACAGGCTTGATGGCTTCTGGTGGGGGTAACCCAAAATTGAAAGGGAACGGTGGAAACCCGGAACAATCCTCACGAATTCAGGCATCCGTTGTGATGGCTGGACCGTTGGAGATGCTCACTGGATCGGTAGCTGATCGATCTCGACAGCCTGATTCAGGATCAAATTCGAACGTTTGGCTGCGAAGTACGGTCGATGAAAATCCTGAGCTATACGGTCTCGCTGATGCCTGTGCCCAAATCGACGCCTCGACGTGTCCAATTCTCTTTATGGCAGGTGAACTGGATAATCCAGCTCGGAACCAGCCATCCCGTGATAAATTGAAATCGTTTGGGGTTGAAACCGATTTAATTACCTATCCAAATGCGAAACATGGATGCTGGAATCGACAGCCATGGCTAGATGAAATGGCGGGCGATATGATCAAATTTTTCGAACAACATCTCTAGAAAATCCACCAGAACCGGTACCGCTATTTTGAATTACCCAGCGGCAAGATTTATTTGAATCCAAATTAATGATTCAAAAATGAAGAATTCTTTACTGCTTATTCATAAATAGTAAATGCTGTCTTCCCAATTTCTTCAAATACGCTCGATATCCTTTCGCTCGTAAATGCGGAGTTGTTCCGCAAGTTCTTATTGGAAAGTTTGAGATAGGATTTGAAAGAAATGAGCACACGTAAAAAGGGTTTTACTCTTGTAGAACTTCTTGTTGTCATCGCAATCATTGGAATTTTGATGGCGTTGTTGTTCCCCGCGTTTGCAGCAGTTCGTGGAGCTGCTCGGTCAACGCAGTGCAAAAGCAATTTGCGGAACTTTGCACTTTGCCTTCTCGCCAAAGCAAGTAATTCTCCGAATGGCGCCTACTGTTCGGGAGCTTTTGACGGTAAGCGAGATGGTGCTTTTGATCAGTACTCATGGGTTTCGGATTGTATTGCTCAAGATGTGATTCCTGGTGATCTTCTTTGCCCCAGCTCAAAATGCATTGCTTCTGAAAAGTGGAACGCGGCAAGTTCTAACGGTGCTTCGGCTCCTCCAGCCCGCCAAGGTGTTCCTCTGAAACGATCACTTCAAGAAACAGCTGAAGCCGGAGTTAACACGAACTACGCAACCAGTTGGCACTTAGTTCGAACGGCTCCAATTTTCACCGGTACCGCTGGCACTCAAGTCACGAAACCGGGTGGCTTGAAAGACTGGTACAAATCGAATGGACAACGTCAGTGTGTCGGTCCATTAACAATGCGAGCCTTGGATACAAGTGATATCCCAGCAAGCGCTTTGGCGATCATGGGTTGCGGAGGGCAGGGCGACGTAGCATTGCCTTATGACGGTAACGAAGACGGAATCCTCACTGAAACAGTATCCGAATCGCGTGGCCTAATCGCAGGAATCCCACTAGCGGAGAGTTTTAATGACGGTCCAGCTTATGTGGCAAGTGGAGCAGGTGCTGCTGTAGTTCTACAAGAAGACGGTACTCCCCGTGCTGCATTTGAAGCACCAACAGCGGGTTACCCAACCCTTGGTCAAGTAGGCGTTCAAAATGTTTACATGCAAGACACGCGAGATTTCTTCGCTTGGCACCAAAAAACAGTGAACGTAGCTTTTGCTGATGGAAGCGTTCGAGCGGTCGAAGATCTTAACGGAGACGGGTACATCAACCCCGGATTTGGAATCGATCCATCGATCGCAACTTTCCAGAACACTGGTTACACATCTTCCGAATGCGAAGTGAACCCTTGGGATATGTTCCCAGGCGTGCTCTTAAACGGTTCTTTCCCTGTTAAGAAATTTGAGCAGTAAACCGCTTTAGTTCTAACAACCAGATTAGCATCTTTGAATGAAGCCTGTTTCGACTTAGGTCGAAACAGGCATTTTTCCGTGCTGATCGATTTTACTCTGCTGAGTTTGGGAAATCAGATGAATCAAACAGAGTTTTCTATTGATACCAGTTATACAAAGCGGCCAACCAAACGAATTCGATCAGCTTTCACACTTGTCGAACTGTTGGTTTGTATCTCCATAATCGGGATTTTACTTGCACTGATGTTTCCAGCTGCACAAGCGGTTCGGCAGGCAGCACGTCGCGCAACTTGTTTATCGAATTTACGACAAGTGATGATGGCGGCATTGAGTTACGAATCAAAAAACCAGACTTTTCCACCAGGTGACAATGGAGACGGGATGGGCTTTCTTGGTCCGTTATTACCCTTGATGGAAGAAGAGGCACTTTGGGACGAGCTGAGATCGAAACCGGAATCTGGTCAAAGTTATCAAGACCTCTGGGAACAGGCATCGGAAACTGAAATCCCCGTTTTACTTTGCGCAGCCTCAGGTCCTGAAGAAAAAATTGCCTCTTTGAATGGCTCCAGTCAGTTCACGACTCACTATTATGGAGTTTGCGGGCCGACCGGTTCGGCAACCGATTTCGAAAATTCAAAAACCTACGAATACCGCACGATTGCGGCAAATGTTTACGGTGACATTGGTTTGCAAGGTTTGTTTTCCCCCACGAAGGACGG
Source organism: Planctomycetota bacterium (assembly GCA_029979005.1). GTDB lineage: Bacteria > Planctomycetota > Planctomycetia > Pirellulales > Pirellulaceae > Mariniblastus. The sequence goes on along the minus strand of JAPOIJ010000143.1, from coordinate 7,243 downwards.
ACGTTTTCGGCCAAAACAATTACGAGATGTTGTCGATGGCGCGTCCAATACGTTTGCCATTGGAGAAATCTCAGTTTTTAATACCAGTGATAACTTTCCAACTCCGCAACGATCCGCTTGGGCCATGGGCGCGAAGTACAACTCGTCGAAAAAAGCAAATCAAATTTTTACTGTTAAATCGGTGGCTCAGTCGATTAACTCGGTTGGTACCAATTTGAATCATGTTCCGTTTGCAAGCAATCATCCGGGCGGCACGCATTTTGCGCTGGTCGATGGATCCACTCAGTATATTGACCAAAATATTTCGCTCGATGTTTTGAAGATCTACTCAAGCATCAATAGAAAAGAAAAAGAGTTTGGCGATCCTCCGTTTTAGTCTTTTCAGTAGATTCACTGGCGATTGCTGATAACTGTCTTGGGTGGGCCAAAAAACCACAGGCTACGCCTTCTCTGACGATGTCACGTGTATAATTAAAGTCTACCGCTTTCCTGCACTTTGAGCGGTTAGACCAATTGAAAAAGTGACGCTTGCTTAAATGGAATTTGAGCAAATGGAGATTTCATTTCGGCAACAGTTAACTGTTGCGATGAATCAAATAGAATTAACAGATTGGCAATCGCCGTTTGAAATTCCTGATTTGGATCGTCCGCAGAGGCGTCCAGCGAATCTACCTGGCAAGGGTAAGGTGGCGGCGGTTTTGGCATTATTTTGTGATCATGGAAACGCAGAAAAATCCGATGGTTTGACGACATCACCCGATCTCTTGTTAACGCAGCGAGCGATTAATCTCTCGAATCATGCGGGCCAAATCAGCTTTCCTGGTGGGCGTTTGGAAGCGGGTGAATCAACACATCAAGCAGCGATTCGCGAAACAGAAGAAGAAATCGGTGTTTTTGAATCGCAAATTGAAATCTTTGGACAGCTAACCAGCGTCTACATTCCACCGAGTGATTTTACCGTAACTCCTTACGTGGGATTAATCCGAGGCGCGGCAAATTTCAAACGCTGCCAGCGCGAGGTTGAGCAAATAATCCGCGCGCCGTTGAAACACTTGATGGATCCTCAAGCATTGACTTCGGGAATGGTAACCCGTTCAAACGGCGACATATTTAAAGTTCCTTGTTACCGCGTTGGGCCGCACCAAATTTGGGGTGCAACTGCAATTATGATCGGGGAATTGGTTGAACGCTTAAGACGGGCAAGGAAAATATCCACGCCGCCGGTAGGCGAGAGGAAGTGAGAAGCAAGGAATATGGTTCACAAAAACGCTATTCCCCACGACTCCACACATTCGCTTCACCTTCATTGTTGAATTCAACAAAGATAATGTTGGGGTTACAACAGACAGGGCAATCCTCGACGTACTCCTGCGACAAGCCTTGCGAATAATCTAGTGGAACAATGATTTCTTCACCGCATGAATTGCAGGTGTATCCCGCTTCTTCATGAATGGCGCTGTGACTTTCCGAGGCATCGTTTTCACTATCGTCGAACAAATAATCCACAGCATACCCATTTTAAAATTGTGATTGAGTTCCCGCGTTAACCGTTCATTCCTCTAGTTGAATAACTTTGGATTCCGATTGGATTCCGTCAAAGGCATTTACAATTACCTTAGTGCCGGGGGAAATGTCAATCAGTCCCGCAATTGTAATTTCGCCCTGATCGTTGCTACGAGTTCCCCGAATAGCAGTCCCGTTGGTTCTGTAGAAATTAACGTCAGCATTGGGAAGCACGCGAATAGAAGGGATTTTTGCGGTTGGCGTTCGCCCGGTGCGGGACGAATTGGTGTTTAAACTGTCTCCGCCGCGCGGTGTTTCGTCGGGTGCGTCAACCAGATTTCTGATGCGCAGTTGGATGTTTGGATCTTGCCGAGCGGGATCAAACTCCATTTCGAGGAAATTCCAGTAAAACGGGTCTTGGCTTGCGTGCGGTTCCTGTTCAGGGTTTGCAAAATCTTTGTGGTAAAGCGCGTGGACTTGTAGTACCCGGCCATCGACATCTTTCATTTGCCGACCAAATCCGGGGATCAATGCTCTTCCACCGCTTCGTCCAATTGGCCCAAAACTACATTCGATCAGTCCGTGGTCGAGGTTTTTCATAATGCATCCATTGTGAACGTCGCCATATACTGAAACGATTCCATCGCGCTGTCCCAATAGCTCAATGACTCGATCTGAACCAGCCTTCACCCAGCCGGCATAGTCGGCAGTAACACGATCGCGCTGTGAAAAATTCTGAGGATGGTTCTTACTGGTGGTTTCACCGTTTTTTGCTCCAGCCCAAATCGTATGCAATCCATTGATGCCCGTTAGACAAACAAGAGGAGAAGAGTCTGTAGTGAGCAGGGACTGCAACCATCCAAATTGTTCTTCCCCTAATAGACTGCGAGTTGGGTCAGTTCGGTCGTAAAGGCTCTTGAATTGATTCCATCCCTGATCATCCCAGATGTCGACATCTTGACTACTTCTCCAAAGCCTTGAGTCGAGAATGACGAAAGTAAAATCTCGATTTGGCATTTTCCACGCACGCCATTTTTTTGGATTCTCATAAGGGTCAACATGTTCGGCACCGGTGGTTAAATGATGCACGATTTGAAAATTTCGTCGCATGTAGGCCGGATCCTGTCCGAGTCCTTCTTTTTTTCGAATGAGTATTTGTTCGGGGCCTTTTACGTCGTCCATGCCATAATCGTGATCGCCCGGATTGATGACATTCCAGTGTCGCATCATTTGCCATCGACTTGTCGGTCCACAAATCGAAAGCGCAACAATTTTGTAGGCATCGTCTGTGCTTGGCGGGTACATAAGCAACTCCATGTACCAGACATCATCTTCCCAGACCATAATTTGAAATTTGTAATCATCGAGGTGCTGATAAGCTTCAACAGTCGGTTGGTCGCGAACGGCCCAAATATCTCGTTGCCCTGAAATGGCCCACCCTTCTTGGTCGCGTTTTTGAAGCCCAGAATTAATCGCATGACAACTGAGGCCACATAGCTTGTAGGGTGCTTTTAACTGCGGGAGCCGACCGACATAGTTTCCCCCTCCAGGTACCTCACCCACCAATCCCATTCCCGGGCCACACGCATCGGTACCAACCCTGCCGTCGGAAGTAACATTCTCTCCATCTTTCCAAACTGTGTAATAAAGCGTTTTTTCAGCGGGATTAATGGGGAGCGTAACGTCAATCACTGCGGTGTTGCGTCGCCATTGGTTATCAATAACACGTCCCACACCGGCAACCGTTACCCGTTCCCATCCGCCTTGGGGAGCCGGCGAATCGGCAACCCGAATTTCTATTTTTTTTCCGTCTGACGCGAACATACCTACAAAACGGACATGCCATTCTTCTCCTTTCAGTGCTAACGTATCCCCTAACGGATAACAGACGAGGCAATCAGAATGACCAATCTTCAGAGGTTCGTTTTGATAGGGTAGAACCTGGAAGCGGGACACATCAAAGTCGACGAGGCCACGGGATAGGACACCTGCAAATCCTTCAGTTTTTTGATTTGAAAAGGAATGAGCGAGTGAAACAGTCTTCGCATTTGCGGAGAAAGTTACTTTTACCAGGCATTCGTTTTTTTCGGATGGCTGCACATGCACAATTAATCGACACCGGTCACCTGGCTTTAATTGCATGGCCTCCGTAGATTTCAATATCGAATCGCTGGAAAGTGACACCCCGCCTTGAGAGGTTCGTTTGGCTGTTTTGGTCGGCCCCATAATGACCAATTGTTGCTTATCGTTCCACGCAATTCTTATGAGTTGACCGAGGCGATTGTAACTTTGAAAAATAGATTTTGCGCCGATTGCAATGCCCATCAAACCGTAACCGTCTTGGTGCATTTTCCAGCCGGGTTGGTCTCCTTTTGGTAATGCAGGTCGATCAGCGCGATAGGTGAACTCAGTTTCTATTTGATATTCTCCGGAGAGCTTCCACTGGGGTGCATAGATAATTCCGCAACCTAAAGACGGATCGTAGTCCGTTTGGAAATTAAAGTTGTGGGTTTCCGCATGAAAGGGAAAGCCGGTCCGGCGGGCTCGATCGCCGTAGTTTTGCAATCGACGTCGAAGAGCACCATTTTCGATTTTCCAAAATCCGGGATTTAGCGTTTGCCATTGGTGGCCGTGATAATTCGAGTCGGGGCGGTCGAACAAATACTCGGTCTCAGGCTTTTTCCGGGAGTTTTGGTTTGAGGAAGGTGAGGAATTTGGAGGAAATGTCGAGGCAGCCAGTGCGGCGCCGGCTGCCCCCTCTAAAAACGAGCGACGGTCTAAATCTGTATTCGGGTTCTGTTCGTGTCGGTTTGAGTTCATAGATTTTACTTTGTGTGTGATCGAGTAATTTTTGCAGTCTCTCTCTAAATCCATTAGAGCAGACCTAACTTACCCGAGGCTTGCTTTGGTTAAATTTATCATAATCGGCATGGATGCCTTGGGGTCGCCAAGTGTTGTGACCGGATCAGGGCAATGTCGAAGTGCTTTGAATTCTGACTTTTTATTTCACGCGAATCCCTATTGGAAGGTATTTATTTGGGCTGGAGGGGTTCAGGTTGGCAATTGGAATAAGAAGCTTTTTAGAGACAGGAATCTAGTCATGAAATATTGTAAATTAACTCTCCTTTATGTTCCTTGCTGCTTCATTTTTGTCTTGTTGATACAGGCTTGGGTGCCTGCAGCTACACAGGCACAGGAACCAGACTGGTATCCTTATGTGTTAGCGCGAGGGAATGATCGTTCGGTCATCAAGAACACGCATATCAATGATCGCCCGTATCGTCCTCTCCATTTTTACGGCAATGCGGTTCGGCGTAATTATTACCGAGGCAACCCAGCCCCGATGCCGAAAGATTTGATACGTGCTTCTACAGTAAGATTGCGACGGCGATAATAAGTTGCCAATCGAATTAGGCGCTAAATTAGAACGGTGGGGTTTCCTACCGTTCTTTTTTTTGGAATCTAATCCTGAGATTTTGATTGTCGATTAGCATCAAAAGTTGAAAATAATGCGATGCATTGTTTGGCCATCAGGATAGCTTGCAGATCAGTGTCAAAATCTACTGATCCACGGTTTTTCTTAATTCAAAGACTCTTTTACCGTTTTTTGTTGGCGTAGAAGAACTGAACGGTTAACAATATTGTCGTGCGTTGTAATGGTTGTTTAAATTCAAATAATGCGGCCGACTCAACCATCTTTTTCGATGTAGACCAGTATATGTCTATGTTTCACGATTCCATCCTTCGGCGACTTCGATTCGATATGAAAAATCTATTTGCGATCTTCTTTGTTTTAACGGCTGGAACAGCATTAGCAGAGGAACAACCGAACATTCTCTGGCTAACCTGTGAGGATAATAATATTAACTGGGTCGGGTGTTATGGAAATCCGTATGCGGTTACGCCTAACATCGATCGCCTCGCCAGCGAGGGTTTTCAGTACATGCATTGTTACGCCAATGCTCCCGTTTGTGCACCAATGCGAAGCACCTGGATTACAGGTGTTCATGCACTTTCGATGGGAACGCATCCGATGCGTAGTCGATATCCAATCCCTCACGAGACGATTAAATACTACCCGGATCTTTTAAAGAAAGCCGGCTATTTCGTTGGTAATGCCCGAAAGACAGACTACAACATCGGTGGCCGCGATGACAAAAGTCCGTGGGATACCGAAAAGGTTGATTGGAATGTCCTTAAAAACAATCAACCGTTTTTTATGGTGATCAATAGCACTAAATCGCATGAGTCCAAAGCGTTTGGTGATGTCGACAATACAACACATGATCCAAACAATGTGCGGCTTGCTAAATACCATCCAGACATTCCGGTGATTAGAAAAAATTACGCCCATTACCATGACCAGATGAAAAAAATGGACGACGATATCGGATTGGCGTTGTCCAAATTGGAGGAAAGTGGAATGGCCGACAATACGATTGTCATCCACAACTCTGACCATGGTGGTGTTCTAGCTCGTAGCAAACGGTTTTTGTTTAATAGTGGAACGCACTGTCCTTTGATCATTCGGATTCCGGAAAAGTATAAGCACTTGCGTCCGGCGAAACCGGGTAACAAGGTTGATGAAATTGTTAGCTTTGTAGATATGACAAAGACGTGGTTGAATATCTGTGGAGCGGAAACACCAGATTATTTGCAGGGAAAAGTCTTTCTCGGTCCAGACGCCGAGTCTCGTGAATACCACGTTAGCTTTCGGGGTCGCATGGACGAACGCTGCGACAATGTAAGAGCGATTCGGGATGGAAAACTCTTGTACATTAGGAATTACATGCCCTACGCACCTTGGGGGCAAAAATTGAATTACCTTTGGCGTATGAAAGCGACGCAGGCTTGGGATCAACACCATCGCGACGGCAAAACCGATGCTGTGACGGGTCGGTTTTTTGGAACCAAGCCAATGGAAGAACTCTACGATACCACCGTGGATCCGGATAATGTCAACAATTTGATTGATGATCCGAAATATACGAGCGACGTAAAACGACTAAGTACTGCGTTGGACCAATGGCAGATTAAGCATTTCGATTCCGGTTTAATTCCGGAAAGTGAAGTTGTAAAGCGATCGGAAGATTGCGGAAAAACTATTTATGAGATGGTGCGAGATCCTGCGCTGTATGATCTTCGCGCTTATCAGACTGCGTCAGCAATGGCGCTGGAAAAGAACCCCAAAAATCTCCCTGAGTTCTATAAAAACTTGAATGCAGTCGATTCTGGTGTTCGTTATTGGGCTGTCGTCGGTTGCTTTAACTTACAGGAAGAAAACGCTATCGACTTGGATAAGATTAAAAACTGCTTGAAAGATAAGTCACATCACGTTCAGGCAATGGCGGCTTGGATTTTATATCGGGCGGGAGATCGAGAGTCGGCAAAAGCATGTTGGAATCGATTGCTTTCAGACAGCTCCTATGCGTCTTTAAAGGTGCTGAATATTATTGATTGGATCGGTGACGGAGCAGAACCCTATGTCGAATCCATGAAAAAATGTGAGTTTAGTCATCAGGGCTACGTGCCCAATATGAAAGAAAATCTAGGCGTCGCAGTTTCAAAACCAAAAAAGAAACGCGCACCGTAGGCTTGGGTTCAACTATTGAAATTTTTTGACTTCGTTTCTCTGCCGGCTGTATTTCAATATGAAAAAAACACTTGCCCTGCTGTGTCTTTTGTTTGTTCTACCGTTGAGTGTGGGCGCCGTCGAACGTCCCAACGTGTTGATCATCAT
>JAPOIJ010000300.1 GCA_029979005.1 Planctomycetota bacterium | reverse complement strand
TGGCTTCAGAGACGTCATCCTGCTCACCCAGGTCATCTTTCAGGTTCACCAATTTCGCCGGACGTCCGGGCCGCTCCGTTTTAGGAGTAGTCCAATTCGGGTGTGTTGCCTCCAACGGCAAATGATATTTCCAGTCTCCCATTCGAATCGCTTGCAGTTGTCGACGCCGATAATAGAGAAACGACTCGTATTCCGACTTCGCACCTTCGTTACCCAACAGCAAATCCGTGATATCGAATCCGTCTATTTTTTGCTCAGGCAGTTTCGCACCGGCTAACTTACAAAACGTAGGCAACAAATCCATCGTTGTTGCCAGTTCGTTGCAAATGGAGCCCGGCTTAATTCGCCCCGGCCATTTCGCCAACATGGGAACCCGCATTCCCCCCTCCATCGTCGACCCTTTAGCTCCCGACAGAGGCTGATTCGAACCACCGTTACGACCATTGGATCCGTTGTCTGATGTGAAAATCACCAAGGTGTTGTCCGCAATGCCCAGGCGATCGAGACTGTTGAGGATTTGACCGGTCGACCAATCAATTTCTTCCACTGAATCACCGTAACGCCCGTTGGCACTTTGTCCAAGAAAATCCGGAGATGCAAATAGCGGAAGATGCGGAAAGGTGTGCGGTAAATAAACAAAAAACGGCTTCGATTTATTCTCCGTAATAAACTCAATCGCCGCTTCCGTGTAACGCTTGGTCAGAGTCGACTGATCAACAGGGGCTTCGATCACCGCACGCTGCTCTACCAATGGAAGCGGCGGATCCCCCCTCCCCTTGGATTGCATGTCGTTTGAATAAGGTATCCCAAAATAAAAATCAAATCCGTGCTGGGTCGGCAAATGCTCAGGCTGATCTCCGAGATGCCATTTGCCGATACAAGCGGTCGCATAGCCTGCTGACTGGAGTGCTTCAGCGACCGTAAGTTCGTCTGGATTTAAGCCACGACGACTGCGCGGAATGAGCACCCAATGCCCCGTATAATCTTCATGCATTCCAACTCGACGAGCATAGCACCCCGTCATCAAACTAGATCGAGAGGGCGTACAAACAGGACTGGAGGAGTAAAAATCGGTGAACATAATTCCAGACTTGGCCAGCTGGTCAACATTGGGAGTTCGGTTCTTTTCCGACCCATAGCAACCAAGATCCCCATAACCAAGATCGTCACAGAAAATGACAATTAAATTCGGCTGATCTCGCTCCTCGGCGATGCCTACTCCACTCAGTAAAGATAAAAATAAAATCAGAGCTGGTTTCATTTTAGTTTTCTCTCTGGACTCGTGTCCGTCATCGATTCGCAAGCACTACAAGACAATCAGGAACCTGTTATTGTTCGGGAGATTCGGCTGATTCTTTTTGTAACATAACGAACTCAATTGCTGTAAATTTTTTCATCTTGGGAATAGCAGCCTCAAGGACTCCGTTTTGAACAACTCCCCGGTTGGTTTCAATGTAACGAACGTCTAGATCTGCCCCGTTCTTGCGGTCGATATCCTTTGTGATCACACGTGCGTAATAGCGACTACCGTCAGGAAACCCCTCACCTTTAAATTGCTCAACTGACGATTCATTATTGTAATATTTCCCAGATTGAACCTGAGAGGGAATTTTTATTTTCGCAGCCTCGTTGCCATTGGCACCTGATGAATAGACAAGCACGGTGAATCGATTTTTTGAACGGTTGTAAGAGGAAATTCGATAACGCTCATTTCCCGTAAATCCCCTTCCTGTCACGACGATGTCATTTCCAACCTCCCCTGCCAGTGCATGTCGAATGACTTCATCCTGGCCGCAAGAAATTTGGGCGTACCATTTCCAAATGTAATAGTGCAAGTGATTAGGGTCGCCGGGATTAATGTAATCATCCACCGTAAAAATATTTCCGCCAGCTTTACCAATCTCAAAACGATCGTCAGAGCCTCGCAAACCAACTTTTGTCGTTACGATCCCAGGACCACCATCGTTTGCCTCAATAACAATCTCCGGTTGAAGCTCCGCAATCCGGCCGTTGTAGTCTCGACGCTTAGTGAGCCCCATCGACCATCCACTGGAGTTATCAGACCAAGGCAAATTAATGGTATTGAGGCCTCGCTGGAGACACTGACCAATGATGGTAATCGCTTTGTCGTAGGCATCCACTTCATTTTTTAGACCATCGCCGTTGACGTCCACGGCACTCGAACCGTCATCCCAGGAAATCCAGGATTCAGCGGAAAGCATCGCCTTGCCCCGGTAACCCGCGGCATCCAGTTTACGGCGAGCCAGATCATAATTCCCCCAAACCGATTGGACGTAACTACCATCCATGCTCCCATACCCATCGTTTTGGTCAGAGACGTTTAGATTCAATGCATCGACTAAACCCATCAACTTTGGATTAGAAACCATCAAACTGTAAAACTGATCCACCGCAAATCCACCTTTTCCCGACAACCCCTTCGTCACGGGACAATTTTCACAGGGCGACATACCGTTGGTTGAAACGATGACAGGTGTAGCCGGCTCTTGCTCATAAACAGTGCGAACGGCTTGAGCACCCGCGATCAAAATGTCATTAATGATGAAATCGATATCAGCTCCATTCATCAATCCTTGCAAATTGGATTCATGAGAAAGCTGATACGCATCGACTCGTCCTTTAAAATGAGTGGCGATTCGTTTCACATACCCTTGAAATAGATCTTTCTTCGGTTTGAACCCACCCGCTTTGCCGCTCTCCGACGCCCACGCGGGGCAATGAAAAAACACAAACTCAACCTTGATTCCTTTTTCATTGCAAACCTCGACTGCTTTTTCAATTGTCTTCAAAGATGGCGAGGGGTTATTGACGTAATCGGTAAACGCTTCGGTTGGTTCCATCGCCGACCAACTCACCCAAAACTGAGCGTAACTACTAGCGACAGATATTACGGGACGCTTGGCGTCGTACGCGTTAGCCAGCGGTCGACTAAAAAATGGC
>JAPOIJ010000254.1 GCA_029979005.1 Planctomycetota bacterium | reverse complement strand
TCTCGTATCCTCTTTTTTCAAGCTCAACTTGTGTTCGTCTGACTTGCGTTTGAATACCGCCACTTGGCAGGTATTGCGTTGGAGCGACGATGAATAGTACTTTTTTCGACATGATTAAAAGTTATTCGGTCGCTTGATTGAACGACTGGGAGTGTATTTCCAACAGTTGAGTTTTTTTGAATTCATTGATCAAAAATAATCGGAGAATTTACTCTTTAACTTCGATCTCGACTGGGACGCTCGCAATCGTTTCATTCTCAAGTGACACGTAGCCTTGTACGTGGAATTGACCGAGGCCAAGCAATGATGCTTTGATTTTTAACGGTTTCCCATTTTGAATCTGACCAAGCACACGCGAGTTTTGCCGAATCTCGATGGGTGCTTTGGTTTGAGATGAAGATGAGATTTCTAGAAAATCCTTGGACGCTAACTTGTTTTTAGTTACCGCGATTGCGAGATTGAAACCTGATTTGCGGATCCAAAATTCAATCTTTTTTGTTTTGGTTGTCTTTAGTAAAGAGTCACTCACGGCGACAATCCGCATCTCGTGGTAACCCTCAGAGAGTTCGTCAATTGAAATGGAAACCTGGCCGGATCTCGAATTGCTTTTAATAAATTTTCCATCGATCAAAAAATCGTAAGAGGCGATTGGAGGGCTGCCGGAGCTTTCAGTGAGGTTTAGTGTTATGTCTTCAGTTTGCACGGAACGATTTTTGATTCCCTTGACCGAGAACTTCGGGAAGTTCCCGAAGGGGCAGCAAAGTGGGTCGCCAACGATTAGGAGCTGGAACGGAGAATCAACTGATTGGTAAAAAGCTTCCGCCATTGTCGAGCCACGTGCGTAATGAACCTGAAGATTTGCGTTGGGGAATTTTGCCGGTATGGCGTAGGGTTCATAAACGGCGCCGCTGGCACCTGCCGCACCTGCATTGAGATAGTCGGTAATTTTTGTTTGCCCGGATTTCGCCCACCAAGCACCATAGCTCGTAAGATTATCGCATAAAGCGCCACTTACGAACCTGCTATTTGATTTCCCCCAGTCAACCGTAGGACTGCCAAGTGTGGCGCCTAAAATACGATTTTCATTTTTTGGAATCAACTGGTCTGAAACTTCAACATCGAATCCCATTTGCGACAATTCCTTGGCTGCGAAAGCGAACTGAGAATGGCGGATGGTGGAACGAATATCATTGTTCTTTGAGAAAAAGAATTTTCCCCTGGGATGACTTCCATCCGCTTCGCAGCTGGACTGAATTTGTTTTATTGCTTGGTCAAGTGTAGAGCCATTGGTGCCAGTAACGGCCAGCATCGTCGACAAAACATATCGCTGGCCTTGCAATTTTGAACCGTTGATCCAGCCATTTTTCCCCCAGTAATCACTTGACTGAAAGTGTCGGCTCAGTCTTTGATCGGTTGGCAGATCGAGCATCTTCTGGAGGGTTTTTTTGATGGATGATTGCTCAATCACATTTCTAAACGAAGGGTCTTCCTTTACGAATGACCGAAACGCCCAGCCTAACTGTATGCATTTATTCAGCGATGCTGCTGCCGCATCGACTTCATCTTTTTCTGCATGGCATTTGGCCAAGTAATAGTGGATGACAGCCTGCTCGGGGAACGCGTCGGCGAGTTGCTCAAATAGTGTGATTGCTTTTGAGTAATCGTTTGCTTTGAAACTGTTCACGGCTGTTCCAAATTCTGTGGCCGTGGCTCCGCTAAACGGGTTGCTCAGTACGTTTTTGGTTTCAGGTGAAGCGTAGCGATTGGCTTTGAAATTAAAAAACTCTGGGTTCTCTGAAAATGCATTTTCATGAAAAAAAGTCAAACTTGTAATTGAACACCAAGGCGCGTGGCGTTGAATATCATATTCCAGATCCATATTTTTAAGGTATTTCAACATCTCTGGATGAACATTTACCCTAGTTGGGAAGTCCGCCGAATAAACGATGCAGTCAATTCGCCCGGCGAGTCCACGGTCTTGGATCGCCGCCAGGACGGGATCAAGAATCTCTTTCTTGAAGTTTGCCGAATTTGTGGTTTCGTCATCAATTCGTTCGATAATGGTCACTTCGTCTAGATAGACGACATTCGAACGAGGAATGTCCCGAAGAGAAATGTACTCATTTGCTACTGCCAAAGATTTAGCGGATGCTGCGTTGACCACCACCATCAAATTTTCACCATCGGCCAGCAGAGGATGGAATTTGGCACCGGCAAAAATTGACACCAGGAATACGAAACTGCCTAACCAGCGAATCCCGAAGTAATTCCGCCGGTTAATCGATGGCGGGTGATTACTGGAGTCTTGGTATTCTGTACGCATCAATGATTACGGACTTTTTACTCAATTTGATTAGTTGTCTTGCAAGCTCGCTTGCGTTGCTTCGTGCCGGGCGAGTTCAAGGTCGTGATCCACCATGATTTCGGCGAGTTCTTTGCAGCTAGTCTGAGGTGTCCAGCCAAGAAGGTCTTTGGCCTTCGAAGCATCACCAAGTAGCAAGTTAACTTCGGTGGGTCGGAAATAACGAGGATCGATTTCCACGTACTTTGACCAATCTAAGTCAAGTCGGCCAAATGAATAGTCTAGAAACTGGCGGATGGTTTGAGTCTCACCTGTCGCTAATACAAAATCATCCGGCTCGGAGTGCTGCAGCATGCGCCACATGCCTTCAACATAATCCTTGGCATAACCCCAGTCGCGTTTTGCATCGAGGTTACCAAGAAAGAGTTTATTTTGCAGACCGAGTTTGATGCGAGTTGCGGCTCGTGTAATTTTACGAGTTACAAAAGTCTCGCCACGGCGCGGCGACTCATGGTTGAAGAGAATTCCATTGACAGCAAATAAATCGTACGCATGCCGGTAGTTGACGGTTTGGTGGAATGCGTACACTTTTGCACAGGCGTAGGGACTCTGTGGCTGGAAAGGAGTCGATTCGGTTTGCGGTGTTTCAATGACGTCTCCATACATTTCCGAAGAAGACGCTTGGTAAACCTTCGTTAGATGTGTTTTGTTGAGTTGGCGTGCGGCCTCGAGAACGTTGAGTGCTCCAATTCCTACCACTTGAACGGTGTAGGCTGGAGAGTCAAAAGAAACGCGAACGTGGCTTTGAGCGCCGAGGTTGTAAATTTCGTCCGGCTTAACATCAAGAACCAGGTTGGTGAGATTTTGACCGTCGGTCAAATCACCGTAATGCAGGAATAGTTTAGCATCGGTCTCGTGGGGATCCCGGTAAATATGATCGATACGATCGGTGTTAAAGCTGCTGCTGCGGCGAACAATTCCATGGACTTCATATCCCTTGTCTAGCAAAAGTTCTGCGAGATAGGATCCGTCTTGTCCTGTGATTCCGGTGATCAGTGCTTTTTTCGTCATTTAGTCTTGAGCTTAGATAAAATTTAGGTGGTTCGGAGTGCCGTTTTGAAACTGATGGCATTCTGCAACTACGAACACGACCAGATCAAACCGCTCGCAGTTTACCATCTTGAGCCTCCTGCAGAAAATGGTCGTAAGTCATTTTCAGACCTTCCTGCAGAGAAATTTTCGAATTCCAACCAGTCGAGTGCATTAAATTCATGTCTGTGCGTTTAACGGGCGTCCCGTCAGGACGTTGGGGGTCTGTTTTGATTTCGCCTTGATAACCTACGACGTCAGCGATTTGGGTAGCTAATTCGAGAATCGTGACGTCGTTTCCCGTTCCGATATTGACTAAATCAGGCGGGTTGGTAAGTGTGCATAGGTGAAGGACACCACTGGCGAGATCATCGACGTGAAGAAACTCGCGCCGAGGCGAGCCAGTTCCCCAGATCACAACTTCAGGGGAATTGTCCTGCTTGGCTTCATGGAATCGACGGATCAGTGCTGGCAGCACGTGAGAGTTTTCTGGATGGTAGTTATCGCCTGGACCGTAAAGATTGGTTGGCATCGCAGAATGATAAATCACGCCGTATTGCTTGCGATAAAATTCGCACATTTTTAAACCGGCGATTTTCGCGATCGCATAAGCTTCATTTGTCTTTTCAAGAGGGCCGCTAAGCAGACAGGTTTCCGGCATTGGCTGTGGAGCCATCCGCGGATAGATGCAAGTGCTTCCAAGAAAAAGGAACCGAGAAACCTTATTTTCGAATGCAGCGTGAATCGCGTTAGTTGCCATCGAAAGGTTTTGGTAGATAAACTCGGCGGGATAAGTATTGTTGGAGTGAATGCCGCCAACTTTTGCTGCAGCAAACAGGACGCAGTCAGGGCGTTCGGATCGAAAAAAATTATTGACTGCTCGTTGATCGCATAAATCGAGTTCATCTCTGGTTTTGCAAATTACGTCTTTGACACCGTTAGAATCAAGAGCACGCAGCAACGCCTTGCCTACCATTCCACGATGACCAGCCACGTAAATGCGTTGGCTTCGTAAAAAATCGAATTGGACTTGAGAATTCAAAATGAGATGCGCTGGGTTTTTAATTTACAGATTGAAACTAATTTACAGATTGAAACGCGTGGATGGATATCATAGCTAATTTGCACAATGGGAAGGAGTGCAATGGCTTATTGATAGCAGTCGAGCCGCAAAATAATGCACCTATTGATCGCTGCCGGTAAGATGCCAAATGTACCATTTCACTGTTTCTCTAAGAGTTGTGAAGCTGGTGTGTTGTGGTTGCCAACCCAGTTCGTTGTGTATTTTAGAGCTGTCATTAGCGTAGCGAAAATCATGGCCTGGCCGATCTTCAACCAACCGAATTAATTG
>JAPOIJ010000162.1 GCA_029979005.1 Planctomycetota bacterium | reverse complement strand
GTAAATGATCGCGAAACGGTGGAGCCGAATTCGTCAGCCCGGTTGCTAAGAAAAAGATAGAGATCACAAAACAGAGATTGATGATAAGACTCATTCCAACGGCAGACAGAACCGCTTTCGGCTGACTTCGGTAGGTCAGCACTACATCAGATAGTTTTTCTAATAAACTACCGATGCGAGGCAAACCAAGGAGCAATTTAAATGTTTTCGTTTTTGCTAATTGAGGGGCAAGGATCACGCTAAATACGCCAACCAAGCACAATGAGGTTACTCCTAAAACTACTTGGCACGCGTATTTGAGTGTTTGGAGTTTACCCGGATGCGCGGTGGCAATATCCTCGAAGTCGAGCAAAAGGAAGGCGACTGATGCAAATGAAAACATGGTGATGAGACCAACGATGCGATCTGCGACCACCGAGCAGATCGCTTCGGGCATACGGTCTTTGGCCTGTCGCGTAACGTAAAAAGCTCGAAGAGTATCGCTCCCGATTATACCAAAAGCAAATAAACCGAAGAACGAACCAATGAAGCCAATGCGAATGGCATCGAAATAGGTGAACGATATCCCCAGTGCACGTACCATTACTCGCCATCTTAAAAACGAAATAAGATTGGCGAGAATGCAGCTAATGAAACCGACACCCACCCAGCCCCAATGTTTGGGCTGCGAGAGGAATTTCTCAAATTGGTCGTCCCTCTGGGCGGTAGAGAATAGGTACCAGAGGATGCTGATCGAAAGTGAGAACTTGATCACCGATACTAGATTGCGTTTGATACTGTCGTTCACTGCCAATCAACGCTTAAAAACACGAAATAAATTTAGTGTTGTCACTGCCAAATCTCTGTTGTTTGGAATGACGGGATTTTCAAAGCCCTTTAGATTAAGGTCTTAGACTAATTGGTGGGTTAATCAAATAGCACAACGGAAGCTGTAAATCCATGCAGAAAATTATTGTTTCCGACCGGGCCGACTTCACCCGCAGCAAAAAAACCAGCCAGTGGCATTGAGGCCATGGATTGGATGCAAGCGGCATCATGGTTGGGATCTTCGAATAAATTCAAGCCGCGGCCGTTGCACGTAAATAACAAAGCTGCTTTAGGATGTCCTTGGTTAGCCTGTTTCTGTAATAGTTGGGTAAGCTCAGCGGAAGCCGATTCGTGATCTCTGATGTGAAATTGAATTGTCTGGCCTGGCCGCACATAGTCTCCAACGGAAATTGCGCCAAGTTCTTCATCGACCCCGACAATGTTGCGAATTAGAAAGTCGCCATATTGAAAAGAGTCTTGATACTCATTGATTACGCGCCCGATTTGAAGACCACTCTGAAAGATACGTTGTTCTCTCGTCGGAAGGGTTTGGAATAACTCCGACAGGACTTCGAGTGCCGGTCTCCCGCCAATTTGTTGGAGGATGTTACGTTCGGCTTGTGTGATTACCATCGGTTTGCCAATCGGCCGGCATCCCTGAGACACAAGGGTGCGAACGGCTGTGTTTGCAAGTCTTACCCCTACCCAACCGGAATCAAAAGATTGATCATTCAGCAATAGACGCGAGACTCCCGGTTCCTGAGATCCACTTGCAATCCCGCCGATGATGGGAAGCCCGGGGCGATCTTCATTAAATCGTTCAAGAAGATAATCAACGGGAAACTGAAAAGGTTCGTTCAGTCCAATTAAACAACTATCTTCTGGCCAATCGGCGGAGATTTTATCCGGCCAGCCGGTGATGGCCGATTCGCTACCTGATCTTGTAAATTCAAGATGGAGAGGAGTGATGTCTGATTCAGGCAAACAGGCTGCCCAGAGGGAGATAGATTTTTCGTTTTCAAGTTCGAGTCCACCGCTAATGGTTGCTTCACAACTGCAGCCGACTACATTCTCGGCGCCAGTCAATTCTTTAAGCGATGGCATTACCTGATCAAATTCATCTGGACTGAATCCAGCCACAAAAGCAAACAGAAGATCAATATTGTGGTCGAAAGTGTTGCTTAATTGAGTTGCAGTCTTTGCAAGAGCAGCCGAAAGATCATTGCCAATGGAGTGAGCTTGAGCGAATTGGGTTGCTGAATCGTTACTCATCGGATTGCTTTAGCCTGCTCAAAGTAAAATTAAACGGAGGAGGGGCAACACAAGGAGAGATGGCAAGCCCTTTGTCAGTGAAAGGTTGGGCTCTGGTTAACGGCAGTCAATCAGGATTTCTAAATTTTATCTTTGTTTTGCGAATTTCGATTGAGCCCGCGACGCCAGAATAGTCTGTTTTAACATTGACTGTAAAGAAGGGTCTTTGGTGAGTCGCAGCGCTTTTCCGTAGATGACTCTCGCTTTGGCATGAAGATTTTCTTTTTCGAGAGTTTTCGCTTCCAGGATCAGCGCGTTGACTTCTCGGGTTAGTTCGCGGTTCTCCTTCGCGCGTTGTGCTTTTATTTCAGCAACGCTGAGATCTCCAGTCATGGCGGAGCTGTTTTTATCACTGTAAGTAACGGGGCCGGATGGGGTATAAATTTCTTCCCGCCGCGATGGTCGCAAATCAAGTTGCCCACTGTTCAACGCGCGAGTCACGCCGTTATCGAGTCCACCCGATTGAAGGCTTCCGATGGGGTAGGGAGTGGATGGCGATCCTTGATAGCCCCCGACAATGGGAACCATGCCGGTAACAAACGGCCTTGTCTGGCCATTAAACAGAGTTCCCCCAAATCCATTTTGAACAGTCAGGCTGGGGGTGACCGACGACAAGGTACGCGTGCTTCCTTTGGCCATATTGATTCCGAAAGAAAACCCTCCGTTAGGGCCGCTTCTTCCAAACTCTAGTCGTGCTCCTGAGTTGGGTGAGTATCCACCAAAGATTGGGTACGCCTGATTGCCTCCATATTGGAAGCCAAGCCAGGGAGTAAGATTTCCGTGCGGACCTAGGCCCTGGACTCGAGAGCCTGGCCCGCTTCCGCCGGGGATTCCAAATCCAAAATTGATACCGGTATGCGAGTAACTGCGATCGCTGTATCTGGTCACCGGATTAGAGATGTTTATGTTTTGTGCGTTAGTTCGTTCGGGCGTTAAGGTCAAAAATGCAAGCACCAATCCAACCAGAAGCGAGGTTAGCCGCATGCAGTCAATTTGTAATGGCGCAAACATAGTTCGCTTACTCCGATAAAACTAGGGTTTCCTGAGTCAAACGCGGACGCCAGCAGTTTAAAGCAAACTCAAGCGTCGGGCAAACTTAGCGAGTCGTTATTCGAGCTGTTTTGCCAAGGGTTGCCCCTAAAATGCTCTTGAGAATTAAACTCGAGATTTGGTACATCTGGTCAGTCGTTTCAAGCTGAAAGCGGGGGAATGTCTTAGTTTTGCCCATGCAGCTATTCGATTTCAGCTTATAGTTTCAAGCGAAAAGTCGCTTTAACAAAGGAACCAAAATGGATTTGGCACAACTTACGGAGTACGCGAATCTAGCCCTCACGTGGATCGGTTTTGGCACGGTTGTCGGTTTGGTTGCAAAGGCGTTGATGCCTGGGCGTGACCCCGGAGGGGCGATCGCAACCGTATTGATGGGAATTGGCGGAACGCTAATTGGCTGTGCAATCCTCCAGTACTTTTCCACAGCGGTTGAGCTAGTAAAGCCCATCAGCGTCGAGGGATTTACCGTTGGTATTGCCGGCGCGTTTGTTCTGTTGGTGTTTTACAAGGTGCTCGGAGGCCACTGGTTCGTGGAGGGAGAGCAAATTACGCGGCGGGCGAGGCGTCGGCGGCAGCGATATCGACGCGTCTACGACGATTAACGGAAGAAGCCCGGGGGAATAAGAAGCAGAAGCGAGACTGCTTCCACGAGTGCCAATGAGCGGGCGTGGATTACGACGGCTTTGGCAACGGTGATTTAATGTTAGACGCCTTGCTGACGACGGCGCCGTATTCTCTCACTCACTCGATCTAAGATTAGCTTCTCCTCTTCGTGGAGACTCGCGATGCCTCCATTGTGAAGTTTTTCCAGAATCTGGTCCGCTCTCTTGTCTTCCTCTTGTTCTCTCTTAAATTCATCTTCCCGCCGCGCTTCTTGCTTTTCAGATAGCCATTGCGAATAGGCAGAATCGTCTTCGTAGGCTGGGAATGCAAAAAATGATTCGAGCGAATTCTGGTCGTCTTCCCTTTTTGCTGTTGGCGATAAGGGTTGGGCGGTGTTCTTTAGAAGGGCTAACTGCATCGCAGCATTCGATGAAAATAGAAGCGTAATTCCCGTCATTAAAAACAGCAACCAAGTCGGTTGAACCGGTCCCGCCTGAATGTCGCGAAAGAACCAGGCGAATCCAATAAAGGCGAAGGCCACGGCGTTACCAATAAGCCGGATCGCCGATTCCATCCTGAACTTTGATGCATCGGGATTGAGAGATGATATCCATGCACGAACAATTTCGACACCGTCGAACGGGTGACACGGTAGAACGTTAAAGAAAGCAATTTGGAAATTAACCCAAATTACAATCTCAGTTAGTGAAATCTGCCATTCAGCAGGAGTGAATCGATGGGGTGCAAGCGGATTGATTAAGTTCCAAATGTTTGATTGATCCGACTGAATAAGAAGGGTAGTGCCGAACAGGAAGATCACAAAATTTGCGAACGGCCCTGCGAGTGCGACAATTGCCTTTGCATGGGCTTGCGTCGGTGCGGAGCTCTCGTCATTTCCGCCCCAGGGGAATAACGTAATTGAATCGATGCGGCCGCCCAGATTGTTAGCCGCAAAAATGTGAGCCGTTTCATGGAGCAATAGGCTGACGAGGAGAACCAACGTCGTAACGATCGCCGTTCCGGCAAAAAAGCTGCCGGAGCCGGTGCTGTAATTCCATTCAGTGCCGAAGAGAGCCACAACGAATAGAATCAAAAGCATATGGATCCGAACCGGTACGCCAAGCCATCTTCCGGCTCCCATGCTCCACGTATGTAGATTCGACATCCTTTGCTCCACCAAACGTATGACCGGCAACGCGTCTGGTCATGTAGTGACTCGCGTCTCCATCTCATCCAGCTTTTCCAATAACCGATTTTATCTTGAACGATTACCGCAATCAATCATCTGTGACTAATAAATATTGGGTAAAAAAAAGCTGTTCTACCAATTCAACGCCGAGGGAATATTGCGAGTTAAGTCAATCCGCTAGGTCTTTAGTTTTTAGTTGGGTGGTTAGAGTTGCGGCCGCTTGTATAGCTCATTTTCGATGTTCTTGAGCGAATTGTTGCTGTGGAAGCTGCGGTCGTAGTGCCAATCGTGGGAGTCTGGTACATGCCTTCGGTCAAGTGGCCAATTTTGAAATGGCTGACGACCGAGTGCTTGGGCCAGTTTATCTGAATTCATTGTGACGTTCCCGGCTCGCGGTGGGATTGGTCCCGCATCGATGCGAGGGCAACCGAAAAGATGGTCGGGATTGTAGCCGCCAATTCGATTTACGATCTGGGCGATTTGATAGAGGGAAAGCCGAACCGGACCTCCGGCATGGAATAGCCCTTCCAGCCTAAGCGCCAGTGCTTCTTCGATGGTTTCATTCAGGCATTCGACATAGGTCGGAGTTCGTATTTCGTCGTAATAGAGTGTGGCGGGTTTGTTTTTTGCAAAACGGGATTGGATCCAGTCAATCGCCCCAGCGTGCCCATTAAAGCTAATCCCCATCGGAAGAGAAATTCGCAGGACGCACGATTGTGGTCTTTGAGATTCGATCAGTTTTTCTGCAGCAACCATCGTTCGACCATAAACCGTCACGGGATCAGTAGGGTCAGTTTCCGAGTGGTTCCCATTGCCTTTTCCAGAAAAAACCAGATCGATAGATAAATGAAGTAGTTGGATGTCGGTACCGTCAATCGCTTTCAACAAACTGCGAATGCCGTGTACGTTTACCCTCTCGGCCATATCAGGGTCCAGTTCGCAGGCTTTTAGGGCGCAGCTTCCACCGCAGTTAAGAATGGTTCGTATTTGGTATTTGTCGATTACATTTTGAAAAGCCTTTTCGTCCTCGATGTTGCAGGCGATTATTTGGTCACCGCAAAGAGGCCAGTTGTTGACCGTGCGCAAACCGATGACTTGGTCGCCAAATTTTTTACGGAAATAATGAAAAGCATTGAATCCGGAAACGCCTGCAATGCCCGTGATAAGGAGTGGGAGTTGATCCTCGCTCAATGGGCGATGGAGCTCGGTCGAAGGGGCAAGGTTGTCGTTAAAGACAATCGGGTAGGTTGTGTCCGGTGTCATCACAGTGATCGCTGGAAGAGTTTTTCTGAGGGGGACTGACAGATGATTGTGACGCCTAATTATTGATTCAGGACAATTTTGGACGCAAGTGGTGGTCGTCTTATAGTTTGGGCGGGAAAAACGCTATGATGAATGGGTGCTTGAAAACGATTAGTCGGCTAAAGATTTAGGCGCGTTCAACGGGAAACCGAATTGAAAATTAACGATTGTCCTTCCATGCTACCATTTCAAATTAAAATTTGCGGCCTTACCAACGTGGACGATACGCGATGGGCCTGTCAATGCGGTGCAGATGCAATTGGACTTAATTTCTACGACAAGAGTAAGCGGTTTGTTGATTCTGACCAAGCGTCGGCGATTGCCTATGAGATAGATCGCTTCAACCAGCAACTGGATGAGCAATCAACGGTTCAAAACGTTCGAGTGTTGAAGGTGGGGGTCTTTGTGGGAATGCCAGTCGCTGAGCTTTTGGAAATTTCGAAACGCCACGGTTTGGACGGTATTCAACTGCACGGGGATGAGGCTCCAGATGTTGTTGAGGCAATTCGTTCAGGTTTATCAAAAAACGGTCAGACTTGTTTCTTGATTCGTGCCATTCGCAGCCTTCCCAAGGAGCTTGGAACTGCAAGCAATTCAAAGCAAGAATCAGCCAGGCTGTCTGCGGAAATTACGAGTTGGACCGCGGCGGGGATCGATTTCGTGTTATTGGACGCGGCGATGCCCGGAGAATATGGCGGAACGGGCAAAGTGATCGACATTGCCAACATTTCCGATTTAACGTCTGAGATTCCATTGGTCCTGGCTGGTGGACTTACCCCGTCCAATGTTGCTGACGCGATTCTTGAATCTGGTTTGTCCGCGGTAGACGTTGCGAGCGGCGTTGAGTCGGCACCGGGGTTGAAAGATAGACGAAAAGTAAAAGAATTCGTCCAACTCGCCATGAAATCATTTCAGAGAATCGGGTAGGCTGTTTGAGCGGGGAAAAAAACAAAAATTAGGCCTATTTTTGTGAAAACGGGGATCTGGTTTAATTTCACGCGTTGTCGTAGAACCGTTGTCCTATATGATGGTCTGCGGTTAAAACGGGTCGGGCGAGGATGCCCGGTCAACTTGGTCAGGCAATTTTTTGGTTCTACCTGACTTCTTTTTAGTTGCTTCGACATTCGAAGTAGCGTGACCCTTAGAATTTGAGAAGCACAAATGAGCACTACCGTGTCTGAACAGTATGTTTTTACGCCCGATCACAAGAATGGTATCGACTACAAAGTCGCTGACCTTTCTCTTGCAGAGTGGGGGCGGAAGGAAATCGATCTTGCAGAGCAGGAAATGCCTGGTTTGATGGCATTGCGAGAAGAGTTTAAAGGCCAAAAGCCACTCGCGGGTCAGCGAATCATGGGTTCATTGCACATGACGGTTCAAACCGCTGTTTTGGCCGAGACATTGGCTGAATTGGGAGCAGACGTCCGCTGGGTTTCCTGCAACATTTTCTCGACGCAAGATCATGCTGCTGCGGCAACCGTGGTCGGTAAGAACGGAACGGTCGACGAACCGGCTGGAATTCCGGTTTTTGCTTGGAAAAATGAAAGTTTGGAAGAGTACTGGGCCTGCACTGAGAAAGCGCTTGATTTCGGCAACGGACTTGGCCCGACTCAGATTGTCGACGATGGCGGCGATGCCACGATGTTGATTCACAAAGGTGTTGAGTGCGAAAAGGCTGGAGAAGTTCCAGGACCAGAAACGACAAACAACACTGAATTTAAAGAAGTTTTAAAGACTCTCGCATGGTGTCTCGAGCAAAACCCACAACGCTGGACAAAAGTAGCAGAGGGCTGTCACGGCGTTTCGGAAGAAACAACGACCGGCGTTCATCGGCTTGTAGAAATGGCAAAAGAGGGGTCACTCCTTTTCCCTGCCATCAACGTGAATGACTCTTGCACTAAGAGCAAGTTTGACAACCTGTATGGTTGTCGTCATTCGTTGATCGACGGCCTAAACCGTGCAACAGACGTCATGATGTCGGGCAAGGTAGCGGTTGTTTGCGGATACGGTGATGTTGGAAAAGGTTGCGTCCAGTCGCTCGCCGGGCAGGGCTGTCGCGTCATTGTTACCGAAATTGACCCGATTTGTGCATTGCAGGCGGCAATGGAAGGCTACGAAGTTGCGACAATCGAGGACACGCTTGATTATGCAGATATCTACATCACGACAACTGGTAACTTCAACATCATCACTGCCGAACACATGGCAAAGATGAAGGACAAGGCAATTGTCGGAAACATTGGGCATTTCGATAACGAAATCGAAATGACTGAATTGGAAGCAATGACGACTAAAACCAACATCAAGCCGCAGTACGACATGTACACGTTCGAAGACGGGCACAGCGTACTCGTGTTGGCTGAAGGTCGACTGTTGAATTTAGGTTGTGCTACAGGCCATCCTAGTTTCGTAATGTCTGCTTCGTTTACAAATCAGACGATTGCTCAAATCGATCTCGCGTTGAATGCTCAATCGAAGCCAACGCTTTCAGGTGAAACTTACGAAGGTGGAAATGTTTACATTCTGCCGAAGATTCTCGACGAGAAAGTTGCTCGACTGCACCTTGACCAACTCGGCGTTAAACTGACAACGTTGACGAAAGAGCAGGCTGATTACATCAACGTCCCAGTGGATGGTCCGTTTAAGCCAGAGCATTATCGTTATTAATCTGAGTTTTTGCCATCAAGCGAAAATATTATGAAACGCCGCTGAGAAATCAGCGGCGTTTTTTTATGCGCTGGTTTTAAAACCTAAACGAGGATATCGCGTTTAATCGCAACAAAGTTTGTAGAAAAAACAAAGCAGTGTTAGGTTTGCGCGGTAGAATTCAACTCTAAACCACCGCTGCAAATCTCTCGTTTAAAGCAGAACAGGGACTGTGGTTCGCATATTTATTGGAATCAGGAAACTTATGAAGGTTCTGTTATCGAATCATCGGTTTGTAGTTTTTGCCTTCGTTGGTTGCCTTATCTCTCTCGCGTCGAAACCGAACGATCTTCGCGGAGAGGATGGCTTGGTGATCGCGGATACGAGACACACGGCGGTGCAAATGGAGCGAACCGCCGAAGCTTTGAAAAATGAGATCCGAGCAAGTTTCAAAGGTTCCCGGAAATATGGAAAGCTTCTCTCGGTTGCGACAAAAATAAAGTCCCGATCAGCTGGATTGATTCGGAAAGTTGACCGTAACTCTGGCTTTCAGGTATCACCGCGTGATGTCGAAAAAATCAAGAATCTAGCCAATGAGTTGGCTGCCGAATACGATGCCGCGATTGAGTATTCTAAAATGGGGAAGGGACGTCCTGTTCAAGGTTCGACAGTCATGGCGGCGGATCAAATTTCAATGCTGATTTCCCTTTCTGAACAACTGCAGTTCGCTTCCCGAACCTTCTCAGGTGTATCACCGATTGTTGTTTCGGAACGTCCGGTTGTTCCAGAGTTAATTTTGGATTCCCCGATGGACTCAATGGTTGATGAAGCACCGGGTCGTCCAGTTTCCAGTTCGGAGAAACG
>JAPOIJ010000213.1 GCA_029979005.1 Planctomycetota bacterium | reverse complement strand
TGCTTCCGGTGTGTCCGATGCTAAGGGCGAGTTTACGCTTCGCCTACCCGGCAAGGATGAATCAGGTTGCTGTGCTTGCGACTGCAAAGTGCTTGTTGTTGAGGGGCCGATCCCCGGTGATCGCGGAGAGGATGAAGCATCGATTATGAAAGCTGCAAAATTTCTCAAATCCCTAAAGAACCGACCGATCCCCAAGGATTACGAACGCCTTCGTTCGACGCCGCTTACGCTGACGATTTCAGCTGATAATCCGAAGATTGAAGTGAACCTTGACTAGACTGTCGGGAGACCGATAGAGCAAAAAAGTTAGAGACCTGCCAGAAATGGCGGGTTTTTTTCGTTTCAGCCGGTCACTTTCGCGTTTTGATCTGTAGGATTATTATTTTTACGCTTTTGGAGCCGATTCCAACCGGTGTATTCGATTCTTTTTGCCCGGTTTACAGATCATCATTTTCTTTATTCGAGATTCCGTGAATGATTAGAGGGTGTTGGTGGAATTGGGGATATACTGGTGAACAGGCGGAGTGGAGCACTCCCTTTTTACCCAAACAAAAGTTATGGGTAAGTTAGAAAAGTAAATTGAAATATTGAAATCTGAGTCAACGACGGCAATGAACCTACCCATTATTGACACTGCTAAAAAAGAATGTGCCCGTCTCGAGACATTGAGGGGAACTGCCGTACCTGCGCCGGCTGGAAAGATCCCGTTGCCAATGTCGATGAAAGAGGCGAAAGCACGTGGCTGGGATGAGCTTGATGTCGTTTTTGTGACCGGAGATGCTTACATCGACCATCCAAGTTTTGCGATGGCCATTCTTGGCCGGACGCTTGAGGCTGCTGGTTTTCGGGTCGGAATTGTTTCGCAGCCGGACTGGCGAAATTGCGATGACTGGCGTCGGTTTGGAAAGCCGCGTCTGTTTTTTGGGATCAGTGCCGGAAACATGGATTCCATGATCAACCACTACACCGCGAATCGCAAAGTTAGAAACAGCGACGCTTATTCGCCGGGAGGCCGAATCGGTCTCCGTCCCGATCGAACCACGCTTTCGTACTGTCATCGGGCTCGCGAAGCGTACAAAGGGGTGCCCGTCATAGCAGGTGGTGTGGAGGCTTCGTTACGTAGACTCGCTCATTATGATTATTGGGGCGATAATGTTCGTAAATCAATTTTGCTCGATAGTAAAGCGGATCTTGTCCTTTACGGGATGGGCGAAAATCCAATCGTGGAAATTGCTGAACGTCTCGATGCGGGGGAGTCAGTAAAAGATTTGCGAAATATGCTGGGCGCTGCATATGTGTGTGGTGCAAAAGATCCAGTGCCCGACGATGCCATTGAGCTTCCTAGTTTTGAGGAAGTTCGCGATGACAAATTTGCGTTTGCTGAAGCGACCAAAATTATTCATAACGAAACAAATCCGTACAACGCTAAACGCCTTACGCAAAAGCATGGTGGACTGACTGTGGTCGTGAATCCGCCACAGTTTCCAATAAGCCAGGATGCGATGGATCAGATTTACGGGTTGCCGTATACGCGAAAACCGCATCCAAGTTACAAAGAACCGATTCCCGCTTTTGCGACGATCAAGGACTCGGTCACGATCATGCGAGGGTGCTTTGGTGGTTGTACGTTCTGTTCGATTACGGCCCACCAGGGCCGTGTGATTCAGTCACGTAGTAAAGACTCGGTAATTTCAGAGATCAATCGCATGGCTGATGATCCAAAGTTTACCGGAGTCGTCAGCGATATCGGTGGGCCAACGGCAAATATGTATGAAATGAAATGCAGTAAGCCGGAGGTTGAGGCGGTTTGTCGGAGACAATCTTGTGTACATCCAAAAATTTGTAAGCTGCTTGGCACGGATCACGCTCCTTTGATCCAGTTGATGAAGGAAGCACGCGAGGTAAAAGGCGTTCGGAAAGTTCTTGTGGCCAGTGGTATCCGAATGGATTTGGCTCGGCGGAGTCCGGAGTATATGAAGGAGTTAACCGAGCACCACGTCGGTGGATTGCTGAAGGTCGCGCCTGAGCATGCGAACGATGATGTGCTCGATAAGATGCGGAAGCCAAGTGTTGAGGATTTTGAGTCGTTTTCGACAAAATTTCGTGAAGAGTCGAAGAAGGCAGGAAAGAAGCAATACATCGTCCCTTACTTTATCTCCAGCCATCCTGGCAGTGATGTTAACTCAATGATCGACCTCGCCGTATTCCTTAAACGGAACGGGTATAAACCGGATCAGGTACAGGATTTCATTCCGGCGCCGTTGGATGTCGCAACGTGTATGTACTACACCGAAATGGATCCGTTTACCAAAGAGCCTGTGTTTATTGCGAAGAAGTTAAAGGATCGCAAAACACAGCGAGCGTTAATGCAATTCTTCAAGCCGGAAAACTACTTTGATGTCCGAAAGGCATTGCTCGACGCGGGTCGCAAAGAGTTGATTGGGAATGGATGCGACTGTCTGATTCCAGCGAAGGCTCCCAAAGAAGCGATTGACCGTCGCCGAAGAATGGCAGGAAAGCAATTTCGTGGCGAGTACGTCCATCGGATGCCGGATGGGAAAAGTGCCGGCGAATCGGGGCACGGTCGGAAAAAATCATCCAAAAAGCAGGGGCGTTTCGCACCGGGACAAGGCTATCGTCCGGATCGAAAGGCAGCTCGCAAAAAAGGGCGTCCGAACTCACGCTAAATAGCGAAAAATTGAACGTTCAAAGCACGGCGAATGCCGGAAAAGCCCACTTTTTGTTGGAAAACACCGAAAACGTATGGGTGGCAGGAAGCGTCTGGTGGTGGTGAAATTTGGTGGAAAATTTTGACGAAAATAGCGATTTTACGGTTTAAATATTTGTTTCCCTAGCGATACTAGGGAATGAATTTGATTCTGGGAATCGATTTTGTTTGCCGCGGCTACGGATACTCGCGGCGCCGTTGATACACCGCACCACAAGTTTTTCACCATGTTTAGAAATTTCTGGCTTCGTAAATTTGCGACTCGTCTCTGTCTCCTTTCTATCCTTTCACTTACCTGCGCTGATTTTGTGAGAGCAGATCTCTTCACTTGGACGGGTGGAGGCGGAGATAATAATTGGTCCACTGGGGCGAACTGGGATTTGGGTTCCGCTCCAACCGCAAATGACACTTTGGATTTTGCCGGGACCACACGTCCAAGTTCGGTCAATGATCTCGCTGACGGAACAACATTTGGGGATATTGGATTCCTCGGCTCTACAAATACGAATTTCTCCCTGAGTGGAAATCGAATTACTTTGGGTGGCAACATTAATGTCGCGAGCAACGGCTCTGGAACCTTTACCCATTCCATTGCTAATAATTTGACGTTGTCTGGTTCAAGACAGTTTTATGCTCAAGGCGATGAGACGCTGGTTCTCAGTGGAAATATAACATCGACTACCGCCACCCAAAACTTCTCAAAAGGTGGTGACGGTACCCTTATTTTGCAGGGTACCAACAATGCGGCCGGCAATGGAATCAATCAATTGCAAGTCTGGAGAGGGACGGTCCAGTTTAGCAGCGTTGAAAATCTGGGTGATAACTTCATTCAGGGAGGACTCAACACTAATACCGGCACGCTTGAGTATGTTGGTTCGGGGAGTACTTCTGATCTTCAAATCAGGGTGGGTGACAACACGGCTGGCTCAGGTCGGACGGGTGGAATGAATATTGAAAGCAATGGTACGGGGGCTCTTGTCTTTGATACTGCATCAGGGTTCGCTTTAAACGGAGCTTATGGGAATGCTACTGCGGCTCGAACATTGACTCTCGGTGGTAGTAATACGGCCGATAATCGAGTTGTTCAAAAAATTCAGAATAACAATACGGCCGGCGGGGGCATCGTTAACCTTGTGAAAGACGGTGCCGGAACGTGGGTTCTCGGCAATGACGACGGTACGGGTGGCGGAAATACCTACACTGGTACAACTACTATTAACGAGGGAATTCTTCGATTAAGCGATGAGGACAAGCTTTATAACAATAATCAAACAGATTGGAATTCTACAAACGTTACCGTTGCGAGTGGCGCTACATTAGCCTTTAATATGACCAATACAGGCTCGAATTGGTCCAAACAAAACATCGCCAATGCGTTGACTGGTATCGGAACCGGTTTTCAATCCGGGTCCAGTTTCGGCCTCCACATTAATAGTGGTGGTGATATAACGCTTAATAACTCTGATACTCCTAAATTCAATGAGGTGGTTGCTGGAACCGGGTTTCGCAAGACGGGCGAGGGAACTTTCAAGGTTTCTCAAAATATGATCTTTAGTGGAACTCTCAATGTCGATGCTGGAACGCTTCAACTCGGAACAGGATTTAGCAATGGTATGATCGGCAGTAGCGGATCCGCTACTGTGCTGGATTCGGATGTTGTGGTTTCGTCGGGCGCAGCGCTAAAGTTTTTTAAATCAAACGGTCGGCACACGTTGTCAGGGGCGATTAGTGGCGGCGGTACGATTGAAATGGCCTCGAGCGATTCAGGTGTCAGCTCCGATGTCCTTCATATCACCGGTGACGGTAGTGGTTTCACCGGAACCACGAACATAGTCAATGGTCGACTTGAAATTGGTGACAATGCCACCAGCGGTTCGTTGGGCGGAGACGTCAGTCTTGCGTCAGGTTCTCGAATCACATTCCAGCGAGCTGACGCGTATACGTTTTCGGGGGACATCAGTGGTGATGCATCCTTAATTCAAGAAGGTAATAACGCCGGCGAGGCTAACTTTAGCGGAGAGCAGTTGATTTTATCCGGTAACAATTCTTACACGGGTGGCACCACGATTAATTCCGAGACGGAAATCGTGGCGGCATCTAATTCTGCATTGGGAACCGGAACGGTGACTTTGGCGGGGCAGGATGCGGGGCTGATCCTTAATAATGGCGTTTCCTTGGCCAACAACATTGAGGTCTCGAATAATGATGGACGGAACCATATCGAATTGAGTAGCGGTGGAGGATCGGCAACGCTTTCCGGTGACATCGCGGTTGATAACAATGATGTATTCAATTTTCATTTTCGAACCAATGGTGGAGATTTGACGGTCGCTGGAAATATTGGTGACGGTAGTGGGAATGGTTTTTTCTATAAAAACTTGGCGGGTTCACTTATTTTAACCGGTGATACTACTTTAACGGGTGGAGTTCGGGTCGATGGTGGTTTGAGTTCGATTCTCCAAATTGGTGATGGTGGAACGACGGGTTCCATCACATCCGACATCGATAATCGTGGTGTGGTGGAATTTAATCGGAGCGACGCAGTCACTTACAATGGCGTTATTTCAACGGGCAGTGCAAGCGGAGGAGCGGTTTATCAATCCGGCAGTGGAATAACGACGTTCACCGGAAACAACTCCTACAAAGGCGAGACTCAAGTCAATGCGGGAACGTTGGTCATTAACGGAGATCAATCGGCAGCAACCGGAAATGTTGTGGTTGCGAGCGGCGCTACGCTTGCCGGAACCGGAATCATTGGTGGGGCAACTACTATTTCAGGGACTCATGGTCCCGGTAATTCCCCAGGTATTCAAACGTTTAACAGTGATTTGAGTTATGAAGCAGGCGCAGTCATCGATTGGGAATTGGTTTCCAATACGTCTGACTCCAGTGGGACGCGAGGAACAGATTTTGACGGGATCGATGTCGGCGGCGCACTTAGCTTTAACGGCGCCACCACGCTGAACTTCGATTTTGGCGGATCAGTGAACTTCGCGGATGCATTCTGGACCACCGATGGGGCGAGTGAGACCTGGTCAATCTTTACCGGAGCGAGTTCTGTAAATTCGATTGGAAATCTTTCCTTCAATGTTAACGGTGCCACCGCTCCCGGAACCTTTACACTTTCTGATAACGGAAGTGATGTGTTCCTCAACTACAGTTTCTCCGCAGTTCCAGAGCCGACTACCTTTTTGATGTTCGGGCTTGGTCTGGGCTGTCTCGGTTTCGGTAGGCGACGCAAGCCAATTAAAAACGAAACTCGGAAGGCCTAAAAAACTAAAGTTCGACGGCGAGTTTAGTATGGCTTGAATTTTGCGAGACTTAGTTGGGGTCGTCTTCGAGTCGGGTAATTCGAACTGATTTTATTTGTCTTCGATTTGCGTCCTGGATATTGAATTGCACCTTCCCCAGAATTAACTCGCGGCCCGGTCGAGGTATTTCATTTAACTGTTGCATAATCAACCCGGAAAGCGTGTCAAATTGGTCGTCCTCGGGGAGTTCGATGCCTAGCGTTTCGTTCAGTCGACCGATGTGAACGGTGCCGAGCACGTCTGCCTGATGATCGTTTAGAATTGTGATTTCTTCGCTCATATCTTTGTCGGTTTCATCGACGATCTCGCCAACGATTTCCTCGATGATATCTTCGATGGTAATGACGCCGGCAAAACCGCCGTACTCATCTTTAATGATGGCCATATGCGTGCGCACGTGGAGAAACTTACTTAGCATTTCATCGAGTAAAGTTGTTTCCGGTACGAAAAGCGGGTCTCGGAGAAGTTTGCGCAGAGGCTTGCGTTTGCTTTCGCTTCGCAGCGATTCCCGCAGCAGGTCTTTTGCGTACAGC
>JAPOIJ010000062.1 GCA_029979005.1 Planctomycetota bacterium | reverse complement strand
GCACGAGATGGAATCCAAATCTGCCAAATGCAGTCGGAAGCAGTTAAGTCCGGCCAGTATGTCTCCGCAACGGATGTCGCAGGCGATGCTTAAGGCAGTTCCCAAATCAATCGATGGATAGAATTTGCGTAATTAAGGTGGCCACTAAGTAAGGAGGTCACTAAGTAAGGAGGTCACTAAGATTCGCGTCATCACTCCACCACATGCCTACTAGGCAGGGGAACTAACTTTCCTTCAACCGAACCTCTCGTAACCAAGCGTGATTTTGACTGCGATTGCCTCGCTGTTTGCCACCTATGCGTTCAATCGATTCGCCGACGCTGCAGGGGTACTCAACGAACACACCACCAAGAAACGACTCATCCTGACTGACTCCGAGCCTATCAAACATTGCCGGGGTTCGGAATTGACCGCCACTGGACCAGTAAGTCCCCATTGAACTAGCCGTCAACAGAAGTAATAAGTTCTGAACCATCGCAGCGCTGGCTGCGAGATGCTCATCGTCAATCGTCGTCTGTTTAGGTAAACCGATGGAATTTTGAACGCCTTCCAACTGTTGATCCTCACCGCGAAATTGCGGCAACCAAGTTACAACAATCAGCGCCCCGCATGCCGACAGCATCGCGGGAAGCTTGTTCGATGCCTTCACATCCGGAAACCAATCATGAAATTGCCTGGCGATGATTCGGCAATCTTCATGCCAGATCACATGGGCTCGCCAGGGTTCAGCCAAACCATTGTGAGCTCGGTTATAATGAAAAGGTGCCCACCCCGCCGTTTCGATTGACTCGATCACCTTTCGGTTATATCGACTCGCATTCTCCTCGGAGATTTCAACGGCATGTTCAACATCCCCAAGTACTTTGAGTGTTTTGCGGGCTTTAATGACCCTTGATAATGCTTGCATATCGTCTTCAGATTGCATCTCAACCACCACAGCTTTTGGAAAGACTATTCTAAAAATGTTTCAAATTTCACACCAGCAAACTCGTTCCTTTCCCAGAAATAGTTTACTGGATGCGAATAAAAACTAATCTTCGACGCGAGACAAACAAGCCCCCCTCGCTTACGATTATTAATAACAAATGGTAGGATTATCACTGACGGTTTGTCAGATCAAAAACGTTTGCTAATAAAACAGGCTTAACTCTCCAAATTAGGAAAGTACCGCCCCCTCTTAGCGATGTTTGCCGATTCCGTTTTCTTCATTCAATGATACTTTTGGTTAAGGATTTCAAGTGAACAAACATTCCAAACTTCCTCGTTCTTGGCAGTTCGCTTGGCGCGCTGCTGTTGCCTTGATGACCGTGGTAATGATCAGTCAAACGACTGAGGCACAAGCGCCCAAAAAGATGTACGAAGTCGAAGGAATCACAGAATACCGCCTCGACAATGGCGTCAAGCTATTACTGTTCCCCGACAACTCCAAACCGCAGTTTACGATGAACATGACTGTAAACGTTGGATCTCGACACGAGGGATACGGGGAATCCGGAATGGCTCACCTGCTAGAGCACATGCTATTCCGAGGCACCGACCGGCATCCTGACATTCCAGAATTGCTGAAGAACCGTGGTGTATTAAATATGAACGGTACTACATCAATCGACCGAACGAATTACTTTGAAACGCTACCGGCGCCGGACGGAGATCCAAAGGTTGCTAACGACAACCTAAAATTTGCTATCGAGATGGAGTCAGATCGCTTGATCAACAGCTGGATCAAACCCGAGCATCTCGAGAAAGAAATGACAATTGTTCGGAGTGAATTTGAGCGGGGAGAAAACAACCCCCAAGGCATTTTGATTCAGCGAATCATGACCGCTGCATTCCAATGGCACAACTATGGTAAATCAACCATCGGGAACCGCAGCGACATCATGCGTGTCCCGGCGACTAATCTACGTGTTTTTTACCGCAAGTATTATCAGCCGGACAATATCACACTGGTCATTGCCGGTAAATTCGACAAAGACCTAGCCCTGGATTTAGTTGAAAAGAACTTTGGCTCAATCCCTCGTCCCGAGCGTAAACTTCCCAAAACCTACACGGAAGAACCGGCTCAAGATGGTGAGCGAACGGTTATCCTACGTCGTTCAGGCGACGTTCAGTTTGTTGGATTGGGCTATCACATCCCGTCTGCTTCCAGTGAAGAGTACGCATCGGCACAGGTTCTTGCACGCATCCTTTCTAACCAGCCGTCGGGCCCTCTCTACAAGGCTTTAGTTGAAACCAAAATGGCAACTGGCGCCGGGGCCTTCGCTCGAGTCGGTTATGACCCTGGAGTCATGCTCGCTTACGCCGAAGTTCCTCTCGATAAAGACCTCGTCCAAGCAAAAGACGTTCTGGTCAAGCAAATGGAAACGATCGGCTCAACCGGAGTTTCGGAAGAGGATGTTAAACGAGCAGTGGTTGCGATTTCAAAAGGGAGAGAGCAACAGTTTGCCAATACAGAACGCTTTGCGACGGCGCTGAGCGAATGGGAATCTTACGGCGATTGGCGATTGTACTTCCTCCACCGCGACCGCCTCGAAAAGGTCACCAAGGAGGACGTACAAGAATTCGCTAATAAATACTTGATTCAATCCAATCGAACGGTCGGTCTTTTCTTCCCGTCCGAAGAAACAGAACGAATTGCCATCGACGCTCAAAACAATGTCAAAAAAATGGTGGCCAACTATAAAGGCCGCGAGGCAATGGCCGCCGGCGAAGCGTTCGATCCTTCTCCAATGAACATTCAAAAGCGTACGACCTTTGGTGAACTGAAATCGGGATTGAAATTCGCATTACTCCCGAAGGAAACCCGAGGCGATCGCGTTACACTCCGTGGCACCCTCCACTATGGTGATGAAAATAGCCTGAAAGGGAAACGAGCAGCCGCAGACATCCTGCCACAACTGCTATCCCGTGGTACTAAGGAACTCGGCTTTCAAGAGTATCAGGACGCTTTAAACAATCTTAAAGCAAGCCTTGGGTTCAGCGGATCTTTAGGAACATTAAATTTCAGTCTCCAAACCGAACGGAACAACCTTGTCCCAGCTCTTGCGATCATGCGTCAGGCACTCCGGGAACCCAAACTGGACGCAAGCGACATGGAAATCATTCAAAGTGAGATGGTAACTGGGATCGAGTCGGGCATGTCCGATCCTATGAGCCTAGCCGTGAATGAATTCTCTCGCCGCATGGATCCTCAACCTGCTGACAATGTTCGTTACACTCCGACGCTGCAAGAAGAAGTGAAGAACTTAAAAGACGTCACCATTGACGATGTGCGTAATCTTCAGAAAAACTTTCTTAATGGTCAGTTCGGCGAAGTTGCAGTCGTGGGCGATTTCGATCCAACCTCAACCTTGGCAGAATTAAACAAGGTCTTTGATGACTGGAAAACTGAAATTCCTTACCAGCGAATCGAAGAACCAGCCAATCTTGATATCAAAGCAGAGCGTGTCAATTTAGACACTCCCGATAAAGCCAATGCTATTTACATTGCAGGGGTCGCGACTGATATCAACGAAAACCACCCGGATTATGAAGCAATGCTGATCGGCAACTACATTATGGGCGGCGGACCGTTGTCTTCACGAATCGCGGATAGAGTGCGTAAACAAGATGGACTCTCCTATACCGCGATGACGCGCTTTCAGGCAGACGATCAGGACGAGCGGGGAATGTACATGATGTTCTGCATTTCCAATCCAATGAATACTGAAAAAGTTGTCGACACCGTCCAGGAAGAAGTCGACCGAATGCTCGAAAGCGGTGTAACTGGCGATGAATTGCAAAAAGCAAAAGATAGCTTTCTCATCAATCGTCGCGGCAGTCGCGCTCGAGATGGCCAACTGGCCAGCGAATTACTGTCCAACATGAAAACTGGACGCACCATGGAATTTCAAAATGCAAGCGATGAGAAGATCTCTACGCTTACCAAAGAGCAAGTCGATGCGGCCATCAAAAAGGTAATCGCACCAGAACGCCTGTTGATTATTACCGCCGGTGATTTTAAGAAGGCCAATTCAGAAGCTGACGACAAATAGCTCCTAAAAAACGAATTCTTGTGGAATCGCAGCTCGCGCGATTCCAAAAACAAAAACAAGCCGCTCACATGAGCGGCTTGTTTCGTTTGGTACTAAATCAACCAAATACTTTGTAAAACTGACCCTTGGGGGTCTCACCCCAAGGATCAACTTTACATGGAAACGCTCGGTAATCGAAGAAAACCGTCGTTATCCAACCATCGGAGTATCCAGATAACAGTAACGCTATTTACTCGCGGACATTTCCCGCCACCGAAAACATAGCTCATGAATCAGAGGGAAGTCTCAGTTAAATGGCAAATTTTACGGTTTGCCCGAGAGATTGGCGGAGTGAAAACGATGAAGAAACTGTGAAAAAATCGCAATCCTTGAGGTTCCACCCCCAAATTAATGGGGCACAAACTGCGCAGACGTTTATTCGTTTTTTGCATGTATCCCAGTGTACGAAGCGGTCTTACCCTTGAAACTCGACATTGGATTCCACTCCCTCTTTTGCTACCCTTCCGGCAAGTTCAGTGCGTCGGCATTATTTGCCTTCCGCGTTTAAGCTCCACAACACCTGATGAGTGACGGAAATGTATTGCAAACAACAGTGGTCAGTCTCACTATTTTTGACCTTGATAATCGGTTTGTCATTCTTTCAATCTGGCTGCTTAACTGGCGATCGTGCAAACAAGCTGGAGCTATTAGCACTAAATCCTAAAGCGATTAAAAACACTTCCACCGTTCGCAACCCAGCACTATTAAAACCAGAGCTTGCAACTGAAACAGCACCTGAAACCTTTGACGCAAAATTTGAGACCACCAAAGGAGATTTCACGGTCACCGTTCACCGTGACTGGGCGCCTCACGCTGCAGACCGATTTTATAATATGATCCGAGTTGGATATTTCGAGAGCGATATTGCAATCTTTCGAGCCATTGACGGATTCATGTTTCAGTTTGGAATCCATGGCGACCCTAGCGTTAATTCAGCCTGGAGAAATTCGACAATTCCAGATGATCCCCCTAAAGGAATAAAGAATATTCCGGGCACACTCTCATTCGCACAAACCGGAAACCCTAACAGCCGCTGCGTTCAAATGTTCTGCAACCTCGGGCTAAACACTAATCTCGACAGTGCCCAACCAAATGGCGGAGTCGCCTTCGTACCCTTTGCTGAGATCAAAACAGGAAAGTCGACGATTCAGAAAATTAATACTGAATACGGGGAAAACCCACGAAATGAAAATGTTCAGGGTAAATTCAAAAAACTCGGAAACGAATATATTTTAGACCAGTTTAAAAATATTGATCTCATCAAATCCGTTACGATACTTGAACCCAACTCGCCAAATTAATTAAATCAAACATCGATGAATCCAATCGAGAACTGGCGAAAAATCAGGAACTTTGTAATTTCATAGGTGTCGAAAAATCAATCGACCATCGAACCAGGGTCACCCGTAGGCAAAGTCTTGCCATGCGGATTGTAGTCGTCAATATTTGAAACATCGAGCTGTTCGCTAAATCCGTCGCTAGGAACAATTTGAATCTCGCTATGCAAATCGGATTGCTGAGCCAGTACATTGTGATGCCGTGTTAATTCCAGAACGGCCAGGAAAATACCGACCATCGCTGACTTGTGCATTCCCGCCTCAAAAAGATCAGTGAACGATACTCTCTTGTGGGAAACAATTCTCGCGTGAATCCGTTGCATATAAATATGGATAGGAGTCTCGTCGTAGGTAATATTCGCCTGAGGGACTGGGCGATTATCTCTCAACACGCGTCCAAAGGCACTCACCAGATCCCACAATTCGACCTCGTGAATCGGCTGGTCAGCCATATCGACTTTTTGCGTTGGCAAATCATCCGCCATTCGCACATACCGCTTCTGCCAGGCAACACCCTGATCTTCTAATAACGAACTGGCATCTTTAAAACGCTTAAACAGCAACAATCTCTGCACGAGATCTTTGCGAGGGTCCGCTATTTCTGCCTCTTGATCTTCCTCCGCTTCAGGGCGCGGAAGCATAGCTCTCGCCTTGAGCTCAATTAAAATACTCGCAACTTCGAGGAAGTCTCCAACCGTATCGATCGAAATTTCTTTCAGGACATCAATGTATTCCAGATATTTTTCAGTAACGTCCGCCAGCGCAATTTCTGAAACCTCTACCTCGTGCCGACGCACCAAATAAAGCAGGAGATCAACGGGTCCCCGAAAAATATCGCTTTCAATACTAAAATTCAATCAACGGTTCCTGAATATCATTTACTTGAAGCATAAACATTAACCAACCCGATACGGGGTCCAAGTTGCGTAACGACTTCGCACCTCGTAACGCTTACCGCGATGGAATTAACGAGTGACCAACGGGGAATAAAAAAACGACTTGAGCCAGCTTATATTTTTTCTAAGGGAAATCATATCGGGTGTTCGTT
The DNA here is from genome assembly GCA_029979005.1 of Planctomycetota bacterium. GTDB lineage: Bacteria > Planctomycetota > Planctomycetia > Pirellulales > Pirellulaceae > Mariniblastus. Next base: position 19,379 of record JAPOIJ010000062.1, on the reverse strand, counting down.
TACAACGACCATGCCAAAATTAATTCAGCCTCTAAAAAGACGAACGTCCAGTTTGCATTGTGGTACCGGATGGAACGAGCGTCCGGTAAAGCTTGCTTGATCGGATTATATTGGTTGTTTTTCCAAAGCTACCCTATCAAAATAAGCTACGAAAAATACGCATTTTTACATCCCGCAAATCACCTATCCTGCCGATACTTCCAACTGTCAACCTGATTTGTAAACAGGTGGCACCATTCGAAGTTTATTTCGCCGCTCAAGATCAATTAGGGAGGAGAAGTGCCGAGAATGCAACAAGATCCAATTCAGATCAAGAACATTCAGCAATTACGACAATTTGTATCTCATACGTTGTGCCAACAAAACGATTTCGAAGAAGGTATTTTTCAGGTCACCGAGAGAATTCTCACCAGAGGCAACCGACCATGTGGCATTTTCTTTTGCCTTCATGGACCGAGAAGCGTCAAACTAACGGCCGTTTGGGAAACCGACAAAAATTCGATTCTGTTTTACGGCTCCACCGGTGAGCGATTCAAAAGAACGGTGCTCGCGATGGCACCTAAAATCCTGTCGCAATAGACTACGCAATCATACTTAATCATATTAACACTTAATACCAAGGATACTCGATATGCTCGTTCTTTCCAGGAAGGAAAGTGAAAAGATCATGTTGGGCGACTCGATTGTTTTAACAATCGTCCGGGTCTCGGGAGACCGAGTCCGATTGGGAATTCAAGCACCATCTGACATGTTAATCCTCAGAAAAGAGCTTGATCCCATGAAGACTAGTGAACCTGAAAACTCGAACGAAGGAAATGATTCGGATCAAAAGAAGGCGGCATGACGCCAGACTCTTATGATTTTTTTGAATCATCTCTGTTGAAACTCCTCGTTTAGCCACAGGATTTTCCATTATAGAAAACGGTAGTTGTGATCCCGCACAACTACCTTTTTTTATGCGCGAGCCTAATACTGGTGCTGACTTCCACTCAACATTTACAAACCTCCTCAAAAATTTGGTACATTTAATTTTTGATATGCCACAGCAGCACCAACAGAGAATTAAAAATGCGATTTGTAATTTTTACCGCCATCGGCATCTTTGGCTTGGCTTTGCTATTTCCTGTTACAACGCCATTGCATGGCCAAAACCAATCTAACGCAACCAATCTGCCAAATACTCAACCGCTTTTGATTCCGCAAACACCGCCACGGGAAGCGCTCAAAATGTTGTCGCTACCAAGTGGTTTTCAGGCAACGTTATTTGCGGCGGAACCAGATATTAATCAACCCATTGCGATGACAACCGACGCCCGTGGCCGCCTCTGGGTCGCAGAATGCAATACGTATTCAGATCGGGGAGAAAATTTCAATACGGAATTGAATGACCGGATTCTCATTCTCGAGGACACCAATGCAGATGGAACCTTTGATAAAAAAACGGTGTTCTGGGATCAAGCGAAAAAGCTTACGAGTATCGAGGTTGGATTTGGGGGCGTTTGGCTGACCGCCGCTCCCAATTTGCTATTCATCCCTGATGCTAATCAAGACGATATTCCCGACGGCGAACCAGTCGTTTTATTAGATGGCTTTGAGGGAGATGTCATTCGGCACAATATCGTGAACGGCCTCCGTTGGGGACCTGACGGATGGCTCTATGGGCGACATGGCATTCAGGCGACCTCGTTTGTTGGTTCCCCAGGAGCTACCGAATCCCAACGCACCCCCATGAATTGTGCGATCTGGCGGTTTCACCCCACCGATCGGACCTTTGAAATAGTCGCTCAGGGCGGAACAAATCCGTGGGGTTTTGATTTTGATGAACATGGTGAGATGTTCATGATCAATACCGTCATTGGCCATCTATTTCACATCGTCCCAAACGCGCGTTATCAACGCATGTACGGAGCCCATTTCAATCCGCATCTTTACCAATTGATTGACCAGACAGCTGATCACTTTCACTGGGACTTCAGCGAAGAACATTGGGCAGCCGGACGCAACCAACAGATTTCTGATGGCACCGACAAGGCTGGTGGTGGCCATGCTCACACTGGGCTGATGATCTATCAAGGCAACCAATGGCCTAAAGAATTTCACAACCAACTTTTTACCGCAAATTTTCATGGACGACGAATTAACTCCGACTCCATTCACCGCGAAGGCAATTCTTATGTCGCCCACCACGGACAAGACTATTTTAAATCTGCCGACCCATGGTTTCGAGGGATCGAACTCATTTACGGATGCCACGGTGAAGTTTATCTCGCTGATTGGTCTGATATTGGCGAATGCCATGAGAACGATGGGATCCATCGCACATCCGGCCGGATATTTAAAATATCTTACGGCAACCCCAGCCATTCTGTCCCTGAAAAAATCAACGGTGCTTCTGTTGACCAGCTGATAGAAAATTTGTCGCACCCCAACGAATGGGTAGTTCGCAAATCGCGTAGACGCCTGCAAGAACTGACTGCTGCATTAATTGAAAAGTCGCCTGCTCCTGATTTCACTTTAGAAGTCGCTCACCCAATTCTCAAAGACCATCCCTGGATTCAAAAATTCCAGAAGGCGTTTGATTTAACGAGTGACACGAAAACCAAATTGAGAGTGATGTGGGCTTATTATTCATGTTTCCCCGATCAGGAACCCTGGCTTCTTCAACGACTCACCGATTCAAACGAGCATATTCGAGCATGGGCGGTTCGCTTACTCACTGATGGTCGAGTCTCTATTTCTGATCATGGCCTCGAACACATTCTACAAACGGCAAAGCAAGATCCCTCGGGATTGGTCCGGCTCTATCTTGCCAGCTCAATTCCGCGATTCGCCCCCGATGTTGGGCATCGCCTGACCGCAGAACTCGCCAAGAAAACCCAAGATGCCGAAGATCGGGTTCAACCAAAGCTGATTTGGTTTGGCTATGAACCGATCACTACCTTATTTCCCAACCGAGCTATCAAACTGGCCTTCGATTCAAACATTCCTTTGTTAACTCAAAATATTGCAAGACGTCTAACTTTCAATATCCAATCGAATCCGCAGAATGTTGACAAACTAACCAATCAATTGGTCAATCAAAAACCGGTAAAAATTCAGACGATTTTACGGGGCATGACACAAGCCTTAAAAGGATGGATCCAAGCGCCGATGCCGAAAGGCTGGCCTGCCACTAAGTCGGAATTGGCTAAACATAATAACTCCGATATCGATCGTATGGTTGAAGAGTTGGATATCGTGTTTGGCACCGGACGAAGCATCGAAGAATTAAAGAACATTGCCAATGACGGAACCTATGATATCCCCGCGCGGCGTCAAGCTATTCTAACACTTGCTAATTCACCAAAGGCTACCGGGCTTTTTCAATTCCTACGTCCACATCTTAACAACAAAGCCCTCACAACTACGGTCATTAAAGCGATGGTCAAGTGTGATACGCCAGCCGCTGCAAAGGCGATTCTAAACCGATTTCCCCATATGGATCCGGAAGGAAAATCGACTGCCATTGATGCACTGGTCACTCGCGAGGCCTGGGCTGAACAGTTATTGCAGGCTGTCGCAGCCAACACGATTCCGAAGTCATTTATTTCGGCCTCCCACGCAAGGCAAGTAAGCAACTTTGATAATCCAGTGCTACTTAATTTGTTAGAGGCAAACTGGGGATCCATTCGCTCTACTTCGTCAGAGAGCCAAAAACAAATGATCCAACTTAATAATAAGTTAACCTCCACCCGAATAAAAAATGGAAACCGGGACCGGGGAATGAAAATCTTTGAGAAGAATTGTGCATCCTGCCATATCATGTTTGGTCGCGGAGGAAAAATCGGTCCGGACCTAACTGGATCCGACCGAAAAAACATTAACTATCTCTTGGAAAATATCTTGGCGCCAAGTGCCTCCGTCGCTCAAAACTATCAAGTCAGTGTGATTGTCCTTAATGATGGTCGATTTCTTAGCGGTGTGATCGTTAATGAAAATCAACGCACACTTTCTCTTCAAACAAAAGACTCGCTATTGACCATTGATCTAACTACAGTCGAAGAGCGTCGAGAAACAAAAGACTCATTAATGCCCAATGGAATCTTAAATCCACTCACAGACGAAGAAGTGATTGACCTGTTTTCTTTCCTTAGTCAATAAACCGAGCAGTTGCCAGGGCGAGCCAACCTAGAGTTCACAGTACGATGTATCGTCGGTAAGTCGACGACATGGGCTTCTCCATTCGTGCTCACTCTCAATTAAATCGTCAGCTATTTCCGGCCCCCACGTACCGGCAGGGTATCCGTAAATCGGAATCGAAGAATCATGCTGCCATGCGTTGAGTATAGGTTCTACAAATTCCCATGTATATTCAACGCTGTCGCCGTGGGCGTACAGCGTTGCGTCCCCCCGCATGCAATCCAAAAGAAGACGTTCGTAGGCCTCGGGAACGTCGTTGTCCGCTAAGTCTGAATAGTGGAAATCCATCCCGACGTTTTTCACTTTGAATCCGTCGCCCGGCACCTTCATTCCGAAACTTAACAACACTCCTTCATCAGGCTGAATTCTGATGATCAATTGATTGTGCTCCGAATGCAGCACCTCTTCCTGTCTTCGAAACAACGTCTGAGGTGGTTTATTAAAGGTGATACAGACTTCGGTCACCTTGGTAGGCAATCGCTTGCCTGTCCGAGCATAAAATGGCACACCTGACCACCGCCAGTTATCGATAAAAAATTTGAGGGCCGCATACGTTTCGGTCTTAGAGTCGTCTGGCACTCCCAACTCCTCACGATATCCTTTCACTGGCTCACCTCTCATCATGGAAGCCGTATACTGACCGCGAATGCTGTATTTCGATACATCGGATTCAGCAATCGGCCGCAGCGATTGAAACAATTTGGTTTTTTCGTTTCGGATTGCAACCGCGTCAGGAGAGATCGGTGGCTCCATGGCAACATGCGCGACGACCTGCATCAGATGGTTCTGCAACATGTCCCGCAGCGCACCAGAGGTATCGTAATAACCACCGCGTGACCCCACTCCAATGGGTTCGGCATTGGTGATTTCAACATGATGAATATAGTTACGATTCCAAAGTGGCTCAAAAACCCCATTTGCAAAACGTGTTACCAAAAGATTCTGAACCGTCTCCTTGCCCAAATAATGATCGATACGGTAAATATCTTCTTCATCGAAATACTGTTTCAAACTTTTATTAAGCGCCTTTGCCGAAGCCAGATCAGTGCCAAACGGTTTCTCAATAACAAGTCGGCGATAACTCCCGTCATGTCGATTCAGTCCATAGTGGGCAAGGAATTTAGGTATTTTGTCATAGAGAACCGGAGGGGTTGAAAGATAGAACATAACATTCCCAGAAGTTTGAAATGTTTCATCGAGTTCCTCCAACCTTTCCTTCACCAGCGCATAATCCTCAACTGAATTCGTATCAATTGGTTGATAGAATAGTCGATCTCGAAACTCTCCCGCTAACACGTCGCTATCTGAATCGAGCTCCAGGAATTCATTCTCAAATAACACCTGCTCTCGAAATGAATTATCGTCCAGCTTGCTACGACTGACACCAAGAACAGCAAACTTTTTCGGTAGATATTTCCGCTTATACAAGTCGTATATTGCCGGAATCAGTTTCCGCTTGGCTAAATCGCCAGACGCGCCGAAAATAACAAAGATCAGGGGTTCTATCGTTTCACTTGTTTCCGGCATCCGACAATATCCAAAAATAGTCTGACTTAAAATGATCTTCAGTGTTCAACTTGACACGGGACGATCGCCCCACATTCAACTTACGCAACAAGGCCGGCTATCCCGGTAAACCTGGGCTTCGGTGAAACCAATCTCTGCAGTCACCGAATCGACAAGCACGCAATCCGTAAACGAGGGCTAAACGATTAGGCGTTGTAGGTTGACGAAGCTGTTGTACCGCCTCGACCAGTCCAGTTCGTATGAAAATACTCACCTCGCGGACGGTCGGTTCGTTCGTAGGTGTGGGCGCCAAAATAGTCCCTTTGAGCCTGCAATAAATTTGCGGGCAAACGCTCGGTTCGGTAACCATCAAAATAGGCTAACGCCGAGCTAATTGCGGGCATCGGTATTCCAAGTGTCGCGGCAGTTGCCACTACTCTCCGCCATGATGATTGAGCGTTCTCGACCGCCGATTCAAAAAAGGGATCAAGAAGCAGATTCGTTAACCCGGCATCTTTTTCAAACGCATCCCGGATGTTGCCCAAAAAAGCAGAACGGATAATGCAACCACCACGCCACATCAACGCAATTGCACCGTAATTCAGTTCCCAATCTTTCTCATCAGAAATTGCCCGCATTAATTGGTAGCCTTGGGCATAGGAAACAATTTTCGAAGCGTACAGCGCCTGCTCAAGATCATTTACCAGCGCTTCGGCGTCGCCATCAAATTTTGAATCCGGTCCTTTCAGAACTTTGGAAGCACTCACTCGCTCATCTTTTAATGCTGAAAGGCAACGAGCGAAAACCGCCTCACCAATCAACGTTAACGGCTGCCCCACATCAAGTGCTGAAATTGCGGTCCATTTTCCAGTCCCCTTTTGCCCAGCTTTGTCAAGAATCACATCGACGGTTGACGTACCGTCTTCATCGACAAATCCAAGAATGTCCCGTGTGATTTCAATCAAATAACTATCCAGCACACCCCCATTCCATTTTGAAAAGACATCGTGCATCTGTTGATTTGACATGCCAAGACCATCCTTCATCATCTGATAGGTCTCGCAAATCATTTGCATATCGCCGTATTCGATTCCGTTGTGAACCATTTTCACGAAATGCCCAGCACCTCCCCGGCCAACCCACTCACAACATGGCTCGCCGGCGTCTGTCTTGGCCGCGATTGATTGAAATATGGGCTTAACGTGCGGCCATGCTTCCGGATTGCCACCCGGCATAATACTTGGCCCCTTCAATGCACCTTCCTCTCCTCCGGAAACGCCGGTTCCGATAAAGAGAATACCACGTGCCGCTAGATCATCCGTCCGGCGGATGCTATCGGGAAATTCACTATTTCCACCATCGATTACGATATCCCCTTCGTCGAGATACGGCAGCAACCCATCGATTACTTTGTCGACCGCTGCGCCCGCTTTCACCATGATCATCAATCGACGCGGTCTCGCCAATTTTGAACAGAGCTCTTCTAATGAATGAGCTCCACCAATCGATTTTCCTGCCGCCCGTCCCGCCAGAAACTCATCGACTTTCGATGTCGTTCGATTGTAAACTACAACGTTGTATCCATTGCTCGCCATGTTGAGAACTAAATTTTCTCCCATGACCGCAAGACCGATCAAACCAATATCCGCGTCAGACAATCGAATTCTCCTTGATTTACGTTAAGTGGACCCCCAACCGTCAAACTCACAGATGAGACGATTTCCAATCTACGTATTTCTGAATTAATTAAGGGACAGAACACTCTCTATTTTAGCCCATCTGGACGTTTTCTAACAGCGAGCTGATTGAATTGCCCTTTAAGCCAACATCATTTTGAATGGTGAAGCATCCCCGCGTCCCCGGCAAGCGACTAATATTAGGCTCGCCCGCAAATGCCAAACACGGCACTCCATGACAACCTTAAACAAGCCTTAAAGTCGTTAAGATCTCCAACAAGATCCGAGGGCAATATTTGAATTAGATTTCATCTGACTATTACAGGCTACGAAACTATCCAACTAACTGGATTGCATTGAACCGACCAGCATTACTCCCATGCGACCGGAAAGGACGCATGGACAAGTCTCGCCCGCTAGGTACTTTCGGTAACGGATTCCCCCGAAAGCAGGCGGCAACGCAATGATTCAGCGAATTGTTTTGCCGTTACAAACAAAAAGGGGACTTACCCAAGCCCCCTTTTCAAAAGTTTTCTCGATTCGACCGGAGAAAGCCTATTTCCCGGTCTGAGTCTTCATCTCAAACGGACCGTGGTCGCTGGCGAGATTGACAGCCAAATAGTACAGCTTCGCAGCGGACACTAATTTCTTAAAATTAATATCACCCACCTTATCCGATGGACGGTGATAATCAGGATGAAACCCACCAAACAAAAAGGAGACCGGGACACCTTTTTGGTAAAAGTTGATTTGATCACTTCGGTTCCAAACATCTTCCTGGTCCAACTCGAACCGGAAACCGACTGATTCATTGGCTTTAAGAACGATGTCGTGAATGTCCGTTTCGCCCTTTTGACTGCCAACAAGGTGGATACTGCCCTCGTTTTCTTCTGAGGTTTCGTCTTTGGTTTCCTCGTTCCTCCCAACCATATCAATATTGAACATACAGATCATGTCCTCGAGCGGCTTCGTTGGGTTGTCGCAATAGTGCTTAGATCCAACTAAGCCAATCTCCTCCGCTGCAAACCAAATAAACAGAACACTCCGTTTTGGCCGCACTGGATTCATCGCAAACGCTTTGGCAATACTCAAAACCGCCGTCGACCCTGAGCCATTATCATCAGCACCCGGGTAAACCTGCCCACCCCGGATCCCTAGATGATCAAGATGCGATCCGAGAACAACGTACTCATTTTTTAAATCAGGATCGGACCCCTCCAGCCAGGCAACAACATTGGGAACGGCCGCTTGCTCTTCTCGATACCTCATGCGGATCGTAATCTCCTGAGGAACTCCATCCTTCGTCTCTTCGGGTTGATAGACCGCAACCCCGGGCTCATCTACTGGGTTAATCCAGCGTGGCTTTCCCCCCAGGCCTCTAATTAGTGACTTCGCCGCTTCAACTTTAATGGTGCCCGAAATCCCTGTGACGCGATTAGGAACCCCTTCTCGCACCAACTGAGAAATGGACTTGGGTTCGTCCTTAATAACACGTATTGCCCCTAAAGGCCTCTGACGCGCAATTTGCATTGCAGCCGATCGCGATGCCGCGGCATCGGCAAAATAAAATACAATCTTATCCCGCAACTGCGTTCCTTGCGGAAGTCCCGTGTTGGGACCGGAAAAATTAATAAATACAACAGGACCAGTTAGTTCCTGGGCATCGGAGTATCGCTCGAACCCCATATTCCCAACGGCTTCAATTTTCAGCCCTTCCGGACCGGAAATAAAACACTCCTCAAGCATTGGCATCCGACGTTTCATCGGCAACATTTGAAAATACGTTCCGTTATTTCCAATCGGCTCAAGGCCAAACTCGGCAAGCTTCCCGGCAACCCAGTGAGCGGCTTTCGCGTATCCCGGTTGCCCCGTGCCTCTCCCTTCAAATTTCGGACCTGCAAGAATCCCTAACCACTCTTTCGCCTGCTCGATCGTCATCGAGTCATATCCCGCTTTTAAATCAGCAGGCGGAGGTGAGGGCGGGGAATACTGCCCCCAAGCAGACGTACAGCACATTCCCGCGGAAACAAACATCCCCAGTGCCAACCAACCCAATTTGCCCGCCAGTCCAACATGAGAAACCATATCATCACCTTATGTTTTTATTGAAACCGCATCCAAGATATACCGAACGCCATGCAAGTAGCCCTACTGCGAAGACTTTCATAGGTTAGTGACTTGATCCTAACTTTTCCAGCACCGCTCTGAGAGGCGGCTCGATTTGGCAACTTTTTAGAAATTCCCCGATTCGATTGTTAGCAGTTTAACGAGTTGAATTTAAACAAACGAATGACAGAGGATCAAAACAAATTTGAATAAATCGCCTAGATGAATCACGACCTCAATAGTGCAACTGATTCCCCATCGGCTACAATCGTGTTTTGCCCGATGGATTGGTTGCGACCGATCCGCGAGGTATTTAATTGCTCAACCAATCCACGACGCGGAGCGATCTCATAGACGCCATCAAATACAATCAAACTGCCTGGAATAAAATGGCGGCTGCAGGAGACAAGTACTACCGCGGCATGACACCGGAGCAAATAGAAAAGGCTCGCAACTCAGAATTCAGAATTAGGGTAACACCAACTCGTGCAGTTCCCGAGCAATGGCTCGCATCAATTAAAGGGCAATCAGTCCTCTGCCTCGCGGGCGGGGGAGGCCAACAAGGGCCAATCCTTGCTGCTGCGGGCGCGAATGTGACGGTGTTTGACCTAAGCGAAATTCAATTACAACGCGATCTTGAGATTGCCGAGCGCGAAAGTCTAACTCTGGACACAGCCCAAGGAGACATGCGCGATCTCAGCTGTTTTGAGAATGAAAAATTCGACCTAATTATCAGCCCGTGCGCCACCTGCTTTTGCCCCACCGTCGAAGAAATTTGGAATGAGTGCTTTCGCGTCCTCAAACCTGGCGGATCGCTGATTGTTGGATTCATCAACCCCGTTTATTACATTTTTGATGCAGCAAAACTGGATCGTGGGAAATTTGAAGTTCGGCATCAAATTCCGTATTGCGATTTTGACTTACCGGAAGAAACCCGAAAAAAACTACTCGGCCCCGACCGTCCCGTTGAATTTGGCCACAGCCTGGAGGATTTGATCGGACTGCAACTAAAAGCTGGATTTGAAATGACAGGATTTTTTGAAGACGGATGGGGAGACAACGATAAACTTAGCTCGATGATCAATGTGTTTATTGGAACGAGAGCAACGAAACCAAACTCTTAACCCCAACTCGACCTTAACCCCAACACGACCGTTAAGCTAAAGTTATTCCGATAAATTTATTCCGCTAAATAACCCCGGCTAAACAACTCCCAGCACATGATCGATAGTTTCACGATTTACAGGATCGATCACCCCCTTCTCAGTAATGATCGCGTGAATATAGTCAGCGGGCGTTACATCAAAAGCTGGGTTATAAACTTCGACGCCGTCGGGGGCAGTCTGGCGACCGAACCCATGCGTAATTTCTTTTGAGCCCCGTTCCTCGATCGGAATCTGATCGCCGGACTCAATCATTAGATCGAAGGTAGAACTCGGCGCGGCAATATAAAACGGAATGCCGTGAGCCCGAGCTAAAACCGCCAGGGAATAAGTTCCAATTTTATTTGCGGAATCTCCGTTGGCAGCGATACGGTCAGCACCGGTGACGATTGCTTGCACCCGACCCTCCCGCATTACCTGCGCGGCCATCGAGTCGCATATTAACGTCGCCTTAATTCCTCGCTGCATCAACTCCCACGACGTCAATCTAGCCCCCTGAAGAAGAGGTCGAGTTTCATCGACGTATACGTGGAGAGATTGCCCTCGATCCTGGGCGGTAAAAAACACAGACAGCGCAGTTCCGTATTCCGCCGTTGCCAACCCTCCGGCATTGCAGTGAGTCAAAACTCCCTCTACGCCCTTTAACAAATCGGCGCCGTGCCCGCCGATCGCGTGGCACATTTGTCGATCCTCGTCATGAATAGCCTTTGCCTCTGTCAGCAAAGACTCTCGAAGCTGTTCGCCTCCGGCAAAGTTCACTCGCTCCTGTTCAGCCAAGCGACGCATTCGATCTAACGCCCAAAACAGATTCACTGCCGTTGGCCGACTGGTCGCAAGATAATCAACCACCTCGTTCAATCGCGAGAAGAAGGCCTCTTCACCTTCTTCCGCTGATTGAAGCCCCAAGACCACTCCGTAAGCTGCCGCGATTCCGATTGCAGGCGCACCACGAACGCGAAGCATTTTGATTGCTTCCCAGACCGTTTCCACGTCCTCACACTCGATCCGCACCATCTCTGTCGGAAGCTTCGTCTGATCGATCATGTCAAGGCAACCCGATACGCCACCCTGCCAGATCATCGTTTCAACGTTTGTCGTCTCGGTCATTTTTTACCCATCCTGTCGCAAACAACATCCAACCAGTCAGCTCATACAATCCGAAAGCTGACTGGAAAGATTTATCCGTTTCATTCGCTTAAAGAAGCCTTGAAGTTGGCATTCTTTGTTTCAATTTTGCCAACGAGTTCCTTTTTGAACGTATGGAAAGCTGCTCGCAACTCTGGATCCCCGGTCGCAAGAATCTGCACGGCGAATAGGCCGGCATTGCGTGGACCGCCCATGCCTACTGCCATCGAAGCTACCGGAACATCTCCAGGCATCTGAACCGTCGCCAACAGCGAATCCATACCACCGAGATCTGCCGTAGGGACAGGAATTCCGATCACGGGTAATACGGTGTGAGCCGCAACAACACCGGCGAGGTGAGCTGCACCGCCCGCCGCGGCAATAATGACACCGATCCCTCGCTCTTCAGCACCGGTTGCATATTCCGCTACCGCATGAGGAGTGCGATGAGCGCTCATAACATTGACCTCGTACTCGATACCGAATTCTTCAAGTGCTACGGCAACCTTCTTAATTTTTGGCCAGTCACTGTCGCTGCCCATTAAAATACCAACTCTTGGAGTTCCCATCTTTTCTCTCGCCTGTAATTGTTGAAATTAAGCCAGTTTCAAAAGTGACATTTTATCGAGTTCCGGCGAGATGTTAAGTCCGTCTAAGAGCCAAAAAATCACGCGGCCGGGATCCAACAACACCCCCGTTTTACCGAAGCGATTCTTCGATTGACTCATGCGGGTCAGAAGAAGATCTTTTTTCAAGCACCATGCGAATCGGGACTTCGCCAAACTCCAGTGAATCTCGCAGAACCCCGAGTAAGTATCTGCGGTACGTTTTTGAAAATGCTTCGGGATTGTTGCATTTCAACATGATCGTCGGAGGTTCGATTCCGATTTGTGCAGCATAATAAATCTTCGGTCGTTTCTTATTAGACGCCATTGGCGGAGGATGTTTAATTAAGGCTTCCTTAACAATTCGATTGAGCTGGGGAGTGCCGACTCGCGCCCGTGACTGCTTATAAAGCATCTGGGCGTGATTCATTAAACGTTTACAGTTTTGCCCCGTTTTGCCGGTGACGAACGCGATCGGAGCATTCCACAGCGTTGAAAAATTATCGTGGATATAGTCCGCCCAACGCTCCGTTACCATGTGCTCCGCCATTAGATCCCATTTATTGACAACAAAAATAACCGGCTTATAGGCAGCCTCAATGTAGCTGCACAACTGGCGGTCTACTTTGCTGATACGCTTGCTCGAATCGAACATCATCAATATCACGTCAGCGTGACGAATCGTTCGGTGCGCCCGGTGGGTTCCGTACCAATCAATATCCGTTCGCACACTTTTCCCGCGTCTTAGTCCCGGTGTATCGATTGCCACCATCGTCTTACCATCCAGTTCAAAACGGACATCAACACTGTCTCGCGTTGTCCCCGCAACCTCACTGACAATCATTCGCTCGGATTGCACCAAACTGTTGACGAAAGTACTCTTCCCGACGTTCCGCCTGCCAACCAGTGCGAACTTCATTTCGGGGCGACGGGTTTCTCGTTTATCGACCTCCGCTTGCGTAGGCAACCGCTTCACAATTGCAGCAATGAGAGCTTTTTTGTGACGATTATTTTTAGCGCTACAACAAACCGGTTTCCCAAATCCGAGTGAGAAAAAGTCATTCGCTTCTAATTCCCAATTATCGCCATCGCATTTATTAGCAACGATCAAAACGGGTTTGTCTAAACCCCGAAGCCGCCGCGTTACTTTTTCATCCAACGCAACCTTGCCGTCGCGAACATCAACGACAAACATCAGTAAATCGGCACCTTGTATTCCGATCTCAATTTGTGTCTCAATTTCTTCATCGAGGTGGTCAACATCATTAATACCAATTCCACCCGTATCGACGATCTCAAAATAGCGACCGTCTTCTTCAAGCATGAAAGTCATGCGGTCACGAGTCACACCCGCCATGTCGTCAACAATGGCCAAGCGGCGGCCCGCCAGCCAATTGAAGATGCTGGACTTGCCCACATTTGGGCGACCAATGATCGAAACTTGAGGAAGTGCCATGGATTGCTCAGGGTTACTCAGACGAAATCGCCTGTACAGGAAAAATAATGAACCGTGAAGATTAGTCCGGGTTTGCCTTAAGCAAGAAGACTCAAGAAACGCAAACTTTGAGTTACGACCACAAAACAGGTGAAATCGCAATACTTTGTCGACAAATCGCAAAAAAAAGCCTCAATCTCCGGAGGCTACTTTTCATCTGACCAGTGATTCTTTCCAATAATGTCGTTTTGTCAATTGTTAAAGCAGTTTCAGACGGTCAATCAATGCCAGAAGTTGGAAATCTTTCTAATAATCAGGGTGAAACTGACAGTTCGCCACTTAACCAGGCTCACTTGGCGAAGCTGTTAGAGCAACACCTGCGTAGCCTGCAGGTCGCGGGTTTAACGCACTTGCCCAAAAATCTCGATGAGTCGAATCTCGATCTGAGTCAACTGCTTACCAGCCCTGACACTACCGCTTCCCTTCCAGCCACGGCGACCAACCCCGATAACTCCTCGACCAAAAACTACGCGGCTCCTCAACACACCCGCTCCGCCAACGAAATCAATGAGGCTCCGCAATCAAACTACAACGAGACGACAAACAATGCTCCGGCAACGCCAACAATCATTCCCCCGACAGACTTTAGCGAATCGAATCGCTTGCCGCTCGAACAACGTCAAGCAGCCCTGAACGTTCTTCAAAGTGAAATTTCACAATGTACAAAGTGTAGCGATCTGGCTGGGCAAAGGACTCAAACCGTCTTTGGAGTTGGCGCGCCCAACGCGCGACTTGTCTTTGTTGGCGAAGCTCCCGGGGCTGATGAGGACCGAATTGGCGAACCGTTTGTGGGTGAAGCTGGAAAGCTGCTCGATAAAATCCTTACAGCCTGCAAATTAGAACGAGAAAATATTTTCATTTTGAACACAATCAAGTGTCGACCTCCACAGAATCGCAACCCCTCCCAGAACGAACTTTCTAATTGTTGGGGTTATGCGGAGCGACAACTCGAGATTATTCAGCCTGAATTCATCTGTTGCCTTGGATCCGTTGCTGCCCGAACGCTCCTGAAAACGACCCAATCCTTGGGAAAGTTAAGAAAACAGTTTCATTCCTATCGCGGCAGTCGGGTGCTAGTGACCTATCATCCGGCTTATTTGCTTCGAACGCCTTCTGCCAAACGACACGTTTGGGAGGATATGAAGATGCTGATGAAAGAAATGGGTGTCGAGTTGTCGAACTAGCCAGAAGGAAAGATACCGTTGGTGCGATGGATTTGGCTGTGAAAGTTGTGTTACACCACAGCTACCATTCGGAAAAACCGTTATTTCCTGCGTCTTGAATGGATTTGAGCACGAAGCCTTGCCAAAAGGTTCGATTTTCTTGCTAATTTCCCAATACGCAACTAATATTAGACTGAACAAAAATTAGGCTTTAGGCAATTTAGCAAACTTATTCTGGCTAGATTCCACAGATAAAATCAGGCAACTGATTGGAGAACCAAATGCTTGGTCGTTACGTGAGAAATTTTGCAATTCTATTCGCCACATTCAGTATGGTGCTGGCTTTCCAATCATCCGTCATGGCCCAAGGTGGTGCCAATGGTGGCGGCAACGGTGGTGGCAACGGTGGTGGTAACCAAGGCGGCAATGGGCCTGGAACGGGCGGTATCGAGATTGATGCCAACGGCGTCCTCATGAGCCGGATGACCAAGGGCGATGCAGCACTACTCAGCCGTGCTCGCTATGAAGCCGCTAAGGCGTCGGTCAATAAGGATCTCCAAAAGACGTCAAAACTAAGAAAGATCTCTTTGACTCGTCTCGAGAAAGAGGTCGAGAAACTAGTTAACTCAGGTCAACCTGTTCCTGCGGACATGAGATATCTCGCGGGAATGACAAAAATCAGCCACGTGTTCTTTTACCCCGAAACAAAAGACATCGTGATCGCCGGACCCGCTGAAGGCTACTTCATTAATGCAGACAACCGCGTTGTCGGAATGAAGTCAGGTCTTGCAACACTGCAACTTCAAGACCTAATCGTCGCACTCCGCTGCTTTGACGCAGAAGGAAACCAAACACCAATTATCTCCTGCTCCATCGATCCGACCCAGGAAGGTCTCGCTAATTTCCGCGACACCTACACTCGAATCGCGAAGAGCGGAAATTTCCGCCGCGGCATGGAAAACCAGGTCGTCAACGCATACAAGCAGTCGCTGGGCATGCAGCAAATTACGGTCAACGGCGTCTCAACCAAAACCAATTTTGCTCGTGTCATGGTTGAAGCAGATTACCAAATGAAGCTAATGGGTATCGGCCTGAAAGCCCCCCCTGCAGGTGTGAAAATCACCAGCTTTATTGAAAAGGCAACTCCAACATCGGTCGCCAAAAGCTCACTACAGCGTTGGTTCTTCCAACCTGAATACGACTGTGTAGCCGTGAATGCTGACCGAACAGCAATGGAACTAGTAGGTAATCGAGTTAAACTGGTTGGCGAAGACGAGAGCGTTGCTGCTGGCGGTGAGAGAAAACGAACCGGTGGCGTCAACCGAGCCAGTTTGGCATTCTGCAATTCGTTCACTCGAAATTACCCGCAAATGGAAAAGAGAGACGCACTTTGGGGCGAACTTCGAAATGTGATTGACCTTTCCGTTGTCGCGGCCTTTATCCAGAAAATGGATCTTTACAGCCAAGCGAACTGGAACATGGGTGTCTTTGGCGACGAGTCCAAACTACCCGTGGAGACCCTCAGTTCACCAACCATGGTTGCACCGGTTGCCAACGCCGTCTGGAAGGGGAATTATTTCATGTCCCCTATCGCAGGTGGAATCAACATCCAACCCCGCATTGCTCTGAACTCAGATCGAATTCAAGCTGATGAGGATGGTTCAATCGAAAAGGTTAAAAGCCAAATTGATCTTTCGAAGTTGGCCGACGGTCAGTGGTGGTGGGACTAACGCTAGATTAGTAAAGCCACGCATATAAGATAATTTTAAGGCGACCCATTGGGTCGCCTTTTTTTTGGGCCGAAAACAGAATCTGTACAGTAGATCGCGACGTTTGCCTTGCCGAAAATACGACGATGAGAATTCGCCCGTTAAACAGGGATTTACGGCGAAATCGCGGAATCAGGGGATTCATTTGTAATTTTTCGAAGTTCATTCCAAATAAGATGGACTTGCAACGAATAAAAATCGTTATCTAATCATAACTACGACACTCAACTTCCATTT
The DNA here is from genome assembly GCA_029979005.1 of Planctomycetota bacterium. Taxonomy (GTDB): domain Bacteria; phylum Planctomycetota; class Planctomycetia; order Pirellulales; family Pirellulaceae; genus Mariniblastus. Next base: position 2,355 of record JAPOIJ010000062.1, on the reverse strand, counting down.
TTCACTCAATCTGGCAACTGCATCCGGCAATGATCAAGATTCGTGGTTCCAAAGACTCGACAACAGCGCTAATGGCTTACCCGGCGTTTGGTTATCCGAGCGGTGCGTATTGGCGAATCCACGTATCGGGAGTCATCTCGCAAAACCCTGCCGTTTTCAACATGCGGCAACGAATGATGATCCGGATGCTGGGCGGAGTCATGCAGGCTACCCCTGATCAGATGCAATGCGAAATGTTTCAAGAGCGGATAAAACCGTTCATGGCGGAAGGTGACCACCGCCAACCGATCGTTGTCACTTTCAATGGAAAAAAGTACAGCCTCAAAAAGAAAACGCGACGAAATGGTCATTTCGATGATTCTTTCGTAATTGACCGAAACGAGGTCGATTCGGTTTCCACCGTGGTTGGTGGTACCCCGCAAATCAAACTACTTATCTCGACAGAAGATCAAAATCATCAACCGGTCGAGTGTGTAGCAAAGTTATACCCAACTCGAGGCATCAGCGTCGTTTCTGACATTGATGACACAATTAAAGATTCAATGGTAATCGATCGACGGGAACTGCTAGTCAACACTTTCCTTCGAGAATTTCGTAGTGTCGATGGCATGTCAGATGTTTACCGGCAATGGGAAGCCAACGGTGCCGGGTTTCATTACGTTTCTTCGAGTCCATGGCAGTTATTCCAGTCACTGCAACAAATGCATTCGATTCATGATTTCCCAAATGGAACGATGCACCTTCGGAATTTTCGTTTACGTGATCAGCTATTGAAACGAATCATCCTGCGGCGAAAAGGGAAAGCTTCGGAGATCAAACGGCTAATGGAATTTATGCCTGACCGTGATTTTATTCTGGTTGGCGACTCGGGAGAGAAAGACCCCAAGATTTACCTTAAAATGTGTCGGCATTTCGGTGATAGGGTCAAAGGCGTCTTTATTCGCGAAATTACAGAAAGGCCGCTGGAAACCGACATTTTTCGTAAACTCAAAGCGTCCATCGCTTCTGGAAACTGCAAAAAGTTCTCAACTGCCAAAGAATTAGCGAATCTCTCCTCAGAAATCTTCGCCCAATGACGATGGTAGAGGGGTGACCTCGCCGTCATGGATCGCCAATCGACTCGGAAAAAACCGAGATTAGCACTTGCCAAACCCTCCTCGATTCGCGATATTTCACCACTTAATCGGAGTCTCGCCTCGTACGTTGCGGGGAGTGATGGCTGCGTTCCAGTGTTTGTTTGCCAAAACATTCACCGGAAAAGTTCACCAATTGAAGCAATGGAGCTCATTGAAGATGGCACGTTATTCTGGCCCAAAGGGCCGCGTCAACCGACGCCTACAATCGCTTATTTACGAAACATCCGGTGCCGCAAAGGCCCTGGAAAAGAGAGGCAACCAGCCTCCCGGGATGCACACCCGTTTCCGCCGCCCATCCAACTACGGAATGGCGTTGATGGAAAAGCAAAAGATCAAACATTATTACGGCCTCGGTGAGAGGCAATTGCGAAGATACTTTGGTAAGGCTACTCGTCAAAAAGGAAACACGGGTGAGAACCTCCTTCTCCTTTGCGAACAACGACTGGACAACGTGATTCGACGCGTTGGACTTGCCAAAACTCGCTCTCAGGCACGACAAGGTGTTGCTCACGGCCACTTCCGCGTGAACGGAATTAAAGTGGATCGACCGTCTTACTTGCTTCGCCCCGGTGACATCATCACCGTTCGCCCTCGCCAAAACATCCTGAAGATGTACCAAGCGATCCGCGAGCAAGGTGTGGAAGGCGAAGGTTGTGAATGGGTCTCGTTTGATTCTGATACACTGACCGCAAATGTTCAGGGGATGCCGTCGGCAAGCGATATTAGCCTTCCGGTAGATGCGAACACCGTGGTCGAATTCTTGTCTCGATAGATAAGTCGAGGACAATTGAAACCTAATGGCGCGGCTCCGTCCGCGCCATTTTTAGGCGCGGTGCTCAAACTCAGCCATAGTCACCGCTTTTCGATAACCCATCCAGTTTGTTAAAGATGGGTAACCGTAATACGTTTCCATTTTGTGGAGCTTTTCAATGCAGACGCAACTCGTTGTTATTGGTGGTGGACCCGGTGGCTATGCCGCAGCATTCTTAGCAGCCGACGAAGGCATGGATGTCGTCCTTGTCGAAGCCGAAGGTCGACTTGGGGGAACATGCCTTCTACGCGGATGTATCCCGTCCAAAGCACTTCTCCATGTTGCGAGAGTCGTTTCAGAAACTCAGGAAATGGAGCATGACTGGGGTGTATCTTTCGGTAGTCCCACGATTGAAATTGATAAGCTGCGTGAACGAAAAAACAAAGTCATCGACACTCTGTCCGGCGG
>JAPOIJ010000061.1 GCA_029979005.1 Planctomycetota bacterium | reverse complement strand
GATATCAAAAACACTATCGGTTCAGGGCCAACCCACCCGAATTATTGCCCTTGGAGGAATTCAATAACTCCACTCGCGCCTGGCAGCGATACTCGCTAATTCAGCGTAACCAAACGCGTTAGACAGTTCCAGAAATTAACGCAGACCGATCAAATGTCGGTCTGCGTTGATTGGGTTGGGCTTAACTAAGAACGACCAGCCGGTATCCAAAAATTAACTCGCTAATTCTTTATACACTGAATTAAGCTCTCCTCGAGATAGTCCCAGTTAAGCAAATGGCTTTCGAAAATAATTTCCAGACGACTGTCTCGCCGATAGGTAGTTTTTAAAAAACCGGTTTCGTGCTTGGTGCGATTGATTGCCCACCAGCCCGTATCACAACGAAAGACACCTTTCAATCGAACTACATCCCTGATGACTTCCAATAAATCAAACAGACTATCTTTTCTGAAAACGTCGTCGACATGAAAAATCCAGCCACACCCGCAGAGGTCGGACCCCTGGTTCGGAAAACGCAGAGGGCATCCCGGTTTCGGTTGTTGATCTAAGCTAACAACGGAGTTTAGCCGGCCATGCTCAGAAATCTCTTGCCCAGCGTTAACTTTTGTAGACGCACCTGATTTTGGTTCAAAATTTTCGCCTGTGAATCCAATTTCACTCGAAGTTGCGTTCGGATGAGCCTCTGAAAAAAGAGGAAAACGCGTCGTCCTACATTCAATGTTCAACAGTTCGAAGTCTATTTCACCGAATTTAGTCTCGACCACGAGCTGCTTCGGAGGGTTAAAGCCTGCCACCCACTCACGACATCGATCTATTTGCTCCTGACATCTTAGGTCAGACCAATTTAAAACTACAATATCGGCCAGCTGAACCTGATCATGAAATACTTCCGAATTTTGCCATCGAGGATCATCAACCACTTTGGGATCAATCATACAAATAATATTCTGCAAATCGATAACACCGGAAAAATCATCGCTTCGTAAAATGTCCACCACGTTTGCGGGGTGGCTGATCCCCGACGGTTCCAAAATCAACCGATCAGGTTTGGTTCGCCGAATGAATTGCGCAAGCAGTGGCTTAAAAGCAAAAGACATCGTGCAACAAGCACAGCCACCACCAAGTTCCTCTACTGCCACCTCATTACGGCTGGACTCTATCAGAGCTTGATCAATCGAAACCGTTCCAAATTCATTGACAAAAATCGACCAATGTTCGCTGACGGGGCGCTGTTCAATTAAATTTCGAATGGCGGGTGTCTTTCCGGAACCGAGAAACCCAACAATTAAATTGGTCGGAATTCGTTCTCCGATTTTCCAGGGCATTTTTCAGACACTCTCAAGTATCAAAGTGAAAAGCTGATCCAATATCGACCAACAAGAACCATCAAACACTCAACTATATGCAAATCAATTGCAAATAACGACCCCCTTACCAGTTCATTTCTATCACTATCAGACACGCATCAGATAAACAATTTTATTTCCCAACTAACAATTAAAGGCAACCCGGTTAATCATGCGGTAGCGTCAAATGTTCCAAAAGAGTCGTGACCGATAGATTGCCAAGCTTATCAGCGGCATCAGGGCTGGCGCCGGTAATCAATTTCCGATCGACGCAACAGGTGTCATCCGCTTTAGAGTTGACAATCTTTGCACCAAGTTTTTCGAGCCGCGCGCCTAGTTCCCACGGCATATGGCCCGGAAGGTATCCAAGCCACGGTGTTTTTTTATCAACCGAATCCGGAAATATAGCCATTTCATATCCAGCGTACAGGAATTCTTCATTCTCCAATGTGGTCGAAAGGAAAGCACCGGGGCCATGGCAGAGACTAATGGTGAACAAGTCGTGATGATGCGCCCACCGCAGGAGAGTGTTAAGATTTTTGTCCTCTGGAAGTCCTAACATAGCGCCATGCCCGCCGGGAATAAACAACGCAGCGTACGAACTGGATTCCTCGTCGAGAGAGTCAATAACATGATGCAACGAATTGGGCTGATCAAATCGTGGTTTCAAATCATTGTAAATGCCTAAAACATCAGCATCTTTGGATGGCATCGCCCACATCTCAAAAACAACAGGCTTGCCGCTGGGTGTCGCAATTTCAAACTCAAATCCTGCATTTTTTAGGTGCAGCATCGGCAATAATGCTTCGACAGGATGATTGCCGGTTGAAAATTTCCGTCCGTTTTTCATCGACATGTTTTTTTGCTCAGTAAAAACAACGATTATTTTCGAACGTTTTCCCTGATACGCTTCGTACGACGATGCTTGGTAATTTGAAACCGATGAAGTAGCGAGCCGCAGAGCAAGTTTTGAGGGTCGATAAGAGCCGTCTGGCTCCAACTGCGGATCGATTCCGAGAAGATTTTTGAGCATAAAATTATTAACTTTACGACGCTCGAACAGAGCCGCCTGAAATAAGCATTTAGAAAAGTCGGTCGCCGGAAACACGTCCCAGTGAATGATAAGACTGCAAATGGTAATTGAAGGAGCGATCTTCGCTCAAGCCCAAAATTTAAATTGAACTTCGCCAGTCGCGAAATGTCTGTCGAAGATCTATCCTCTTTCGAACATAATCCATTCATCATTTTGGTTGGTAGACACGAACCCAATCAATATCCATCGACTGCGGAAATAGATCGAAATCATATAGCTCATTCTTCGCTACCTTATCTGGACCTGGGTCATTCGGCCCCCATACACCAAAATAGTTACCACCGATGGCCTGGTTTAAGATGAGATAGAACGGGTAATCATTGTAGATTTTCCGATTACCAAACTTCGCCTCGTCAGTCAGGTCTAAACCAGGTCCCCACTCTTTGTGATCCAGCATGAAAACGATCCGGTCCTTGGTCCATTTGCAACCATAAATATGGTATTCCTGCGAATAGGAACCCTCACCTGGCTTAGCCTGCAACGATCCATCGAGTACCTGATCCCGTATCCAGCGTTTCGGATCAAGCGCACCATCAAAACGGCGGTAGTGAGAGTACCAACCAATATGGCCGGAAGTCCAATTCTTTGGACTTTTGTGATACACAGCGCCAGCGTGATAAAGCCGAGTGGCGCGTCCTGACATTTCCATAATGTCAATTTCGCCACTGTAAGGCCAACTACTGTAGGTCCACTTTCGATCTTTCTCCGCAGCGAGTTTATCCCAGAAACCGGCATAGGGGGCAGTTTTCGCTTCGGGCAGCATCCAGAATGCAGGCCACACCGGAATCGCAGTTTTTCTCCCTGTTCGATTCGTTGGGTTCTTAATTCGCGCCTCAATGAGTCCGTAAGTAAAGGATGCCAGACCCTCTGTTTTGATCTTGGCCGACCTGAAAGATTGATGATCGATGTCGCGGAGATACGCACCTCTCGGTCCCTGACGAAGGGGATATTTTTCGTTCGGCGCATACGTGGCAACAATGGTCAGCTTGCCGTCTCGAACATAAAACGTCTCACCCTCTGAATCCAAGTAGACTTGAGCCTCTCCGTTACCATGCCCGTACTGGCCAAGAACCGAATCATCCTCCGGTACCCATTTCAATCGATCAAGCTTATTACCGCTGAACTCCTCCTGCCAGACCAAGCGATAGGAGGAGTCAGTAGGATGGACGCTTCCTAATTTAGGCAGCTTCTCATCGGCCCATGATGGAGAACAAAGGACGATCATTAACCAGACAAAAAAATTGGAACGAATAGCCCTTAACACTTTAATCCCCAAGTCCCAATATCCCCTGATTCGAAAATTGCTACCTTTTTCTCAACCGCTTTACCAGTTGAAATCACCACTTACCTTTCGGCAGAACCTATAGCGTTCCCGCGTCTCCCCCAACACGTAGGAGATGGCTTGCAAGCTGACACTTATGCACCGCTAAGCTAAACAGTCGATATTCACAACTCCTTACCATGACGGTGCTTCAGTGCTTGCTTGACGGAATTTTGATGATTCTGCAACCGAATCAATCCCAAAATTAAACGTCAGCCGCACGAGGACAAACGAATCCATCGCGATAACTACGCGTCACCATCTCAGTCGCTTGAGCCGAGTCTGGGAACATTTCTTTTCCAGCGTCAAACTTCAAATTTGGTCCCATGGAAAGAGGGTATTCTTTGAGATCCACATTATTGTCCTCGAGATGCCGAATGGTTCGCCGAAGCGTCTCGCCATTGTCGTCAAGGCTTTTAATATTACCGAGGATTTCTTTGGCTTGAGCAACCGAAACTTTATTATTCTCTCCAAGGTAATACGAAATATTCCCTAAGTGGCTAAGTCCCGCAGAAAGATGCCCCTCCCACGCGTCCGCATTAAGGTCTTCCATTTTGCGACTTTCGCAAACATCGAGGAAATTCCCAAAGTGGTTCCCTGAACCTTTGAATGTCTTAATCGAATTAAAGTCTTTATCAAAAGCCTCACAGTTCGTATAAGATTTTTGCACCAGGTATCCATCAGAACCGTAAAACACGACTCCAATCTTGTTACCTTTGGAACTATTGAAAAGCCGATTCAATTCATCATCCGCGGACGGTTTCACCTCAAGACCACGTGTCTCGAAAACAATGCACTTGTCTCCGTAATCGTAAATAGAAACTTGAGTATTTGCGGTATCACCAGCGTCTACATATTTCGGATCTTTGCGTTCGGCCTGATAGCCAAGCCGCCCTCCGTAACTGACCACACTTCTCGGATGCTCATTGATGCCAAGACCCCATCGAGCAATATCCGTTTGGTGGGGGCCTTGATTTCCTGAATCACCATTGCCGTAGCGCCGTTGCCAATGCCAATCGTAATGGAATCGCTGCCTCGTGTTTCTCGGGCTGCTAAATTCAGCCGGGCCACTCCACAAGTTAAAGTCAACCTCCCCAGGGATCGGATAATCCCCAAGACTGCCGATTGATTTTCGCCGTTTATAACACAGTCCTCTCGCAAATTTCACTTCACCGATCCCACCGTCGGCCATGAATTTCACCGCTTCTTGAATCGCGGGATTACTACGGCACTGTGTTCCGGTCTGACAGACCCGCTTATATTTTTTTGAAGCGGCAACCAGCGCGCTTCCTTCTGCGATATTATGACAAATCGGTTTTTCAATGTACGTGTCTTTTCCAGCCTGCATCGCCCAAACGCCGCAAAGAGCATGCCAATGATTGGGGGTGGCTGTGCTTACAGCATCTACAGCTTTGTCATCAAAGGTCCGCCGCATATCAGTTACGAACGTCGGTCGAATTCCCTGTTCGTCCGCAATCATATCGCAGCGGCGATTACCTGCATTCTCATCAACATCAACCACATAAAGAATTTCAGTGCGGGAATCTTTAAGCCAGGCATTTATATGGCTACCACCGCGGCCGCCAGCGCCAACGACAGCGACTCCTATTTTATCATTGGAAGCTAAGGGGCGGACGGCACCTGTTCCGAAGGTCATTACACCCGCAGCAGCTAACGATTGTCCGACAAAAGTTCGACGATTAATTCTTGGCATTGATTAGCTCCATTTGGGAGAATAACGTTATAGGTATAAAATTTTTGAACTGAAGCAAAAGAAGCGATTCACTTGAATCCGGAATCTCTATTTTATGGGGGTCTGAGCGCTGCGCCAAACCAATCCATCTGATCAATATAGTGTATTACAATTGTGAACATTGGCGTTTAACAGGCCAACATGTGCTACAGCTCACCCTCTTTTTTACCCCTGAAAACCCGGCACGTCAAAAGTTTCCAAGTACCTAAGATTCAATGCCAAATCGATTTAGCTTTTACCCGACGATAAAGCCAATTGATTTCTGAAGATGACAGGTAAATTCACCTTCCCATAAATGGAACCACAGGTGGTTACTCAGATTTTTCGGTCGGTGGAAAACGTTTTCGGCTATCACTTGGGACCGGTTTACCAGTCCTCATCTGCCACCACTCCCCTGCCCTCTCCGGGTCATAATTTGGATTCGACACAGGCATTCGGGCCGAAACCTCAATCCGCCACCGCTGAAGCTTTTTCTTTAAATCAGCTGCACGCCCCGGTTTTTCCTCGACCAGATTCTTTGTTTCACCAATGTCCTCGGCAAGGTTATAAATTTCAACCTCACCCGTGCCATCAAGGAATTCAATCAGCTTCCATTCCCGTTCCCGAATACTACTTGCCGGTCGCCCATGGTGATAATGTGGATAGTGCCAGTGCAGTGATTTCCTCGGAAGTTTTACTTTAGGTTGCTCAAGTAATGGCAATAAACTCACCCCATCAATGGTCTGATTCACCGGCAAATCGCCTCCGGCAAGCTCGACGAACGTTGGGTAAAAATCATGGCTGATCGTCGGTTCAGCGCAAACGGTATTTGGCTTAACCAGAGGGGGGTATTTCACAATCAAAGGAACTCTGACTCCTCCTTCATAAAGCGTCCCCTTTTCACCTTTCAACGGACTCTGACTCGCAACAGTGTCATCAGCTGCAGGGCGGTAATCGTAGCGCCGATAGAGCCCGCCATTGTCCGAGGTAAAAACTATCATTGTATTTTCTGTGATCCCCGCATCCTCAACAGCCTCAACAATTTGACCGACCATATCGTCACAGTGCTCGACCATGGCGGCATAAACGGGGTGAGGTAAGTCCCGCTTCGTTTCCGTTGCACGCTTTTCATATTTATCAACTTTGGTGGCCATTGCGCCCAAAGGAATGTGTACGGCAAAGGGAGATAACATCAAAAAAAACGGTTCATTCTTGTGCTGATTAATAAAATCTACACAAACGTCTCCCTCAAATTCCGTTCGATACTGGCCAGCCTTTGGCTTAGGCTTCCCACCGTCGAGTACTCGATACCGTCCCGGCAAATGGGGGCCCGAGATGACAGCCGAGAAATCGTAGCCTTGATTCTTAGGTTGAAACTGTGCTCCCTGCCCAAGATGCCATTTCCCGACATATCCCGTCGAATACCCTGCCTCCTTCATCGACTCGGCAACCGTCACGGTATCCAACGGCAATGCCATCGTCGTCAGTGGTGTAATCACTCTTTCGAAGGGCCGCCAATGACCCGGGATATGTGCCGTGATCCCGATCCTTGCCTGATTTTGGCCCGATTGAACTGCGCATCGTGTTGGCGAGCAAACGGCTCCGGAGGCGTAAAAGTCGGTAAACCGCATTCCTTCCGAAGCTAAACGATCAATGTTAGGAGTATCAATAAAATCATTCCCATAACAACCAACATCCTTCCAACCTAAATCGTCAATAAAAATCAAAATGATGTTCGGATCTTCCGCTCGCGAATCCAAAATCGGCACCAACATTACGAACAGAATCGGAATGATTTTTAACAACATTTCCCAATCACCTTTCAATTTATTATCTAAAAACCGTCCCAAACCAGTTCCAGTTATTACAAACAGCTAATGAAACAGCGGTGGATTGAGCATACCAAGGATTCCGCTGACAAACACCGCTTCTCACGCGTTAATAGAAATCAAACCCGTCACAACTGGCAATGTTCTAAATCACTTCCACCGCTCGTCGGAAACCTAGTTTCGCGCTTCAAGATCCGACACTTTCCGATAGAGAAATGCATCGGAGGTCAGCAACGATTCCAAAAGCGCATTCATACTACCACCATTATCGCGGTAGGCCTGATAGGCTGCACGCAAAACCGGCGCGTCATGGATCGTCTCATTCCGCCCCATCCAAAAACGAAAGGCATGCCTTACGAATACCTGATGCACACGCTCGCTTGCCGCAAGTCGGTCAATCATCTCAAGAGCATCATCAACGGGTCCATCGAGACCCTCTTCTCCACTGTCAATAATTTCGCCACGTGTGTTCACCTTCTTGCCTAATTCTGTCGTGCGGTAGAGGCCCGCATGAGTAAACATCTCAAACGGAAGCCCAAGTGGATCCATTTTTCGATGACACCGATAACACTCCGATTCCTGAGTGACTCGCATACGATGCCGCAAAGTTTCGCGCGGTTCATCAGGGAGCATTGCGTCGACAGTTATGGGGACGTCGGGGACAGAATCACCGAGCAAACGCTCACGCACCCAACGTCCTCGTAATATCGCATGATTATCCATGGCATCCGAGTGAGACACTAACCAGCTGGGATGCGTCAGAATCCCCCGGCGTTGATCTAGCGGAAGATCAGTCAACGAACGATTCGTTCTTCCATTCTTGACCACCTGAGGCACCCGCACATGAATATTTTTTCCTTTTGGTAATTCAACATATCCACGATCAGCGTCAGTAATCTTGGTACCTTTCGGAACTTTTGGAAGTTTCTTAACCAATTTTTCCAACTGGCTAAAATAACGGATATCTTTACCGGGCGAAATCACGACACGATTAGTGGTCAACAGCTCCTCAAGTACATTTTTATCTTCTGCCAGAATCAACTCCACCAACCGGTCAGTATGCGATACCATTCCGTGCATCGTGGTGTAATGATTGGTCCCTTTATTATCGCCACCGGCTGAAGTCAGCGCCGGTGTATCCTTGCAGATAGAACCCGCGCGATCGTAGTCAAAATATTCACGGAAGAACTGAAGGATCCTCGGTTTGCGAATCTCCGGATCCGCGAGGATTCGTGCGACCTCACGGGCCGCGTCTTCTCTCGTTTTCATACGACCCTGGACAATTGACTGCCTGAGTGTTTTATCGGGCGGAAGATAACTGAACGCCGCATTAACTGCTAACCCAAGTTCTTCATCCTGCAACATAATCCGACCAAACTGATCGGGTTTACCATAGTTCACCAGCTCCACTCGAAAAACCGCTTCGCGATCTAAAAATATCGGAGCCAATCCGAGGATCACCCCCTCCTCTTTACCTAAATCGTCTACCGCTCGCTCCAGAATAGAAACGTATTTGTTTAACTCTTCGGCTCTAGGGGGGCGTCCTGTTAAGGCTTCAAATAAATAGGTAATCGCCCTCGCTTTTGAATCAGCAGTGAAACCTCCGTCTTGAACCAGTTCATAGACAGGTGTCAGCGGTCGCTTGATCTCTTTACTGTAAAAAAGACTCTGGGCTAGCCCGCGAAGATCGCCATGTTTGTACTTCGCATCAATCTCACTAACCTTATCGGCAAATTGATATTCCTCAGCGTCAGGTCCATACGCCATAAATTTAAGTATGTCTTCGGCCAATCCAGCAATCTGCACTGCTTCGGAGCCATTGACCGAATACTGATCTGCGTAATTTCTCAAACCGTGAGTATCTTCCGTGGACAAAACGGGGGAAAACCCGGTTATCGCCGCCGCGTAAGCCGCACTACCTCCAACCCATCCAATCACCCGATCGAGGCCAAAGTAAACTTTCACCTCTCCCTGTGGATTGGGAAGTATTCTATCGCCACGCGTCCTCACTCCCGGTTTCCGCGCATCAAAGACAGGTTCCAAATTGATGAGCGCGTTCAATCGAGTAAGATGTTCCTGTGGTTGGATTCGCCAAATCCGCGCAGGCGTTGAAGATGGTTCTAACTGACCGGTCGAATATTCGCGATCGAATAAAAGAGCATGATCGAGATGATTCCCTTTCGACGGATGGAGATGCAGCCGGAATCCACCCACATCTTTTAGGGCTTCCACTAACCCCCCTGTAATCCGTTGGCTGAACTCATAACGCTCCAACGCATCGGGGCGGGAGCTTTCATCCCGCGGAGGCATTTCGTTTAGCGACACCTGCTCCCAAATCCGTTTCCATAAATCAGAGTTTTCAAAGCTGACCGTCTTTAAACCTTCCAGTGAAACGCCACCCTCTTGCGTTTCAGAATCGTGGCAAACCAGACAATGTTTGGATAAAAACGCTTGGGCCGCTCTGTCCAACCCAACTTGATCATCCGAAATCAAGCTCGCTGACAACAACGGAAACAGGATTAGCACTCCCACAAGCGTCTGCAATCTATTCTTCATAACAACTCTCGATCGTCGAGCGGCAATCATTGCAACTAATATCTGTTCCAAAAATTACTTCAACTATGCCAGCAATTCTTCAATCGGACCAAGCTTAGAATCGTACTTCCCTGCGATACTTTTTTCCATATTGAAACGATCACAGGGAGCACCAATCGCGTGCAACAAGGTAGCGTATAACGCATTAATTGGCCGGTTTCCACTAACGCTGGTGTAACGACCGGTGGTCATCGTACCGCTTAAATCACCAAGCAGCATGAAAGGCCAATTCGCACCGGAGGTATGCTGCTTATCAGCATTATTACTCGTGTAAACGATAAGCGTGTTGTCCATCATCGAACCATCCCCCTCTGGAATCGATTCGAGCTCTTTCATGATCTTGACCAGCATCCGGCAATTGTATTGACGAATCTTGATCCAAATCGGATTGTCAGGCTGTTTCATATGCCCAAGATTGTGCCCTGCAGGCACGATCCCAAGTCCCTTCCACGAACCAAAGATCTCGCCCCTCCCCGAACCAATCGTAAGCACATTGGTCAGTCCCGCTTTGAGTGATGCTATCCCAATGTCGAGAAGCGAATCGTGCCAATCCGTTTCAAATTTTGGTTTAACAATTTTATCACCGTATTCAGGCGCGAATTTTCGAAGATGATCCGAAACCGTTTCCAGTTTTTCCCGGAGGCCATTTATCTCTCGAAAGCCTGCGACATAGCCACCGTACCGTTCACGCTCACTTGGTGGCAATGTAGTAGAACTCTGTTGAGCGATCTCTTCGATACGATTAAAGACATTTGACCTCGCCTCAAATTTACGTTTGACATCACCGGTAGCGATTCCCCCAAACAACATCTGATAGAGCAGTTTTGGATTGGAGTGCATGAAGACCGGCTTCCCTGCATCGGCTGCGGAAAGCGTCGCGAGTGTTGGACGCGAAATCATGTTTTCAATTGCATCCATTCCGATACATAAATGGGGAAGCAATGTTTCTGGTAGCTGACCGCTAACCACATGATCGATCGTTGCACCGGCAGGCGGAACTCCAATACCACCTCGATACCCGCCAAGCGCGCCAAAGAATGCGCTGTGTGAAGGGCTTGTGTGCCGTCCGTGAAGTCCATTGATTATATGAAGTTTGTCTTTATAAGGCTCCAACGGACGAATGGGTTCGGGCAATTCAATCCCCGCCAGGGAGCCACTTTCTTTCATGCCAGCGGGAACACAGGTCGCTGGGTCGAATCCTTGATTCTGCAGAAAGAAAACAACCCGCTTGGGGGAGCCCCCACCCACGCGGCCGAGCTTTGGGCTACCGAGGGCTGTTGAGCCAAGCGTGGTCGATCCCAACGCTACACCTGCAGCCATTCCCTGTAAAATATTACGGCGGTTGAACATGGTCTACCTTTTAAAATCGTTTCAATGAACCAGCAATCAACCTCTTATGCGTACTTGCAACAAGTTATCTCGAAGGTGGTTTGGCGACAGCATCTTCGTAACTAATCAGTGGCGACTTCGCTCGCAAAATTATTCTAGGCGATCGTAGGGTCAAGATGCTTTTCACCCAAACTTTATTGTAATCGCTTGCCAACCTCCCCAAAACACCGGAAATACGCGGCAAACGAGCTAGTTTCCTCCCAACTGAGTCAAATAATCGAAAACATAAAAAAAGACGGCTCAAATACGAGCCGTCCTAATGCTTTCTGTCTTCCGGCAACCCTGATCAGGCTGCGATCGTCAGCAGAGCCTACTTCTTAAATTGTGTCCGCATAACGCGGGGCTCGGAAAGCGACCCGTACAGCGAATCCATCCCCCGCCGCAAAACCCACGCTCGCTCAGTCGTGTCGTGGGTTCTTTCAGCCATCCGGAGCGTCGCGGAGACCATTTCCATGGTTTCCTCATCGGTGCTCTCCACACCTGCTCCAACAATTGATTCCATCGCTTCCATATACAGTTTGCAACATTTTCCATGATTCCCAGCGTTGTAAACCGGTGCACCGACACTAATCGCGGAGGCAAGTACGTCCATAGCCGCAGTACGAGACATGACTCCGGGAATCAATACCGCGTCGATCACGTGAATAACCCCGTTAGTATTATCAATGTTCTTCGCGATCACTTTCGCGTTGTTGACTGTGATACCCGAAGCCGCGAGCCCGATGTCAACTGAGCGACCCAGCAGCGTTTTTGCCTTACCGGCTTTGACAGCGTCACTAGCGTAAACCCGACCGGCAATTACGTGGTACTTCAGAATGTTGATCAGGTCTTGCTTGTTCTCCGGTTTCAAAAGAGTCTCAACCGTACCACTTGGCAGGTTAGAAAACGCTTCGTCCGTCGGTGCGAAAACTGTGAAGGGGCCTTCACTACCTAACACGTCCGCCAGCCCCGCTGCGCCAACCGCAGCAACTAGAGTATTGAACTGTCCGGCCGCCTGCGCGGTCCCGGGAATTGTGTTGAACTCTGGAATCAACACCGTATCAATTACGTGAATGACTCCGTTCGAACACGGAATGTCAGTGACTACGATTTGTGCATCGCCGACCTTCAACGAGTCACCTCGAAAATCAACAGCCAGACGCTGGCCGTTCACCGTAGTCGCACTATTTAGATCATAGGCATCTCGAGCCATGACACTGCCGGATAGGACGTGGTAGGTCAACACCTGAGCAAGCTGACTCTTATTTTCAGCCTTTAACAACGACTGCAAAGTCGCTGGATCTACCTTCGCAAACGCTTCATCCGTTGGGGCAAACACCGTAAATTTCGTGTGGCCATTGAGAGTATCAACCAATCCAGCGGCCTTCACCGCCGTCACGAGCGTCTTGAAATTCCCCGCTTCAATTGCGGTTTGAACGATTGTTTTTTCTTGAGCAAACGTGGTAGCCGAAATGACCGAGGCGACCAACATAACTGCCGTTAACGTTAATTTTTTCATTCTATCTCTCGCTGGGTTAAAAGTCATCCGTTTTGAACAAACCGTCCATTGAGAATCGTCTTCTCGGCTTTTTTTCTTAATTTCTCCTTTTTTTCTTAATATCGGATAAAAATCAATAACCGGTTGTTAAGAACGGCAAACTAGCGGCTCGGAGAAGCCGAAACTGCCCGCATTCAACGTTGTATTGTTATCCGGGAGTTGCGTGAAAAAGACCATCGTTAACGAAAACCTTAACAGGCATTTCGTACAATTCGGACAAATTTTCATCTGTCAAAACCCTCGACTTTGGCCCGTCAGCAAAAATTGCACCTTGCTTCAGGAGAATGACCCGAGAAATCTCAACGGGAATCTCATTGAGATGGTGCGTGACCAGCACCAGCGATTTTCGTTGATGAATTAACTGCGAAACCGTCTTAAAATATTGAAACTGCGCAGACAAGTCCAAGCCGTTTGCGGGTTCGTCCAAAACGAGTACCCCCGGATCATTTACCAACGATCGAGCCAACAAGTGCCTTCGCTGTTCACCGTTAGACATCTTAAAAAACGGCGTGTTACTAAACTGTGCAATCCCAAGCTCGCTTGAAACGCGCTCGGCAATAGTCAACTGAGCTTCACTGAATTCCTGATGACCGAAAGTGTTCAAACTGGAATAAAACCCAGACAATACCACCGAGCGCCCAGGCGTGTGAGGACGAAAGTTTTGCTGCAGGTCAACCGACACTACTCCAAAATGTTTTCGTAACTCTGAAACATGCCAACGTGACTTTTCCAAAATCGAGACTTCACCTTTAGCCGGATATAGCTCTCGCCCCAGCAATTTCAATAACGTCGTTTTGCCTGCACCGTTTGGACCCACAATCGCGGTATTCTCACCCGCGTCAATCGTCAGCGAAAAATTCTGAAAAACACAACGTCTTCCTCGGTACACATCTGCGTTTGTGACCTTAATAATTTGCTTCGCAACTGCCATCACCACTCCAGAATTTTTACGACCGTACTCTCAAGCCTAAAATAGTAGCTAATTTCGAAAAACTGATAAGAGACTGCTCTCGAGGAATCAGCTCTCAGTAAATTTGGACGCAAAAAAAATACAATCAACCGCGAGATCAAAAAAAAATCACTTAGTCATCTTGTGTAAGTCATCTCGTATAAGTTGGTTGAACCGCTTAAGACAAATTCGAGACAAATCTTAAGAGTAAATCCGCACCAGAGACAAGCCGCAATCCTCAGTGCCATGATTCAACCTTGATTTCTGCATCGCCCCCGAATCTTAACGAATTTTTCACTTAATGGCTTGGTGGGTGGCTAATTTACCACCCCTAGACTCATGTTTTGCTGAATCAAATCCTGTTATGATATCACGCGAAACGGCCAGCATTCCGGCAGGGCCAAACTCAAACTGTGATTTTACCAAACACAAGAAAGTGACTCCAAACAATGGATTGTTCTGCTAACGGTAAGCATTGGCTAATTCTGCTTTGTTTTTGTTTTTCGGGTGCGGCTGGTTCAACTGCGTTTGGGGAAGAAGCGTCACCATCTAACGAGATGGCTGAGCCAGTTGTTGCTCCCGCCACGGATCGAATTACCACGGCGATAATTCCTGCTTCGAATCCGCTCGTTCCGACAGGTCGTTACAATTTGCTTTCATGGAATGTTGAATCCGATGGAGCGGAATCGAAAGTTATCTGCGATCAACTGGCAGATCTCAACAAAAATGATCATTACGATATCTTTACGCTTTCGGAAGTTTTACCCGCCGATCTCAAAAAGTTCCGATATGCGTTAGGGAAACACTACAAATACGTTTATTCAAAATCCGGTTTTAGTGATCGGCTCGAAATACTTTACAACGAGAACAAGTTTGAATTGGTGCGGCACTTTGAGATTAAAGAGATTAACATACTCAACCGGTATCGAGCCCCTTTGGTGGCGCATCTCAAAGACCGTGCCAACGGTACTGAATTTCTCGTGATGGTTAACCATCTTGCAAGGGGCAAAGCGGAGATTCGTCAAAAGCAAGCAACCATGCTGGTTGAGTGGGCACGTGACCAGACGTTACCGGTTTTCGCGCTGGGGGATTATAATTTTGATTTTGTATTTAAAACTCGCAAGGGAAATCCCGCTTTTTCAAACATGCTCAAAGACAACATTTGGCGCTGGGTGGAGCCTGTCGAGCTGATTGACACGAATTGGTACGACAACCCGCGAAATCCAGACGGAATTGATGACTATCCCGGTAGCATTTTGGATTTTGCGTTCGTTGCCGGCTCCGCCAAAAATTGGAAATCGACATGTCGCGTTTTGGTTCGTGAGGGAGATTTCCCTGACGACGAAACAACGAGCGACCACCGACCCTTTGAGATGGTCATCGAGAAACCGTAACGACCCGTGGCACCGGTTAATGCTGTTTAAGCTGACGTAGTTTTTATTTTTAAGAGCCGGGCTCTTTTTACAATCCGCAAAGACGCTCAAGATACAGACAACAACTTGCAATGAGCATCACTCGGTGTCAACCTTCTTAAATTCGTGGACCCATACCTGCTGATTATCATCCCATTCCATTCCTGGGTGCATCTTAAGAATTAAGTCGCGATAAAATTCCAAAGTGGGATACCCTTCGCGTTTTGCATCTGCTTCGGTCATATTTTTAAGAACCTCACGCCTCAAGTCAGTGATCACGAAGGCCGTTCCCTCCAACACAAACTGTTCCCCGGGGTACCCGTAAACACCGGCACGCCGCTGTTGGATTTTTCTACCGGCGAGGGACGCAGCGACCAATTTTTCATGAGTCACTAATCGATCTATTTCACAAGTCTTTTGAGGATATTCACTCATAGTTTCGATTTCAATTTTGGGATCTTTAGCAAATGCTTTACTATCCCAAACTAAGCAATACCAAATTCAACGATCAGAAAATTAACCTCACATGTTTTAACGACTTCAGTGTTTTTTTTAAACAGCGTCTCAGAGCAAACTTGTTGGCTGCTAAAAGATTCTGCTTAGAGTCGCAGGCTCTGACCGATATGGAAAAATCAGGCAATTTCCACAGCTTTTAAATTAATTAATGATTGGCAAGAAAAACCACTAATATTTATCAGCGAGCTTCGTTATCAGCTTGAATGTCATCAACGCGAGATTTCCGAAATTAATCAACGGCGAATTTTACCTTCAAAACGGCCCAGCCCCGCATCGAACGACGCCCATTCAGCTAAACTATCTCAAATCTATGATTCACTTGTCTAGGAACTCAAAAATGAAATTGTTACCCGTAACCTCACTCGCGTTTTTACTCTCTACCTTGAGTTGCGGACTCCTGGCCTCTACGACTCCATTCGCAGTTGAACCTCTCGAAGATGAATACATCAAAGTCGAAGTCCGCGGCAAATTGAATAATGAGATCATGGCTATTGGCGGTGAAACCACAGGGGTCATCATTACAGCGAATGGGGTCACCTGGGAACTTGACCTTTCGAACTCGCCTGATTCCCAGAAGAAATCAAAACCGTTGAACGGTAAAGTGGTTGTCGTCAAGGGAAAACTTACAATGAAACGCGGAGTTGAAATTCGCCAGCGATGGATCGTGAAAGTCGACTCGATCGAAGCAGGCACAGCGGGTCAGCCAGACCTGTCAATACTCGACATTGAAAGTGACGAGGTCAAGAAGTTAGAGGTAAGCCAGACATTTGGAGGATTTCGAGAGACGCAGATCTTTTATACTTTTCCCAAAGAAAATGTCATTCTTAAATTACGAATCGATAACAAAAACACAGACTTTGCCGTAACAGGAAAGGTAATTGTTTTTCCCAAATCGACGACCGCCGAGGGTCTGGCCAAGTGGCTTAATAATCAGCACTCTGATGGCCTTTATCCGGATATCCCGCTGCCCATCACTACCTTGGATATGGCCAAGGACATTTGCAGCTCACGCAACGCCAAATTCACTGAAAAGATCGACAGTCGGCTGGGCAGGTTTGACAGTTATTCCATTGACTTTGAGGTCAAAGACGTCGAGAGAATTGGTAATTACAAGATCAACGGATTCTTAGGCAAGGCTACCGTTCATTTGAAAAACAAGTAATCTGGCAATCTTTGCTTGCACCCCGAATCTCTCTTTCCATGAGCGGGGTCTAGCGTCTAGACCATCTTCACTCAGATAGGAAAAATCGAACGAACGCCGCGTGCACCTTGTATTATGCTTCGATCCATCGTGTGCTTCGGCAACAAAAGACAGTTACTGGAGGAAAACCCTAACCTGCTCGTTGATAGCAGGAACTATCCTATCATCCAACAAAGTGCCTACGAATTTCACTTGCGGTTTCGCTGCATTAATGCCTTCGCCCGCTTTTTAATTTCCGCCTCCGGCATTCCCATGAGGTAGCCAACTCGTCGCACCACCTGAGCGTCAATGGTTTTGATCGAATCAAAATCTAACTCAGTCTGATAGTCCAGCGGACCGTCTTTAAAGAATACGAGTGACTGAAGTGCGATAAGGTTGACGACCGCTGAATCGGACTCTTTCAAGATTGTCTCTATCACAGACATTGGATTGACTTCTTTGGTAAGTCCTAAGAATTCGCACGCTCGCAGTTTCACGAGAAGATTTTCCTCTTGATCGATAGTACTCTTCGCTAACGGTTTAAGTTCCGCAGCCTTCCCCCCAAAAATTGAGCAAACCGAGTAGCCCCAGTAACGATCGACGGCATCTTTTGACTGGATCGCCTGCCGCAATTTTGGAATGGCCTCCGCGGGTGGCAGCAAGGCTAAATTAGCGATGTCGACATATCTTGCGATTGATTCCTTTCGGGCTTGGCCGTACGCGACCGGATCCTGCATCGCCTCTTCAACCAGAACGCTCTCAGGGATAAAGCTCAAATCGGGCATCGCCTTGACTTGTTCAGTAAGCTCGGCCCTCATGGAAATCAATCGCTTACGATGCTCAGCTAATCCGGCGAGATCATTTATTTCATGTGGGTCTTCCGCAAGGAAAAATAACTGCTCTGCCGGCTTTGGAAGAAAAAATGCTGATTGAGCTGAATTAAGCTTGCCTGCAATAAATAGCTCTCGCCATTGCTTCCATGCAAGATTAATGTACCGATAATTATTTTGAAGTCCGTCAGGATAAATCGCCTGATAATTCCTTATATACTTCCAATCACCAACGCGAATCGAGCGACAAAAGTCGTACTTTTCATCCATGCGATCAGCGTATCCGAATGTTTTGTTCTTAGCATCTACGTCTTCGCGTGTAACGCCCTCCCCCATAAATGGTTCGCCGTCAACAAAAGCCGGCACGTTAATCCCCGCCAAACGCAACACAGTCGGCCCAAAATCAACAAACTCGACAAAACCATCGGTTCGATCTCCGCGTTGAAATTCAGACCGCGATTTCCACTTCTCAGGAATTCGAACAACCAAAGGTACGTGAAGACCACTTTCATTGATGTACCCCTTGCCGCGTGGAAGAACACCCCCATGATCACCAAAGTAAAAGATAAATGTGTTTTCAAGTTCACCGTCACTCTTTAGTTGCTCGACCAACTTTCCGACGCGGTTATCAATTGACTTTATCCGATCGTGATACCGGGCATAGGTCAAACGAAACAGCGGCGTGTCAGGATGATACGGTGCAAGTTCAACGGCATCGGGATCGGTTTGAAGATCAGGTGAGTCCACCCACGACTGCTTAAAATGCAACGACGACTCGTGAGAGTCAGTGTAAGTCTGTACATGGAAAAAGGGCTTTCCCGACGGCCTGTTGCGCCAATGAGCTTTATTTGACGATGCGTCCCAAGTTCCTTTAGTTTCGACAGCGTTGTAATCTTTCTTTGAATTATTCGTAGTGTAATAACCAGCGTCCCGCAGATAAGCTGGAAACATCTTCCAACCAGCCGGCATGTTTGCCAACTCTATCCGACGATGAAATTGGGTCCCCAAACGAGGGGCGTAAACCATTGAGATGAGCGTCGTTCTTGCAACACTACAGACAGGTGCATTGGAGAAGGCACGATCGAATACGACTCCATTTTTCGCGAGGTTTGTAATATTCGGAGTCGCCGCGCCCATCGGATCAAACAATTTAAGATAGTGCTTCGAATTGTCCTCAGACATAATCCAAACGATGTTCGGTCTGTCCTGTGCGATCGCCGAATCGGCATCAATAAGCAGCCAACCGAAAAATACAAATGTTAGGAAAACGAATAGGCGAGGCTTCAGCATAATAATTCAGATCAAAATTGGTTAAATTCGAACGTAAGAACTCAGCGAGGAGTTAAAGTCGTGAACTCCTGCTGATTGCCAATTAGAATCTGCCAGGCGAAGCCCGTCAAAGAATCGACTCAATAAAAAAAGGACGACCTCAGGCCGTCCTTTAAAAATCTGATTGAGCGAAACTAATCCGCTTCAAAAGTATGATCGAATACTATTTTTTGCCGCCCTTTTTCTCAAGCGACTTGTAGTTACCGGCAAACTTCTTCTTGAATTTCTCAACTCGGCCGAGAGCGTCGACGAACTGCTGCTTACCGGTGTAAAACGGATGCGAGGCACTTGAAATATCGACGAAGTAAACAGGATACTCATTTCCGTCTTCCCACTTAATCGTCTCTTTGGTGGCGATTGTAGACTTGGTTAAAATCGCAAAATCTGCAGATTTGTCTTTGAAAACTACAGGGCGATAATCTGGGTGGACGTCCGATTTCATGGCTCTACTCGGTTAACGTGAATAAACTGAAGACGAATATATTATCGAAAACCAGACGGTCGTCAAACCGTAAAACTGCCATCTTTTGGGGTTTTAGTTCAATTTTCCCCGACTATTTCCGTGAGTTTCCAATTAAGATCGGCTTTAAAACACAAAAGAGTCGATTTGCAGTCAACCATTCGACTTCACTCCGACATCCCTTCCGCAGGAAAAACCATGGATAGCCTCGCTGGAAATTTACTAATCGCGATCCCGGATCTACACGACCCCTCATTTTCCCGCACCGTGGTTGTGCTTATTCAACACGACGAGCAGGGCGCCTCTGGTTTAGTCCTTAATCGTCCTTCAGAAGTTACAATCTCTCAGGTTTGGGATGAAGTTTCGTCGGTACCATGTGATTGCCAAGACTTTGTTTACATGGGTGGCCCGGTCGAGGGTCCGTTAATCGCGCTACACGAACAGTTCGAAAATAACGAGAACCCCGTTTGCCCCGATTGCTATGTCTCAGTCGGCAGAGACTCCCTAAACGCCTTGGTCAACCAATCGGATGCGAAGTTTCGCGTCTACAGTGGTTATTCTGGATGGGGGCCGGGCCAACTCGAATTAGAAATGGAACAAGGCGGCTGGTTTACGTATCCAGCCGCCTCGCACCATGTTTTCGACTCGCCTGACGGCCTCTGGCGTCAATTATGCGAACAAGTCGGAGAGGATGTCCTCGGAAAGCATGTCGGCAACATTATGCCAACCGACTCTGCCTTAAATTAACCGCTCACAAACCTTGAGAAACTACTCCCATTCATAGGCGACAACTTCATTCAAGTTTCTAATTAAGATCGTCTTACCTTTCACAGCCAAGTGAGCCCAACTGTCGTCGCCCACCTTTCGCCGCTCAAGCAATTCAAATTCGTCCGGCTTTGCGGAAATCAGCAGAAGCTCCCCCTTTTGATCGAGCGCCAAAATTTTGTCGCCGGAACCAATCAAACTCGCGTACTTACCAAATGGCTTGCTTCGCCAAGTCTCTTCGCCAGATTCGAGATCGAAACAAGCGAAACGCTGATTACGCAGATGGACGTACGAATGGCCGCCAATAATCACAGGAGATGACATGTATCCCTCAACCGGCGCACTCCACAATTGAGCCGTCACAAAGTTGTTCGTGGTCCCGGCCGAGGCGACATTAATCAGTTGAGTGTTCCCGCCGTAGGTGCTCGTGAAAACGCTACCGTTCCAAATCGTTGGCGTTAAAATATTCATCCCGCGGAATGACTTGATCGCCTCTGCCCACAGCTTTTTACCGGTTTCCAGGTCAACACCGCAAAGTTCACCTCGTGTTTGAACGACCGCCTGTCGCTTACCACCGAGTTCAGCAATCACCGGAGAAGAAAAAGCACTGCCGTTCATGCCGCCGCCGTCTTCCAGCGAAGACCAAACCGTTTTACCAGTCGCCTTCTCCAGTTTCTTAAAACCACCACCGGCCTGTACGTATAAAAAATCTCCGTCGATCAAAGGAGAGCAGACAAACCCAAAATTAGGAGCGGCTGACCCAGTGTCGGCCGGAAAATCCACTTTCCAAATTATTTTACCGTTCGATGCGTCGAGGCAAACAAGCACATCACGAATTCCCGCAACGTAGAGCCGGCCATCGTCATACGCTGGTGTTGCCCGAATCCAGCTGCCGTTTGATGCAGCAAAGAAAGGAACCCTCATCGAACCTTCCCACTCCGCTTTCCAAATCGGCTTCCCCGTATTTAAATCGATCGCAGTGACAACCTCGAACTTTTTATCCTTTGTCTCAGTTACAAAAACGGAATCGCCGACGACGAGTGGACCGCTATAGCTCGGACCCAATGGCATTGCCCACTTCTTCTTCAGCGTATCCTCATCAATTGAACTGGGAAGTGAACCCTTTGGCAAAACGCCGTCGCGATTAGGACCCCGCCATTGCGCCCACTGTGCGCCGTCGTCGGTCGCAGGTGATTGGGCGTTAACAACTGGGGAGCAGTAGGCCGCAAGGGCAAGAAAGCAAACTAAAAGTCGATTGGTCATGATAATTCCGTTTAGGGAAACAGTTGTGAAACAGGTTAAATCGAAGCTAGGCTAAATCAAAACGCGTTGACGAGTTGAGCTCAACCTTCATATCTCGGCAACATCAAATTGATCTTGGGTTGATAATTCTTCACTAGCGAAGCCATCTGAGAGAAATTGTCGCAGCAGATCGCATGGGTAATTCCTTTACGAATGTCTGCCGTCACAGCGGTCCCGCCTAAAACTACCGTCGTCTTATCAGGCATTCTTGAAGCAAACTCGTTTAATGCGATCACTGCACGATTAGGTTCCCTCAAATGCGAAATACTGACCCATAATAGATCAGGGAGGTGCTCTCTGGCGGCTTGCAGCAATGAGGAGAGCGGCAAATCGTTGCCAAGTGAAAACGCTCGCCAGCCAAGCGACGCCATGGTCACCTCAAGCGCCTGCGTCGGAATCTCAAAGTGATCACCGGCAATAGCGCCGCCAATTGCTAGTCGAGCGGCTGGTTTCGGGGGAGGTAATAGATCGCCAAGTTGACGTATCGCTTCCAGACAGACGCGGCAAGCCTGACTCTCGTGATGGATTTCAAGCAACCCATCGGCGCGAGCGGTACCGATTCGTTGAAACGCCGGACGAACCACTTGATCAAAGATGTCCGCAACTTCAAACCCTTCCAGGAACAGTAACACCATCAGTTTCCGGCAGGTCACTGGCGAGTTGTCTAAGAGTGCTGCATGAAACTGAGTGATAGCATCTTGAACTCCGGAAACGACAATGTCGTCCATTTCAGGCAGACCGATCGTCTGCGGTTTGACAAGTTTCAGTTTCTTTCTCTTGACGAAGGAAATCACCTCCGAACGCGGAATCCGCCGGTGGCCGCCGGCAGTTTTCATTGCGTTCAGAAAACCTGAGTCGCACCATCGTTTCAAGGACGACTCGCTCACACCAATCGATGTGGCAACTTTCTTAGGGGAGAATGAATCATCGGGACTCAGATAGGTTCGCTCTTTTTGAACGTTTAGGCTACCTGAGGAATTCGGGAAGTTAACCATGGATCACAAATCTTTCGAAGAAAATCGATCAAATGCTAGGACACGGGTTAACCCGATAAATCTCATCCGGTAATAACACGAACGAATTGAACGTTTTGAAAAAATATGAATAATCAAGCTAAAGTCAATCAAATGCGTCCAAAACTGGATTCCGAGGATCGTTTTGAGGTCTTTTTTGACGGAGATTGCCCTCTTTGCAAGCGAGAAATCAACATGATTCGAAGAAAAGATAAACATCATCGATTGATACTCACTGACATTTCTGCAACCGATTTCCGTCCGCCTGAAGGATTTACCCTTGATGAACTGATGCGATCGATTCACGGAAAAATGCCAACGGGAGAATACGTCCTCGGCGTCGAAGTGTTTCGACAAATTTACCGGCGCCTCGGATTTGCAAGAACAGTGCGTTTTAGCCAAACCCCTGGCATCGGGACTCTACTTAACGCTGGATATTTTGCATTTGCAAAACTTCGGTATTGGCATGCGATGCACCGCGTGAAAAAACGTGTTTCATTGACGCAGTAAGTAAGGAAGACGTCCACATCACGAACCCTCTCAATCGATCGCCTCGAGTAAACAACCAACAACAGAACCGGAACTGAAAAATGCGAGTTGCCATCATTGGGGGAGGAGTTTCCGGACTTGTAACGGGCTATCGGTTGCATGAGAAGCACGACATTACTCTGTTCGAAGCCAATGATTACATCGGCGGCCACACCAATACGATTGACGTCGAAAACGAGGAAGGTCACTTTGCAGTCGACACCGGATTTATCGTTTTCAACGATCGGACTTATCCTAACTTCATCGCTTTGATGGACGAACTCAAAGTGCCGTCTCAGCCGACCAGAATGAGCTTCAGCGTCTCTTGCGAAAAAACCGGACTGGAGTACCGCGGAGCCGATTTCAGCGGTTTGTTTGCTCAACGAAGAAACCTGCTCAATCCGCGATTTCTTAAATTGCTCCTCGATTTAATTCGGTTCAATAAAGTCGGAGAGAAATTACTCGAAAGCGATCTGGAGAATGAGACAGTCGGTCAGTTCTTTGAAAGAAATAAATTCTCGAATCAATTCATCGAACAATACTTCTTACCAATGGGAGCGGCTATCTGGTCCGCTTCATTCGAAACTTTCAAACAGTTTCCCATTCGATTCATTGCCGAGTTTTACCAGAACCATGGCTTGTTGGGCGTCACGAACCGCCCGCAATGGCGAGTGATCACTGGTGGCTCGCGTCAGTACATCGCGCCGCTAACGCGAGATTGGGCGAATCAAATACACACCAATCAACCCGTCAGCAGTGTCCGCAGAACAGAGGAGGAAGTCGCCATCTTGACCAAAGACGGCAAAACTCATTCGTTTGACCATGTAGTGTTTGCCTGCCACAGCGACCAAGCGTTAAGGATTCTCGGCGACCAGGCAAGCGATACTGAAAATGAAATCCTAAGCGCCTTTCCTTACCACCGAAATACCGCCTTGCTCCATACTCAGGAATCGGTGTTGCCTAAAAACAAACGGGCATGGGCTTGCTGGAACTATTTCAGGCCCAAACAGCCATCCTCAGTGGCAAATGTTACCTACAACATGAATATCCTACAGTCCCTTCGTTCGAAACGGACTTTTTGTGTAACACTTAACGATGACGGTAGAATTCGTGATGAGAACATCTTGGGCTCTTACACTTACATGCATCCGACCTTTGAAATTCGCCGAAAACAAATGCAAGCTCGACATCACGAATTAATCAACCACAATCGCAGCTCTTTCTGTGGAGCCTATTGGGGTAACGGATTCCACGAGGATGGTGTGAAGAGTGCAATTTCAGTCGCTAATCAGCTTGAATCCATTGATGCCGAGGTGCAATGTTGAAAAGTTGTATTTACGAAGGAGTGATTCGCCATCGCCGCAATACTCCACACGTCCACCAATTCGATTTTAAATCATTTTTCTTGATGATGGATTTAGCCGAAATTAAATCAATTTTCCGTCGGCGGTGGCTTTGGTCGGCGGAGCGATTCGCGATTGGGCGATTCAAAGAATCCGAACACCTTATTCACCACCGCCCGTCTGGCAACCTCCGTCAACGCGTGAACAGTGTTTTAGAAAATGCCGGGATTTCCAGCGACGCGATTGGATCAGTCCGACTATTAACTCAGTTAAGGTATTTTGGGTTCTCAATGAACCCAGTCAGTTTCTTTTACTGCTACTCACAATGTGGTAAAAATGTGGTAGCGGTCATCGCCGAAGTCAATAATACACCGTGGGGTGAACAACACGTTTATGTTGTTCCCAATACTGAGTCCGATCCTGAGTCCGATCAATCACCCACTCCCAAAACAACTATCAGAAGCCAGCCCATCGATAAAGACTTTCACGTTTCGCCATTCATGTCACTGGACATGTGCTACCGAATGTCATTTACTGTTCCCGGTAAAAAACTCGGCGTAAAAATCGAAAACCATCTCGACCAACCGCTAAACGATGTTCAAAAGATCCTCGATGTTTCCATGCTTATGAACCGGAAACCGCTCAATGGATGGAATCTCAACCGTCTACTTATAAGGTATCCACTGATAACCATCCAAATCTTCGCCACGATTTACTGGCATGCATTCCGGTTGTTTCTAAAGAGGACCACTTTCTACTCTCATCCGCGAAAGCGAAAACTAAAATCTACTCACGAAGACAGCGTTGAAGATCGAAAAGAAGCTAACTTACCGGACGAGTCTACTCGACCGTCTCCAACAAAATCTAAATCCGTTTTGGTAAGCCGATGAATCACTTCCCTAATAAAATAAACAATCTGCTATCGACAAAGTTCCATGAAACCGACACGTCGATTGGGATCGTAAAAACAGAATTCCCGCTTTCCTCGGGGGACGAATCACTAAAACATTCTTCAAAGCAACCAAAATCTGATTTCTTTAGAAACCAGATCTTCAGGCGTTTCCATCAAATCGTTGGAGGTAATCTGAAGGTCGTCGATCAACTTGGATCCATGCAATCCGTAGGATCAAACGACCCGACCGAGGATCTGCCCGCGACTGTTGTGGTTGGTGACCAAAAATTTTACAAGCGGGTGATGATCGGTGGCACCATCGGATCAGCAGAGTCTTACGCAAACTCCGAATGGGTTTCCAACGATCTAACATCGCTGATCCGGATTATGATACGCAATCTGGATCAGTTTTCCCGTATCGAAAAGACCTGGGGGTGGTTAAAAAACAGTTGGAACTTCGTCCAACACATGATGCGGCGAAATACCATCAGTGGAAGTC
>JAPOIJ010000007.1 GCA_029979005.1 Planctomycetota bacterium | reverse complement strand
CCCAGTTAAGCAGACCTTTAGGGCAGAGCCATTAGGCGGAGGAATTAGGCGGAGGAATTAGGCAGAGGAATTAGGCAGAGGAATTAGGCAGAGGAATTAGGCAGAGGAATTAAGCAAGATTTGCCAATGGCAATGACCAATTCACCGTAATTGCCAGTTCACAGTTTATCGACGAAAATAGAATCTCGGTCTGGCTAACGTGAATTGTCTGTCCAAGCCAAGCCGTTTTTTCTGAAATGCTTCGGAGTCTGCTCAAGTATGAGATTGTTAAAAATTGCCGCCGGTGTTTTGAACCAAACTCCGCTCGATTGGTTAAAGAATCGAGATAATATAATCGCCGCCATTGCAGCGGCGAAGTCGGAGCAAGTTGGCGTGCTTTGCCTTCCGGAATTATGTATCACGGGTTACGGATGCGAGGATGCGTTTCACTCGTCGGGTGTTCACGCCACGGCGTTAGAGATGTTGACTTCGATTGTCCCGGAGACGGATGGGATCGCTGTTTCCGTCGGCCTCCCTGTGACCTATGCGGGCGGTGTTTTTAATGTAGCAGCTTTGTTGGTTGACGGTCGAATTGCTGGTTTTGTAGGGAAGCAACATCTGGCTGGTGATGGCATTCATTATGAGCCTCGGTGGTTTAAGCCATGGCCAGCAGGAGTTCAAGGTGAAATTGAGATTGATGGATTTCAATATCCAATTGGTGATTTACTCTTTGATGTCGGTGGCATTCGAATTGGATTTGAGATTTGTGAAGATGCCTGGGTTGGGAATCGTCCCGGAGGTAATCTTGCCAGCAAAGGTACGGATATCATTTTGAATCCCAGTGCCAGCCATTTTGCATTTGGTAAACATGCGGTAAGACAGCGTTTTGTATTAGAAGGTAGTCGCGCATTTAACGTTACCTATGTTTACGCCAATCTGGTTGGAAATGAATCGGGCCGGGCAATTTTTGATGGTGATGCAATGATTGCGTCAGGCGGAAAGATGCAGGCGGTGGGTAAACGATTCTCGTATCGCCCAATGGTTCTAACGACGGCTGTCGTGAATATTGATGTGACGCGGATGGCTCGAGCAAGAAGCGGCTCTTTCGAACCTGAAATTGACGGTGACGAATCGGATGTTATTCGATTGCCAATTGACTTTCCTGCGGCAGGCCCAGTGGTTGAAAATCCAGAAATCGAATCGTGGATGGCTGGCGAGTCAGTTAAAGAAGAGGAATTCACTCGAGCTGTGAGCCTTGGGTTATTCGATTATATGCGGAAGAGTCACTCACGTGGATTTGTCGTCTCATTAAGTGGTGGCTGCGACTCGGCAAGTGTTGTTGCTTTGATTGCCACCATGTTTAAGTTGGCGAATGCTGAATTGGGATTTGAGCAGTTGTTAGCGAGGATAGGATTGTTTTCCAATGATGCGAGTCAACCAAGTGAGGTTAATGATTTGGTGCATCGTTTGCTGACGACCGTTTACCAATCGACCAAGAACAGTGGACCGGTGACCCGCGCCGCCGCGATGGAAGTGGCTACAGCGGTCAATGCGAATCATTACGAATTCGATGTTGATGGTATCGTTGATTCGTATCGAAACATCGTAAGTTCCGCGATTGGTGAGTCGCTAACTTGGGAGAAACATGATATCACTTTGCAAAACATTCAAGCGAGGGTGCGATCTCCCGGAGTGTGGATGCTCGCTAACTTAAACAATGCATTGTTGATATCGACAAGCAATCGTAGCGAAGCAGCGGTTGGCTATGCGACGATGGACGGTTATACCTCTGGTGGGCTCAGTCCAATCGCAGGGATCGATAAGGCTTTTCTTCGGAACTGGCTAATTTGGATGGAGCGGGAAGGCCCCGCTGATATTGGAGCTATCCCTGCGTTAGACTCTGTTAACCAACAACAGCCAACTGCGGAACTTCGTCCAGTAGAGGACAAACAGACGGACGAAGATGACTTGATGCCATATGACGTTTTAGATTTGATCGAAAGATTAGCTATTCGTGATAAAATGATGCCTGTTGAGGTGTTCGATCAGATTGTTACGGCATTTCCAAATTTCGAGAGGATGCAGTTGGGGAATTGGGTGATCCGATTTTTTCGTCTCTGGTGTCGCAATCAATGGAAGCGTGAACGGTACGCTCCATCCTTCCACCTCGATGATGAAAACCTCGATCCAAAAACTTGGTGTCGTTTTCCAATCTTGTCCGGCGGTTATGATTTAGAAATCGAACAACTTAAAACGCACCTTCAAGACAGTTGAATCTAGTGTGGCTTGATCGGATATTTGATGAAATTCGCTTGGTCGTCAATGAAGACATGATTTTTTTTCAAAGAACAACGAAGAGAGAACATTTTCATGTCTAGTGTGATTGAATCGCTTCGCAGTCGGGCTGCTGGACGGCTACGCCGAATTCTATTACCAGAAACTCAGGATCCTCGTATTCTGGAAGCGGCGAGGTGCATTCAACAGGGAAAGCTTGCAATACCGGTTGTTTTAGGTCGTCGAGACTGTCCGAACCGGGACGCCCTAAGTCGATTGGAAGTCATCGAATGGGATGATGTGCGATTAGTGGATGCGTGTACGCAGCAATTGTTCGAAAATCGCCGGCATAAAGGAATTTCGCGAGCGGATGCAGCCAAGGCGTTGGATGACCCTTTGTTGTACGCCGCGTTGTTAGTGAAGATTGGTGCTGTTGACGGTGCGGTTGCCGGAAGTGTCGCGAGCACTTCGAGTGTAATTCGAGCAGCACTCTATGGCGTCGGAATGGCGGAGGGTTGTGAAACAGTTTCCAGTTTCTTTTTGATGCAGTTTCCCGACCGGGCGGTCACCTTTTCAGATTGTGGTGTTGTTCCTAAACCCAATGCACACCAGTTGGCGGAAATTGCAATCGCGGCCGCGAAAAGCCATCGTGTTTTGACTGGACAAACGCCGCGAGTTGCCATGTTGTCTTTTTCCACGTTGGGAAGCGCCGAGCACGAAGAGGTCGATAAAGTTCGGCTTGCGCTTGACTTCGTCAAGCAGCGGCAACCGGAACTCATGATTGACGGAGAGTTGCAGTTCGATTCTGCATGGGTTCCCGAGGTCGCTGCCCGGAAAGCCCACGGTTCACCTATAGCCGGACAAGCCAATGTCTTTATCTTTCCAGATTTGAATTCGGGTAACATTGCCTACAAGATTACCGAACGACTTGGAGGAGCGCAGGCACTCGGTCCGCTGATTCAGGGCCTGCAGCGGCCATTTATGGATTTATCGAGGGGGTGCCAAGTTCAGGATATAGTTGACGTTGCAGTGATTGCTTCGAATCTAGCTGATTGAGCGGGCGGGGCTTTTTCACCTGACAAGGTATTCACATTTACCAAAGTTAAATCTTGCGATACTACTGGCAAGGCATTTGTTGATGAATTTCAAAAGCAATTTTTGCACTGTAACTAGACGGTGGCTCTTGGCAAAAGGGCCTTACGAGTCTCGGTAAGGGGATCGACATCGAAACGTATCGAAGGGATTTTCAAACCTGCAAAACTCCCGTCCGAAACGGTTCATCGTCGGCATGCCGCGTTACCGTTTTGAGCGATCGAATCAGTGTATCTCGCGTTTCTGAGGGGTTGATGATGCCATCGACCCAAAGTCTACCGGCAGCATAGCGAATGTCAGTCGAGGTGTCGTAGGCTGACTGTACTTTATCTCTTAAGGCTTCCATTTCTTCTGCATCAGGTTCTTGCCCCGCACGTTTCAGTGCGGCGATGTTAATGTCGAGGATTACCTTGGCAGCCTGTTTGCCTCCCATCACTGCATATCGGGCATTGGGCCAAGCATAGATAAAGCGTGGGTCAAAAGCTTTGCCACACATGGCATAATTTCCTGCTCCATAACTGCCACCCGTAATGATCGTAATTTTGGGGACACGACTATTGGAAATGACGTTTACAACTTTTGCACCGGCACGAATAATTCCTGCCTGTTCGCTGTCCCTGCCAACCATAAATCCCATCACGTCCTGAAGGAAAATAATGGGAGTCCAGGTTTGATTGCAGTCCATAATGAACCTTGCTTCTTTATCGGCACTGTCGTGATAAATGACGCCACCGTACTGCATGCCTTCTTTTTCAGATTTGACGACGGTTCGCTGGTTTGCCACGATCCCTACGTGGTGGCCGCCAATTTTTGCGTAACCGCAAACAATCGTCTGTCCATATTCTGCTTTATATTCTTGAAACGTACTGCCATCGACTAGGAATTGGATGAGGTCGCGCACGTCATAACGAGATTGCGGATCCATCGGTATTTTGTCGTAGATGTTTTGCGCGTCCTCAGCGGGGTCGGTTGGTGTGTCGCACCGGAATTCTTGGGCCGAAGGATCCTCTGGCAACATTTCAATCAGAGAGCGTAACCTGGTAATAGCGGAGTCATCATCCGGTTCTTTGAAATCAATAGTTCCACTGATTGAAGCGTGCATCGAAGCACCGCCGAGTTCCTCTGAAGAAACATCCTGGCCAATTGCCGATTTGACGAGCGCCGGACCGGCGAGATAAAGACCACTTCCCTCGGTCATGACCAGTTTGTCGCAGAGCACGGGGAGGTATCCTCCACCGGCGACGCAATTGCCCATGATGGCTGCAAGTTGGGGAACTCCCATTGCGGAAATGACTGCATTGTTTCGAAAGATTCGGCCAAAATCATCTTCGTCAGGAAAAATCTCATCCTGGAGCGGTAGGAAAACGCCTGCAGAATCGACGAGATAGACTAAAGGGACCCGGCACTTCATCGCGATGCGTTGTGCTCTGAGTACCTTTTTGCAGGTCATTGGAAAAAAAGCCCCCGCTTTGATGGTTGCATCGTTGGCAATTATCATTACGGTCCGTCCGGAGACCGTACCGAGCCCACAGATGACTCCAGCAGATTTTGCTCCGCCCCATTCTGAATACATTTCCCAGCCAGCCCATAGTCCAATTTCTTGCCAGCTGGAGGGGTCGTCTAATAGTTTAGTTATCCGTTCCCTCGCGGTGAGTCGGTCCTTTTTATGTTGACGCTCAATCGCTCGGAGGCCACCGCCTAATTCAATGTCCGCTTGCTCGGAATCAAAGCCGTTAATTAATTCTTGCCAGTTCATTGCGTTATCTAGATTTCAGATGAAGTGTTGATGTGATTGGTAAAAAAGACGGGGCGTCTGTAATTTATTGTTCCATGGAGTCACCCGTTGGTTTCAGCACCCAGTTTGATTCGAAGTCTCGCTTCAGCCACTCCTGGGCAACCTGAGACTTCCCTTCGTCCACATTAAGCTTCAACTCTTGTAGCCGCAGTTCATTACGCTGGTGAGCGAGTGAGAGGTAAAGTCGGCCAGTATTGAATTCAACTGTTTTTTCAGTTTGCGGAATGGTTCCATTAACTAGGATTGCTGTTAGCCGTGAGTAAACGCAGCTCGCCATGAATAGTTCTGTGGCTATATCTGCGAGTCTGGCCTGAAGATACTGTTGATTCAGGATTTGTTCCTGGTATTTTGCCAAAGCGAGTTTCATTTGCCGCCCAAACTGGGCAATCTGTTTGCTGAGCTTGCGACTGTAATATCTAAGGTGTTCATGTTTTACGGGAACTTTAGGATTGACCAATGACTCACCCATGACCGAAGCTCGATTGAGCCAAACGCTCATTAATTGATTGGCATTTCCTTTTGTTTCCTTATCCGCCTTGATGCGATCTCCTTTGAGTTCAGTGCCGACGTGTCGGAATCCTACATTCGCGATAAAGCATCTTAAGACATCGTTAGCGCCTTCACCGATCAGATTCAACCTCGCATCACGCATCATTCGTTCAAACGGCTGGTCAGTGAAGAACCCTTTCCCGCCCCAAATTTGCATGCAGTCGTTCGTGATTCTCCAAAGTTGATCACTGGCAAATACTTTGATCATTGCCGTTTCGACCATGTAATCATCTGCGCCGCTATCGATTAAAGCGGCGGTGTAGTAGGTCGCGCTTTCCATTGCATACATATCTGCTGCAGCTTCGGCAATTTTACCTTGAACTAGTTCAAATTCTCCCAGAGTCTGCCCAAATTGTTGGCGCGAATTCGCACGAGCCACCATGCGTTCAATGCAGAATTTTGCAGCGCCGGTGCAGCAAGCTCCAAACGTCGTTCTTCCAAAATCGAGCACGGTTAACGCGAGCTTGAGTCCACGCCCCACCTCGCCGAGGATGTTCTCTTTGGGAACCACCATGTCATTGAAGCGAATTCGGCCAGTCGCGGTTCCGCGGATTCCGACTTTTTCCATCCGTTCTTCGACGACTTCAAAACCTGCCATTTCGGGAGTCACCAGAAAAGCAGTGATTTTGCCTTCGGGGACTGCGGGGTCAGAGGTTCTGGCCATGACTGTGAGGACATCTGCAATGCCGCCGTTTGTAATCCAGCGTTTTTCGCCGTTAAGCACGTAACCGGTCCCGTCTGAAGTCAGCTCCGCAGTTGTTCGCACGTTGGCGGCATCTGAACCTGCTAACGGTTCGGTAAGTGCAAATGCCGCCAGTTTGTCCCCTGCTGCCAACGGTGGCATCCATTTTGATTTTTGATCCTCTGTGCCAAACAGTTCAAGTGCTCGGAGGCCGATGGAGTGCTGAGCGTTAACGAATACAGCAGTGGATCCACAATGACCGCCAATAATTTCCATGACGCGGCAATAATTAAAGTGCGACATCCCGGCGCCGCCGTAATTCTTGTCAATTGTCATTCCAAGGACACCGATATTCCCTAGCCCTTTGATGACACCGTCTCGAATTTGCGCTTCTCGGTCAATTTGAGCGGCGTCGATATACTGCTCGCAAAAATTTTTCGTTTTCGCAACCATGGAATCACCAGCGGCCTGTGCGTTCGATGGCAGTTCCGGATAGGGCATCATCGACTCGGTTCGGAAACGGCCGAAGTACAGATCTTTAACAAAGCCTTCTTTTTCAGGACCCTCAAAAAAAAGCGCATTGGCCTGATCAATTTGTTTTTTTTGTATATCTGACAGAGACATGAATATGACCTTCATCCAAGGAAACGTTCGCCGAATCGTCCGAACGAGACGGGCTTGAAGCGTGAGATCGATTATCGGGATAAAAGTCCGAAAAGCAACGTGTTGGCTTGCGATTCTAAAAGCATGCCGCAGCGCCATTGTTAATTTTTACCGGTTAACGGAGTCGCTTGGCATTCGATTTTTAACCTACGGTTCGGATTAAAAACCGCGACGGTTATTGAAAATTGATTTGAGTTAAGAAACTGTAATCTAAAGAATTGATCCATTTCACATTTTGGCAATGATTGAAAATCCACGTTCTGGACAGCTTGAGCGGATACCAGTCATTGTAGGCTGATCGAAGTCGCCTCAACCGGTCGCGTTTCCTAGAATTCAAACGGGTTAACGCAATTCACCGATTGCTGCTGATTAGATCGCTTACTCATTATGAGAAAGATTTTGCTTGGCCAATTGGTATCAGCGTTGATTTTCCTTAACATGGTCGGCGTCGTTTGTTCTAAAAGGAAAATTATTTATGTCTGACGCCTATCTCATATCCGGAGTTCGCACTCCCATCGGTTCGTTTCTTGGCGGATTTGCCAGTCTCACTGCGACTGATCTTGGTGGAGTGGCGATTGAAAATGCAATCGCCCAGTCCGGGTTAACGAATGAGCAAATTGATGAAGTTATCATGGGAAATGTGATCGGTGCGGGCGTTGGGCAGGCTCCTGCTCGCCAAGCGGCGCTCAAAGCAGGGCTTCCTCCCTCGATTGCGGCCGTCACCGTGAACAAAGTCTGCGGATCGGGACTGAAGTCAGTGATGATCGCTAGTCAGGCAATTCGTTGTGGTGATGCATCGGCGATCGTTGCCGGCGGGATGGAGAACATGTCGGCGGCACCGCATTTGGCCAAAGGATTACGAGGCGGCGTTAAACTTGGCGATACAACACTTGTGGATGCGATGGTGTCAGATGGTTTAACTTGTGCTTTTGAATCTTGCCACATGGGAATGCACGCTGAACATATTGCGAAGAAATACGGAGTGAGTCGTTCAGATCAGGATCAATTTGCTTTGCTTAGTCAGCAACGTGCTGGTCACGCGATGGAGGAAGGCGTATTCAAAGATGAAATTGTTCCGGTAACGGTAAAGAATCGGAGAGGCGATGTAACAGTAGAGGTAGATGAAGGCCCGCGACCCGATACGAGTTTGGAGAAACTGGGAAGCCTGCGAACGGTTTTTGATCGCGAAGGATCGGTCACTGCCGGCAACGCGTCGACCCTTTCTGATGGTGCCGCCGCCGTGGTGGTTGTGGATGAGGCGACCGCGGAAGCTGCGGATTGGAAATTTAAGATTCTGAGTAGTTTTACATCGGGAACCGAACCCCAGGATCTTTTCATCGCCCCGGTTGAGGCGGTACGCGGGGCATTGGCGAAGGCGAATTTGTCGCTGGACGATGTTGATTTGTTTGAGATCAATGAAGCATTTGCGAGTCAGATGGTTGCCTGCCTAAACGAGCTTGGACTCGATAATGAGCGAGTCAATATTTATGGAGGTGGGATTTCACTGGGGCATCCAATCGGAGCCAGCGGCACGCGTGTCTTGGTTACTTTAATGCACGCACTTAAAAGAACGGGCAAGAAACGCGGGGTTGCCAGTCTCTGTCTGGGAGGTGGAAACGCCGTTGCGATGGTGATTGAAGCCTGCTAGTTGGACTGAGTCCGTTAGCTAATGAACCTGCGGTGTTTTTGACCGTCGGGTGTAATCGAATATTTTTGTTTATGAAAGATGACTATGGATTCGCTGTTTACCGAAATTGCAAGTTATGTACATGAAGGCGAAATTACAAGTGAACTTGCCTACGAGACAGCTCGATATTGTTTGATGGATAGCCTCGGATGTGGATTTCTGGCGCTGGCTTATCCGGAGTGCAGGAAAATGCTCGGTCCGGTTGTGCCCGGTGCGAGTATGCCCGGTGGCTGTCGTGTACCCGGAACGCCGCTTGAATTAGACCCGGTGAAAGCCGCATTTGATATTGGTACGCTCGTTCGCTGGTTGGACTTTAATGATACGTGGTTGGCAGCTGAGTGGGGGCATCCTTCTGACAACCTTGGCGCAATTCTTTCGGTCGCTGATTACCAAAACCGTGTCAAAGGTGAATCACTGTCTGTGAAAGATGTGATGACGGCGATGATTAAAGCACATGAGATTCAGGGGATCTTGGCACTGGATAATTCCTTTAATCGAGTTGGTCTTGATCATGTGCTTTTGGTACGTATCGCGAGTACCGCTGTGGCCAGTAAAATGCTAGGGGCGGATTACGATCAGACGGTTAACGCTATCTCGCATGCGTGGATTGACGGTGGTGCTTTGCGAACTTATCGCCATGCACCAAATACAGGGTCGCGAAAGAGTTGGGCGGCGGGAGATGCGACCAGTCGAGCGGTCCGGTTGGCGTTGATTTCGCTCACCGGGGAGATGGGATATGCCACGGCGCTTTCAGCTCCAAAGTGGGGGTTTCAGGACGTGCTATTCGGGGGTCAACCCGTGACGCTGGCAAAGCCTTTGGAATCCTATGTGATGGATAACATCTTATTCAAGATTTCATTCCCTGCGGAGTTTCATGCTCAAACTGCCGTGGAGTGCGCGATTACTTTGCATCCGGAAGTCAGTGGGCGGCTGTCGGAAATCGAACGCGTTGAGATGGAAACTCAGGAGCCTGGCGTACGAATTATTGATAAAAAAGGGCCGCTAAATAATTTTGCGGATCGTGACCATTGTTTGCAGTACATGGCAGCGATTGGTTTGATTTTTGGTGAATTGGATGCCAATCACTACTCGGATGAAGTTTCCAGCGAT
Source organism: Planctomycetota bacterium (assembly GCA_029979005.1). GTDB lineage: Bacteria > Planctomycetota > Planctomycetia > Pirellulales > Pirellulaceae > Mariniblastus. The sequence continues at coordinate 49,715 of JAPOIJ010000007.1, read as the reverse complement.
TCGCGGATTGATGCACTGCGAGATAAAATGGTAGTCCGGGAAAATGAGTCGTTTACCAAAGACTATTACGATTTGGAGAAGCGGGCAATTGGTAACAGTATTCAGGTCTTTTTTAATGACGGTACGTCGACCGAGCGAATTGAGGTTCAGTACCCGATCGGGCATCGCAATCGTCGTGCTGAAGGGATACCGGTTTTACGGACGAAATTTGCCAACAGCTTAAAGGGAGTCTTCGCTGAAGAACAGCAGGCCACAATCCTTCATAGTTTTGAAAACTCTGATCTTTTAGCAGCAATCGAAGTGAAGGATTTTTTGGATTTGTTTGTAAAGAACTCAGAGGGGCTCGAGACTGCTTTAGCTTAAGGTTGGGGTGAGTTCTACTGGCGTCGAGTTCTTGATCGAACAGGCTTGGGTAATGACAGTCGAGAATTTTTTGCCTATAATTTGGGCTTAAAGTTGCCTTTTTCACTGCGATAAATTCATGACCCAATCTACAAAGTTCTCGACGACACGCTCTGAAATTTCCGGCCATGCCATCAAAGATTTGGCCGAACGGTTTGGAACCCCGTGCTATTTTTACGACGCTCAGACGATTTGCGATCGGATTGAGCAATTACGGCAATTTGATGTAATCCGTTTTGCTCAAAAGGCAAATTCGAATCTTGCTGTGTTGGATCTGGTGCGAAGGAACGGCGTTGTTGTGGATGCCGTTAGTTCTGGGGAAGTTTTTCGCGCACAAAAAGCGGGTTTTGATTACACGGGAACGCCCAGTCCAATCGTTTACACCGCTGATATTTTTGACCGTGAAGCACTTGATCTAGTCGTTGAAAATGGCCTGCATGTAAATGTTGGTTCACCCGATATGATTGAGCAATACGGACAGCGTGTTCCCAGTGGAGAGATAACTTTACGAATTAATCCTGGGTTCGGTCATGGGCATAGTGCAAAGACGAATACCGGGGGGGATTCGTCGAAGCATGGCATTTGGCATGAGGAGCTTGATGAATGTTTGCAATTGGCAGCAAAGTATCAGGTTACAGTGACCGGTCTGCATATGCACATTGGCTCAGGAACTGATTTTGAGCATCTTTCCCAGGTTTGTGAGGCGATGAAAACGACTGCATTAAAGGTTGGATCGACCATCCGGGTCATTAGTGCTGGCGGTGGATTGCCGACGCCCTATCGCGATTCTGACGTCGGACTCGATGTGGATCGTTATTACCAATTATGGGACAAAACTCGCAAGGAATTGGAGGCGGAATTCGGCCATGCAATTAGTTTGGAAATTGAGCCGGGTCGATTTTTGGTGGCTGAGAGTGGTTTCTTATTGACCGAAATTAGGGCGGTCAAAAAAATGGGGAAGAATTTGTTCTACCTTGTCGATGCCGGATTCAACAATCTTGCGAGACCAATTTTGTATGGCGCCTATCATCCAATGTCGATTGCATTTTCCGGCGGCGGCAGCGAAGAAACTCAGCCAGTGATTGTTGGTGGCCCGTTGTGTGAATCGGGCGATATTTTCACACAAGAAGAGGGCGGATTTGTTTGCTCGCGGGAATTACCGGTCGCAGCCGTTGGCGATTATTTGGTGATTGAGTGCGCCGGTGCCTACGGTTACGTGATGAGTTCAAACTACAATAGCAAGCCCTTTGCTGCTGAGGTACTTCTTGATGGAGATTCCGCTCACTTAATTCGCCGACGGCAAACGCCTGAGGATCTTGTGCTTGGCGAGTCGATTCCAGCAAGTTAATCGGCATGGAATTGACTCAGGCACGTTAGGTCGAATCGCGTCGCGGTGCTCAACCGAGACTTTACCTCGGTTAACACGACATGCCTATTCGGTTTCGCTTTTGACTTGCCTGATGGCGGTTAAGAATTTCTTGCAGCTATCCATCCGGTTATTTACATCTGGCTCGATGCACTTGTGAATGGCTTTGGCGAGCTTTTGATTTAAGTCGGGGCGATGTTCGAGAATGGGTGTAACCTTGGACGTGTCGTGGGCCAAAGCTGCTTGGCCAGTCGTGTCTGTAGACCGCCACGGGTGTTCAAAAGTTAGAAAACGATACACTGTGACACCAAATGAAAAGACGTCTAGCTTTTGATTGGTTTCTCGCCGGCGAACGATTTCGGGTGCCATGTATTGAGGCGTCCCTGTGCGGTTTCCCGGCATTTTATAGGGGCGCTCATTGGGGACGGTGAGTCCAAAGTCGATGAGTTTAAGCCAGGTGAAATCTTTGTAGCAAATGAAGTTTCTCGGGCAGACATCACGGTGGATGAATCCATGGTCATGCACCGATTGAATGGACTCAGCCATCTCGCGAATTAGTTTCATTCGATCTGGGAACAGGCTGGCATCGCGTTTCCGAATCGACACGTCAAGACCGGGCCCATTGATGTATTCCATCAGGATGTACTGTTCACCCTTAGTGGTCATACCGTATTCGTATGTTTCCACGATATGAGGATGATGGATCTGAAGTGCGATTTCACCTTCGTTAGGCTTGTTTAAACCTTTAAAACGAGAATTGAAGTAAGCGGTTTTCTCATCATCTAAGAACTTGATACCGAATAGCTTGTTCGTACCGATCTCTTGAGCCACGTGAAACTTCGACATGGTTCCAGTGAATGCATGCCGGTCGAGGCGAAATCGAGCAGAAACGTCCAGCCGTTCCTTATTGGCCTTCCCCTTGCCGCCTAGTAGTTTGTCAAAAATACCCATAAGCTGCGGTGCGGAAAGTTATCGGAGGTTGCTGGTGTTTGTGATGAAAAGGTAACCGAAAGGTTGTCTCTATTTTCCACAGTAGTCGATTGTTCTGGCGATTTCGGTTTTTAATTTCGCGCGGTTGACGATTCGATCTACAAAGCCGTGCTCCAGAAGAAACTCACTGGTTTGAAAGCCTTCGGGCAGTTCAATGCGGATGGTTGCTTTAATCGTTCGTGGCCCGGCAAAGCCAATCAAAGCCTTTGGTTCGGCAAAAACAACGTCGCCAAGTGAGGCGAAAGATGCCGCGACACCACCCATTGTCGGGTTGGTGAGGACGGAGATGAATAAACCGCCTTGTTGATCGTAACGGGCCAAAGCGGCCGAGACTTTGGCCATTTGCATAAGCGAAAGAATTCCCTCGTGCATTCTCGCTCCACCACCGGATCCACTGATGATGATTAATGGGAGGTTTTGTTCAGTTGCCCGCTCGACAAGCCGAGTGAGCCGTTCACCGACCACAGATCCCATGCTGCCCATGATGAATTGTGAATCGGTAACTCCAATAGCAACACGGCGTGCCCGAATCATCCCGCAACCGGTAATCGCGGCATCGGAAAGTCCAGTTTTCTTTCGCTCAGAAGCCAGGCGATCTGTGTAGGCTCGAGAATCTTTGAATTCCAGTGGATCGCCAGCGAGTAAATTGCCATCCCACTCTTCAAAGGTTCCATCGTCGAGTACTTGCGCGATTCGTTGATGAGCCGACACATACATGTGGTGGTCGCAAGAGGGGCAGACGCGCAGTCGTTTCTCCGCCTCTTTGTTAAATACTGGTGATTTGCATCCGGGGCACTGAATCCAAGTACCCTCGGGAATGTTTCTTTTTTTTCGTCCAGTCACAATGGTCTTCATTTGAGACATCGTCATATCCGTTATTCCAGCGGCCGTTCAGTAGGCCGGTGTAAACTTGTTAGTTCCCCTATTGTCGCATAAATGCGGGTTTATGTTCAACAGCTTATTTTGTGATTCTTTAGGGCTGATGGGAGGATTCCTCTAAATATTAACGTGTAATCGGCGGTTTTAGCGTTGAAATCGATTCCCGTGGAGGAAGTTTTCTCAAATTACAGCGCGGCTTTTACGATAATCGAATCCCCTTTAAAACTATGCTCCACGAGAAACGCCCCGACTTAAGTAATTGTTGTGAATTAAACGACTATGAAATTTCCAGAAGAAGTCTATTCGTCTCAACGCTTTCGCGAGCAAGGCGCCGCTGTCATTGAATTAATTGCAAACTGCATGGAGGATTCGATTTCGGGGAAGCCGAACAAGGTCATCAAGATGACGGATCCAGTTAGGGCGATGAACGAGGTCCAGCAGTGGTTTAATCACTGTGCGGCAGATGATTCAAAAGACGTGGCTAAGTTATTTGCTGATATCTATCAGCGAGCGATCCGACTTCATCATCCTGGATATCTTGGTCACCAAATTAGCCCGCCATTACCTGACGCTGCACTGGCTTCGTTGTTCAGTGATTTTTTAAATAACGGGATGGGCGTTTTTGAAATGGGAATTGCGGGAACTGCGATTGAACGTTTCGTGGTAAAGTCACTTGCAAGAAAGTTCGGATTCAATGAAACAGCGGATGGTTTTCTGACGTCGGGAGGGACGCTCGGTAATTTGACGGCGTTGCTGGCAGCGCGACGCGCCAAAGCCACCGGTGATATTTGGGACTCAGGATTTCAGCAGAAGACCGCTTTATTGGTTTCTGAGCAGGCTCATTACTGTGTCGACCGATCGGCTCGAGTTATGGGGTGGGGGACAGAGGGCGTGGTTAAGGTGCCCGTCAAGCAGGATTTTACAATGGATATATCCCAGTTGGAATCAACGTATCAAGCTGCGAAAGCTAGGGGGTTGGAAGTGATCGGGGTGGTTGGCAGCGCATGTTCGACTGCAACGGGAACCTTTGATGACTTAGAGGGAATTGGAGCGTTTTGTCGACAGCATGAACTGTGGTTTCATGTTGATGGAGCGCACGGTGCGGCAAGCGTCTATTCAAAAAAATATTCAGACCGGGTTAGCGGATTGCATCTGGCAGACAGTGTGGTCATGGATTTTCATAAACTGCTAATGACACCTGCCTTGGCAACAGCGGTAGTCTTTAAAGATGAAAAATGGGCGGCTAAAAATTTTGCGCAGAAAGCCGAGTATCTTTGGGACGATGCAAATCATGTGGATGACTGGCACGATTTGGCCAAAAGAACATTCGAATGCACCAAATCGATGATTGCGTTAAAAGTATTTACCATTCTCGCGGTGCACGGTGAGCAGGTCTTTGATGAGAACGTGACGGCGCTTTATCAGTCCGCAAGTGAGTTTGGAAACTTGCTTGAAGAAGCGGACGATTTTGAGTTGGCGACGTTTCCCCAATCGAATATTGTCTGCTTCCGGTATGCCCCGGGGGAGCAACGCGATCTAGATCTGCTGAATCGAAAGGTGCGCGAGGAGTTACTGTCTATCGGCGAATTTTATATTGTTCAAACCACTCTAAAGGACCGCGTTTGGCTTCGCACGACCGTCGCCAATCCATTCACGAAGATTTCTCATTTTCAAGATTTGATGGACGAAATTCGCAGGATCGGCAGCGGGTGTTCTACAGAATAAATCAGAGACGATGAATCAAGCAGACAATGAATCCGGCTAATCGGGCGCGACTAAGTTCTCGCAGGGTCCGACGGTGACGGTCATGTTTTGGTCAAGTGGATAGGATTCGATGGCTTCATGGATTTGATCAAGTGTGATCGATTCGTAGATTGCGGCGATCTCGGCTACTGTTTTGAAGCTTTCTTCGCTAAGCCATTGAGAGCCAATTGAAAACATTCGGCTGTTAGTTCGTTCACTAGCTAAAACAATATGCGAGGCAATTTTCCGTTTGGCCAGATTTAATTCTTTTTGGGTAATCCCATCTTTTCGAATGGACTGCTGCAGCTTTGCCAGACGGCTCAGGTTCTCCTGGGCTTGATCGGGGCTACAGCAAATGAACGTCATAATGGCTCCGCTTCCCTGATAGTCATACCCACCCATACCTGCCGATTCGGCAAGTCCCGAGTCAAGGAATTCCCAATAAAGTCGGCTGCCGCTATCGTCACCAATGATGCTGCAGAGTACGGCAGTTGCGAACCGAATTTCCTGCGACGACGCTGGCCCAGCGGCCATTTGCAAGATGTACTGCTGGTGGGAATTTGGCTTGTGCATAGACACAAACCCCGATTGATAGTCGGCAGTTTGGGTTGAACGTTTCGGGGAAAATGGTGTCCACTCTCCGCAGTGTTTTTCCAGGTCTTCGACGAGTTTGTCGAAATCAATTTTCCCGGCCCCTGCAAAACAGATGTTGGAGGGACTGTACCGTTCTTCGAAGTAACTCATCATGCTCTCGGGCGTGAGCCCGGAGACTGATTCGACCGTTCCGAGCACTGATTGCCCTAAGGGGTGCTTGCCAAAAAACTCCGACATCATTCGTTCATAACCGCCATAGGGAGGCTGGTCATCGTACATTTTAATTTCTTCGATAATGACCTGTTTTTCTGTCTCGAAGTCGTCGACACGCAGCGACGGGCGCATGATATCGCTTAATAACTCTACAACCTGTCCTTGAAATTCAGGAAGGACCGCCGCGTGATAAATCGTACTCTCTTCACCGGTACGGGCATTACTGGATGAGCCCATTTCATCCAATTCGAGATTAACCTGAGCGGCCGAGCGGTTGGGCGTTCCTTTAAAAACCATGTGCTCCAAAAAATGGCTGACGCCGCTAATTTCCGAGGTTTCATCCCGGGCGCCGGTTCGTACAAAAAATCCAAACGCCGAGGTGTAGGCCTGAGGATTGCATTCGGCGAGTATGTTCAGGCCATTCTTAAGCCTGTGTTGCCGATATTCCATTTGCTTCATACTCCAGAGGTTGTGGCCCTAAAGTGACGATGTCGAAACTTTTCGGGGGATTGGCGGCGAGATATTCGTTGATTGATTCAACCGTTAACTCATTGATTTTTTCATTGACTTCATCAAGTGTGCGAACGCGACCGAGGTGAAACCAATCGCCGGCGATTGATCCTGCACGGCCACGGCATGATTCCTGTTGCATAATCATGCCGCTTTTCACCTGAACTTTAAGGCGGCGCAGTTCGTCCTCTTTAATTCCCAAAGCCATTTTTTGGAGTTCCTCAATGATAACATCAAGGGTTTCCTGAGCTCTTTCATTAGTGGTTCCGCTGTAGCAGAGAACTGCACCTTTATCTTTCAGAGTATGGCAGGAGGCAAATACGGTGTAGCACAATCCCCGTTTTTCACGGACTTCAGTGAACAACCGCGAACTCATGCCTCCAGAAAGAACACCAATCGCTCCCCGATTGAGATAGTAGTTCTCATGGGAATAGGGAACGCCGGGGTAGGCAATGGCAATATGAGTTTGTTCACTTTCGTGTTCAATGTGTTCAATGCCATGTCGGGATGGCTCGGATGCGACAACCGGTTCAGGTTTAGGTTGCCAGTCTTGGAAAAGCTCACCGACATGTGCTTGAAGTGAATCAAAGTCAAGTTTTCCAGCACAGGCAATGATCAATCCATTCGGGCGATAGTGGCGATCGTAAAAATCTTTGATTTCGTCAAGGGTAATGCTTTGCACTGTCTCAAGCGTTCCCTCGCAATTCCTTCCATCGATTGCCCCGTAAAAATTCAAGCGAAGCCTTTGTAAAGCTCGCTGAGCGAGATCGTCTCGCAATGCCGCGATTTCCTGAAAGCAAACTAATCTGCCATCTTCAAGTTGTTCTTCGGGGAAAGTCGGACGCTGGAGTACATCGGCATAGACGCGTAATGCATCGTGAAGCTGGGCGGCTTGCATAGCGCCGCCAAAATTGGTGTTATAAAGCGACGCTGAAGAAGAGTAGTCAACTCCTAACGATTCGAGTGTTTCGATATATTCGCGGCTGTTTAAGTCTCCACAACCTCGTTGAACCATTTCACAAACGAAATTAGCAATCCCTCGCTGGGAAGTCGCGTCGTATCGGCACCCAGCGGGAACGGCAATGGAAAATGCAGCCGACTCAAGCCAAGGCATTGGCTGCGCGACGAGTGTGATACCGTTCGCGTAGGTATGGTGAAAAATCTGTTGTTCCATAAGTCTCAACGCCGTTTCTATTTTTCGTAAAACGGTATTCTAGACTGATTTTTATCTACGCGAAGAGGGCATAGGCAGAGTTGCTCACTTTGCTTGGGTGATGGGCGATTCAGGACGCTTCAGACGAGCGTTAAGAATTTCTATCGGATGCTGGGCTAAACGACCCGTTCCGTCCAGAATCTGGTGACGGCAGCTAGTTCCCGGGGCGGCGATAATGGAATTCGGTTCTTCCGCTCGGATTTTTGGAAACAATACGAGTTCGCCAATTTTCATGGAGAGATCGTAGTGCTCCCGAGAATATCCAAATGAACCGGCCATTCCACAGCATCCCGATGGGATTAAGCGTACACAATGGCCTGCTGGAAGTTGCAACATCCTAACGGTCGGTTTGAGTGATGCGAGTGCTTTCTGGTGGCAGTGTCCATGTAATCGAATGATCTGTTTTTTGGCCTCGAATTGATCCGAGTGGATTTTACCCTCATCAATCTGCGTTTCGATGAACTCGTCAAACATGAATGCGTGTTTTGCTAATTCGTTTGCTGATTCTCTGAGCGATTTGTCAACAAGAGCGGGGTACTCGTCCCGAAATGTAAGGATGGCAGACGGTTCAATTCCCACCAGAGGGGCGTTCGGTCCGATCAGTTCTCGGAATTGTCGGACATTCTCATTGGCGTAGTTTTTCGCCATTCGAAGAAGTCCTTGCGAAATTGCAGATCGCCCGCTCTCCTCGTGAAAAGGTAGCTTTACTTCAAACCCAAGGTTTTCAAGAAGTTCCACCGCTGCCTTGCCGATGTCAGGTTCAAGGTAATTGGTGAATTCATCGCAAAACAGATAGACGCTTCCTTGAGATTTAAGATTTGTGATGGGACGGCGATTTGTAAACCACTGTCGAAAAGTATATTTCGGAAGGGTTGGCAGGGAACGCTCAGGAGCAATTCCGAGCCATTTTTTTAACATGTTTCCTGTGAATGGGTTTTTAAGTAAACGGTTCAATGGCCGACTGAAACGATGAGCGTGTTTGATGTTCCGAGAGAAATTTGCAATGCGTTTAGCAATTTTGGGAACACCATTCGTGTCATAGTAAGCTTGCAGGAATTCTGACTTGAGCTTGCTCACATCGACATTGGAAGGGCATTCACGCTTACAGCCTTTGCAGGAAAGGCATAGTTCCATGACTTTTTTCAGGTCATCGTTCGCTAGAGGGTGCGCTGGGTTAACCGGATTGGTAAGCGTCTCTCGAAGGAGGTTGGCTCTAGCACGTGTGGAGTCCAGTTCGTTGCGGGTAGCCATGTAACTGGGGCACATTGTCCCGCCCGTCAATTCGGTTTTCCGACAATCACCAGAGCCACTGCATAACTCTGCGGCACGTAGTATTCCTTGTTCTTTTTCAAAGTCGTAGACGGTGTTTACCTCGGTCGTTTTTTGGTCCGGACGATACCTGAGGTGAGTGTTCATTGGGGGGGAGCCAATGATTTTCCCCGGATTGAATACGTTGTTCGGGTCCCAAAGTTCTTTTATTTGTTTGACGACAGCAAAGTTTTTGCTTCCGATCATGGATTCTAAGAACTCGCCACGCAGTCGTCCGTCGCCGTGTTCTCCACTTAAAGAGCCGCGATAAGATTTCACCAGTCGGGCAATGTCTTGAGCAACGGCGCGGAAAACGCGCTGATCAGATTTTGATTTTAGATTTAGAATTGGGCGTAGGTGAAGCTCTCCCGATCCGGCGTGCGCGTAATGCACGCAATCTAAATCGTATTTGTTTTGGAGGATGTTGTTCAAGTCACCGATGAAATCGGGGAGGTCGGGCAGCGCTACTGCCGTATCCTCGATCACCGCGACGGGTTTCGCGTCTCCCGGTGCATTGGAAAGAACTCCCAGTCCGGCTTTTCGCAACTCCCAGACCTGTTTTGTCTCCTCACCGAGCAAGGTCGGGTAGGCTGTCCCGAGGCTGGATTTTACTAATTCCGATTTAAGCTGCTCTAGCTTGAATTGAACCTCTGATTCTGTGTTACCCCGCAGCTCTGTAATGAGTACGGCTTTCGGCGATCCAACAATGAAGGACATATTTTCTATTTGTTGGAGATTGCGGGAAGCGCCGTCAAGAATGTGGTGATCGATTAACTCAACGGCGTAAGGATTGTGTTTCACGGCAATTTGTGTCGCTTCAAGCGCATCTTTAACCGAAGGGAAATGCGCGCATTGCACACCGACCGAAGAGGGGGGGAGGGGGATGCAGTTTAATTTTAACTCGGTTGCAAAAAAAAGTGTTCCCTCCGATCCGGCCAGAAGGTTGCAAAAGTTAAAAGGGAGTTCACTCTCAGGATCCAACGCGTTGGCATCCATCAGTAGGTCGAGTGCGTAACCCGTATTACGTCGCTTAATTTCTGGTTTGGGAAATTGTTTTCGGATTTCCGATTTGGCTTCGGTTGGGATGAGCAAATCACGAATGCCCCGATAAATTTTGGTTTCTAAAAGTTCCGGGTCGGAGTCACATTTTTGCTTAAACTGTTGAGTGTTTAACTTTTTGAATGAAGTGGAGGTGCCGTCGGAAAGAAAGCCACTGACTTCGAGAGTATGATCGCGAGTGCTACCAAATCTTATTGAGTTTGAGCCGCATGAATTATTACCCAGCATCCCGCCCATCATTGCGCGGTTGGAAGTGGATGTTTCCGGGCCGAACATTAAACCGAATGGTCTCAGTGCCAGGTTTAATTCATCGCGAATTACGCCGGGTTGTACCCGCACCCACCGCTGCGAAGTATTGATTTCTAGAATGCTGGTAAAATGTTGAGAGATATCTACGATTATTCCGTTTCCAACTACCTGCCCGGCTAGTGAGGTTCCGGCTGCGCGAGGTATCAGACTCAATTCGTATTCGCCCGCGAATTTAATAAGCTTCTGGATATCTGTAACTGACCGTGGAATTGCAACTGCCAATGGTTGTTCGCGGTAAACGGACGCATCGGTCGAATACGCGCTTCTCATTAAACTGGAAACGTGCATTTCCCCGTCTAGGAGAGAGCTGATTCGTTCAAGTTGACGTTGAAGGTCAGGGGCGATCATAAGCGAGGTAAACTCGTAGGAATTAGATTTATGGTTAAACTATCTGAATTCCCAGTGTTCTGATTTGTTTTTATTATTTTCGTTGAACATTTGAGTGCAATTGATATTTGTTGGTAATAATACCGTGTCGAAATTGTGGTTAATCTATTTTGACGAATTATAAATTGGACTTTAGACTAGGGCCGCCGAGACGCGGCTATCTGAAGTAATGAATTTGTAGCAACCATTTTAATAAATCGCCAATGATAAAGTTATTTTTTCCACCGGTTGTCTTAGTGCTTGTTGGATTGCTTGCCGCTTCGTCTTGTCTGAAGGCTCAAGAATTGGAAGCGGATAAATCGGCAACGTTCACATCGGCGCAAATTGAATTTTTTGAAAAGAAAGTTCGTCCGTTACTCGTAGACAAGTGTTTCAGTTGCCACGGGCCCGAGTCTAAACCGCTCGAGGGGGGGCTGAATTTATCTTCCCGGAAGGGAATGTTGTTTGGCGGAGACACAGGACCCGCGGTGGTCGCAGGTGCACCCGAGGAGAGCTTACTCATTGACGCCATCAACTATGGTGATGTTTATGAAATGCCCCCGGATACCAAGATGTCTGCGGAAGAAATTGAGATTTTGACGAAATGGGTTAAGGACGGCGCGGCGTGGCCCGAGACTGGTGAAACCGAGGAGGTGCAGCGAGAAGCCTTTGATCTTGAGGCTCGAAAAGCTTCGCACTGGGTTTGGAAGCCAATCAAGCAACCCCCAGTACCCTCCGTTGAGGATGCTGACTGGCCGGCAGATCCGGTGGACAACTTTATTTTGAAGAAATTGGAATTGGCCGGCTTAAGCCCTGCGGTTGAAGCTGAGCGAAGGGTTTTGATTCGAAGAGCCTATTTTGATCTGATCGGCTTACCACCTTCGCCCGAAATGGTTGAGTCTTTCGTCAGTGATGAGAACCCCCGTGCGTTTGAAAAGGTGGTAGACGGACTATTAGAGTCTGACCGGTTCGGAGAGCGATGGGCGCGGCACTGGATGGATTTGATTCGATATGCAGAATCCGGGGGACATGAATTTGATTATGAAATTCGAAATGCTTTTCGCTATCGTGATTATTTAATTCGAGCCTTTAACGAGGATGTTTCCTACAAACAGCTATTGCAGGAACACATCGCGGGCGATCTTCTGGCTCGTCCACGGCGTCACACTACGGAAGATTATAACGAGTCAATTTTAGGGACTGGATTTTGGTTTTTGGGCGAGGCCAAGCATTCGCCGGTTGATGCGAAAGCGGAGGAAGCGAGAACGATCGATAATCAGATCGACGTCATGACGAAAACGTTTCTGGGAATGACGGTGGCCTGTGCGCGTTGTCACGATCACAAGTTCGATGCTATTACGACCGAGGACTACTATGCATTGTCCGGGTTCTTGCAAAGCTCGCGACGTCAGTCGGCTATGTTGGATCCGGGGCGAAAAATTGAGGCGAGATTTAAGGATGCCTCGAAATTGGTTGCTCAGGGTAACGCTCTATCGCTAGAGATTCTCGACTCAATTTCAAACACAAACGGGGCAGAATTCAAAAGGTATGTTGTTGCATCATTGGGGATTTTGAGATCGGATCCGGAATGGAATCAACCAGCTCCCACAAGAATAGAAGGGGAAGGTTTAAATCAGGTTAGCGTTTCGGCTGGAACGGTTGTGCAACAGACGATCGCGAAGCAAAACAATCTGGCATGGAGTGGAGATAAGCAGCTTTGGTGGCGAGGTGGGCAGGTTGGAAGTCAGTGGGTGGTGGAGTTTTCGCATGAGGGGCCAGAGGCTACGGTGTTGTTAAGTGGTGACTTCACTCAGGCAGTTGATTATGGAATAGCGAAGGTGATGCTAAACGGCGAGGTTGTGTCGGAACGGCTCGACTTTTTTGCGCCTAAGATTGGAAAAGTGAGTATCGATTTTGGAAAGGTCTCACTACTATCGGGTTCCAATCGATTGTCGTTTGTGTTGTCTGAATCCAATAAGGCTGCCAAACCTGAGCGAATGATAGGCATCGATTTTTTGGAGTTGCGGTCGATTCCTGAAACTGGAAGCGGTTCTGCCTTGACCGTGGCTGAAGCAGCTAAGCAGGCTCAATTAGATCCAGAATTGCTGCAAAGGTTGGTGGATGCCATTAAGGATCCCACTTCCTCGGCCAAGTCAAATCCATTTAATCTACTTCAGCTTGTTTCCAAAAAGAATGTCCAGATCGATGACGGGTTTTCTGGGAAATTGAAAGGTCAAGTTGAATCGCGGTTGGAGAGAATAAAAAAATGGGACGAAGACACCACGGTTTTTGCAGATTTTTCGAAGGGCTTGCCAGAGGGTTGGTACCGAACCGGGTTTGCCTTCGATGTCGCAGGTCAGGCTCCTGTGTTTTCCGCAGTGGGTTCGCTTTTGGATGGAAACGTCTCGATTAACAGCGGTCGATATGGCGCAAAGTTTTGTGGCGTGATTCGGTCGCCGACCTTTGAGTTGAATCAATCCCACATTCATTATCTCTGTCGGGGGCGAAATGCTACGGTAAGGTTGGTGATTGATGGTTACACCATGGATGAGTTTAATGCGTTACTCTTTCAGGGTTGTAAGTTTAATATTCGCGATTCGGCTGAGTTTCACTGGGAAACACAATCAGGCGACATTAGGAACCAACTCGGGCGCCGCGCTCACATTGAAATCATAGATCATGGCCATGGGTTTGTTGAGTTGGAGCAAATTCGTTTCTCGAATGGCGCGAGTCCTGTTGATCCAGAATCTGAAGTATTTTCGGGCGAGAAATTTGACTCCCTCGCTGGATTTGTTGATCGGTGGGTAGACGGAGTGGTTGCCAAAAGTTGGGACTTGTCAGTTACCAACACCTCGACGTTGATCGACTATATGATTGAGCGGGATCTAGTCGGTTTGTTTTTGCCGTCTTTAAAATCCAGCTCAATTGATGCGGGCGGGAAATTTGACAACTACGTTTCGGTCGCGTCACCGATTCGTGAGTCGTCTCGAAATGTATTGGTCGATAAGGTAGGCCAATTGAAAGCCATTCGAGAGAAGCTAGAAGAAATTGATCGAGATATTCCCGCTCCTGTATTTGCGATGGCATTGACTGACGGTACTGGAGAGGATGAAAAAATATTTATCCGGGGCAACCATAAAACCCTGGGGGCAGTGGCGCCGCGGCACTTTTTGTCCGCAATTTCGGACCGTGCATTGAACCCAAAAAACGGTAGCGGGCGTCTTCAGTTAGCTCAAAAGATGACCGCTCCCAATAATCCTTTGACCACGCGGGTAGCCGTTAACCGAGTCTGGCATCATTTATTTGGTCGAGGGATTGTTAGTTCGGTTGATAATTTTGGAGTGCTCGGCGAAAAACCAACCCATCCGGAGTTGCTGGATTACCTAGCGAAAGAATTTGCGTCTGACGGTCAGTCAATTAAACGATTAATAAAACGTCTAGTGCTTACGAAAACCTATCGAATGTCGAGTAATTCATCCGTTGATGGAGACAAGGTCGATCCGGCGAATCTGTTGTTGCATCACGCAAGAATTCGACGCTTGCAAGGGGAGGCGATTCGAGACTCCTTGTTGGCAGTAGCGGGAAATCTTGATTTGAAAATGTACGGACCATCGGTCCCCGTCCATCTAACCCCGTTTATGTCGGGGCGAGGGCGACCTCGAACGAGTGGTCCAATTGATGGGGCGGGTCGAAGAAGTGTTTACATCTCGGTAAGGAGGAATTTTCTCTCCCCCATGATGCTCGCTTTCGATACTCCAATTCCTTTTAACGCGATTGGTGCGAGGAATAAGTCGAACGTGCCAGCGCAGGCATTGATACTTTTGAATGATCCGTTCGTAATTGGCCAGGCAAAAATTTGGGCTGAAAGACTGATTAAGGAAGGTAAGGATGAGCAGACGCGTATAAATGATGTCTATCTGACGGCCGTTGGGCGGTTGCCTTCCGCTACAGAAAGCCAAAACGCTGTTGAGTTCATTGATTTACAGGCGAAGGCACTCGGTGTTTCCGAAGACAGTTTGGATAATAGTTTGGAAGTCTGGCAGGATTTCTGTCACGTCGTTATTAATCTGAAAGAATTTATTTATATCCGTTGATATCCAAGAAAGTGACTCGTTTCAGCGTCTGCGAAATCGTAAGGAAATGAGTTCGTCGCTTGGGTTTGACAGATTGAAATTCATCAATAGAGATTTGAAATCGTTTAGCTAAAAGAATTGAGATGGTATACGCGTGAAGAAAAGAAAATCTCATTGTGGGAACTTTCGGCCAAGGGGTTTGACCCGACGAGCGATGTTACAGCAATCTGCTTGCGGGTTTGGTGCGGTAGCGCTTTCTGCCTTGCTGGCTGAGGGTGAGAGTTTCGGGTCGTTGGCGGATGAGACGAGCACACAGGGGTTGCATCACCCTGCGAAAGTGAAGCGCGTCGTTTATCTGTATATGGATGGCGGTCCGTCTCAGGTCGATACCTTTGATCCCAAGCCGAGGCTGGAAAAGGAAAACGGGAAACCGTTTTCGATGAAAGTTGAGCCGACTCAGTTTAACAACATCGGCAAAACACTGATGAGTCCCTGGAAGTTTAAGAATTATGGTGAGTCGGGGACTCCGGTAAGTGAGCTTTTTCCGAACGTCGCTAAACATGTTGATGATTTGGCGGTAATTCGTTCAATGACGAGTGATTTTTCAGAGCATACCAATGCGAATTACTTCCTTCATACTGGCAGCGGTTTCCAAGGTCGCCCCAGCATGGGTGCGTGGCTGGGATATGGATTAGGGAGTGAGTGTAAAGATTTACCTGGATTCATCGTGCTTAATGGTGGTTTAACTCCGCCGGGTGGACTCGACTGCTTTAACAGTGGATTTCTGCCGGCATCCTATCAAGGTTCAGTTTTTAACACCGGTGAATCTCCGATCGCGAACATTCGCCCGCATGAACGGAAGCCATCACTCCAGCGAAATAAGCTTGATCTGTTAAACCGCTTAGATGCTGAAAATCTGAGGCGGATTGGGAAAGATGATCAGCTTGAATCAGCGATTGCGAATTATGAGCTCGCATTCAAAATGCAGTCCGTCGTTCCCGATTTGGCTAGTTTGGCTGGTGAGACTGAAACTACAAAAGAGGCCTATGGCTTAAACTCTAAAAATCCGAAGACAGCGATTTATGGTCGCCAGTGTCTTTTGGCGAGGCGCCTGCTAGAACGGGGGGTGCGATTCATTGAGCTGACCTGCCCAAGTGTAGGGCATGACCGCTGGGATCAGCATAATAATTTGAAAAAGGGACATGAGGACAATGCGATCGCGGTGGATCAGCCGATAGGAGCATTGTTGAACGATCTTAAACAGCGAGGTTTATTCGAGGATACCTTGGTCGTGTGGTCGGGGGAATTTGGTAGAACGCCGTTTGCTCAGGGAGCCAATGGTCGTGACCACAATCCGTTCGGTTTCAGTTTGTGGATGGCCGGTGGCGGTGTTCGCGGGGGAACCGTCGTGGGGGCGACTGATGAGTTTGGCTACAAGGCGATTCAGGATAAGCTGCAAATTCATGATCTGCATGCAACGATGTTGCATTTGTTGGGTGTAGACCACAAGAAACTGACTTATCGCTGGTCTGGCCGAGACATGAGATTGACCGACGTTCATGGAAAGTTGATTTCAGGTGTTTTGGCCTAGAGAGCGTCACGAATAATCCATCTAAGACTGGCTAACGAAACTGCTTACGACTTATGTCTCGAATTTATCTTGATAACGCTGCCACCAGTTGGCCAAAACCGGACGGCGTTTACGCGGCAATCGATCACGCGCAACGCGTTTTAGGAGCCCCCGCGGGGCGCGGGGCTTACTATGAGGCGAATGACGCAAGTCGGGTCGTCGAGCATGCAAGAAATGCAGCGGCAAACTTCATCAATGCTCCGAAGAGTCGAAATGTTGCGTTTACATTTAACGGAACGGATTCTCTTTCGACAGCAATTTTTGGTTTGTTGAAACGGGGCGATCACGTTGTCACAACGGCGGTCGAACACAATTCGGTATTACGCCCACTGAACCATCTTGAAGCCAGTGGTTTGATTGAGGTGACGTGTGTCGGATGTGACGATGAGGGGTTCGTGGACGCCGATGAACTCATTGCCTCGATCAAGCCTGAGACGAGATTGTTAGCGGTCAATCACATCAGTAATGTCACTGGTTCGATTCAGCCAGTTGAAACGCTGAAAGAACGCTTGGCAGAATTAGAGAATCAAAGACTCGTTTACCTGCTCGACGCAGCACAATCGCTGGGGCACATCCCTGTCGACATTCAAAAATTGGGCTGTGATATTCTGGCGTCTTCAGGTCATAAAGGACTTCTTGGGCCGCTTGGAACCGGGCTGATTTATTTATCGGACCGCGTGGTGAATTCGGTAGAGCCATTGCGTTTTGGTGGAACCGGAACCGAAGGTAGTATTGAGTTTCAGCCTGAACAAATGCCTGATCGATTCGAGTCCGGCAATTTAAACGTCCCTGGAATTGCTGGCGTTCATGCGGGCATTCGTTTTCTGGAGTCTACCGAGGGGCTCGAGCTTCGAGCTCGTCGATATGTCAACGCGACACGTCTTTTGCAGGGGATTTTGAAGATTCCGGGTGTGGAAATCCATGGTGCTAAGGAAATGGACCGTCGTATCGGAGTCTTTAGCTTTAATATCAGAGATTGGGACTGCCATGAGGTAGCGTCAATTCTTGACGCCAATTGGGCGATCCAGACCCGGGCCGGGCGGCATTGTGCTCCGTTAATTCATCGTGCTTTAGGAACCGAAGCAGAACATGGCACGGTGCGGCTGAGTGTCGGGTTGTTTACCACACTCGCTCAGACAGAGATGGTACTTGAAGCAATCGCTAAGCTTGCTAATCAAAGTGCGGACTAGAATGCTGATATCGAATTCGAATATTTTGTCACAACCGCTGAGTTAGGCGCGACGTTCATGACTTTGGTTTTTCGGATGAGGTTGGCTTTTTGGTTTTAGCGTGCTTCTTGCCTAATCTAAGCACAAATTTGTCTTTAACGGCTACAAGGCAAATTTCGCGTCGATTGAAAGCCAGTTGCCGAGCTTTGACGACTTGAAAACCAAGAGCTTTGACCGCATTCATTAAATCTGGAATCGAGGCTGTGTTCTTCCATTCAGAAAATTTCAGCGTCAAAATGATTCCCTTCACATCAACTAAGGGATGATTGACAATTTCTGCAACCGTTTCGATTGTAAACTTGGGGTCGGCATTTAAATCGGAAAGTAGCCACTTCGTATTTCGAAATTCTTTTCGTCTCACATCTGATCCACGTTTTCTGATGTGAACAAAGTTTTCATGTTCGAGGATGCCGGTTTCCATTTCTGCAGGGTCGATGCCGATTACGTGGGCGCCTTTTTCAAGCAACAGTTGGCAAGCACCGCCGGGCGCGCTACCGATTTCTGCACAAATGTCGCCAGGCTGAATCGTAATCCCCGACCACAACAAAGCTTCGCCCAATTTAAAATAAGCGCGACTGTAAGTTTCGACGGAAGTGTCAATTGCTGGAGTTCCACCGGTCCATCTCCCTGCAACAGTTGAAGCGAAATGATACCCGTACCACCATTCGTTAGGCTCGACCATGACGACGTCAAAAACCTGTTCGTCCGGCTTCGTTTCTTTGTTGACAGAAATTTTAGCCCCGGCTGTTTCAGCTGCCGTTTTAAAGAGGGTGCCAATCTCGTCGGCGAGAGTCGAGATTCCCGGCTCGAATCCATTTTTTCCAGGTGTAACGGGATCGCGTTGCCAAACATGCAGGTGGTTTGAATTTTTGAATTGAGGATTGGTTGAGATCTCATCGATCATCGAGTTTGCGTCTTGAGACGTACATCTACCGAGTGACCAGCCATAAGTTCTCGCTAGAGCCGATTTAAGCGTAAATCGCTGGGGAAGTGGGGACTCCGAATTGACTTTAAACGTGATAAATCCAGGTCGCGAAAAAGCTAGGTTTAAATTGGAGTGATTGTTCATGATTTCCGATTTGGTTGCACTTTCAGCACCGTTTTGGCAAATCACAAAAATAAACTGGGAAGGAGAAGGAGTACTCGGTGAGTCAGGGTTGGTAGTGGCCATGGTTCATTTCAGGAAAAATTTTGGTTGCACTGCAACGGTTGTGGCTTGCTGATGCTATCACTTTTTCGTGATTTGCAAACGTGGGGAACATGAAAATCCTCGAAATGCGTTCAGAATAGACTTTGATGCTGGAGTCAGCGTTAAGTAGGGGAGCGCGTCAATCGAGTGGAGATTGATTGATATAGGTAACCAATATCGGTTGGGATAAACTGGCGGGAACCACAAATATCGTGGCAAGCTCAATTTCCACGTCGGGGCAGACGCCTCCGTTTCGGCCACGAGGGAATTGAAATCGTTTTAAGTAGCAGGCGCCAGGAGGGTTGCTGTCATGACGGAAAAGATCAAGTTTATTCATTCTTCAGATTTTCATCTGGATGAGCCAATAAAAGGCCTGCAGCAACTGCCACAACCACTCTTGGAGACGCTCGCGGAGGCCCCTTACCTCGCGGCGGAAAGTGTCTTTGACAAGGCGATTCAAGAAGACGTTAGCTTTATTTTGCTTTCTGGCGGGCTGTGTAACCTTGAGCGTTTGAGCGCAAGGGCCGTTGCATTTTTGATTAACCAATTTCAACGATTAGAACAAAAAGATATTTTGGTCTATTGGTGCGGTGCGAAGCAGGATGCGGCTGACCAATGGCCGGGAGCGGTTCAGCTTCCCGGCAACGTTATTCAGTTTCATGCTCGTTCAGTCGAATACGAAGATTATAAAAAAGATGGTAAATCGTTAGCAAGGATCATTGGAGCGGGCTGCGATTCCAAACCTGCAGCAAGCGATTTGTTGGGAGGCGTAGATGATGACGTCTTCAATATTGTTTTAGCTAACGCGGATTCTGGTATCTCAGCATTCGATAGCGATGCGATCGATTATTGGGCGTTGGGTGGTCGACCGACAGCCTTGACCGAAGAGTTGGAAAACTCAGTGGTTGTCTACCCGGGGACTCCTCAATCTCGAGAGTTTCATTCTGGAACTCCCAGTGGATTCAAATTGGTTGAATTACACGAGACACGGATGACAAACGTCCGAACGATAAAGTCAGATCGGGTCCAATGGTGTTCGGAAGTGACTGAAATTCCGATTCAGTCGAGCCTCGATGATGCGAAGAGTCAGTTTGGTGAGCTTGCTTTGCAGCTTGCCGATGAACATCCTGAACAAACCGTCCTTTGCCGTTGGCAGTTTGTGGTAAGCGGTGGAGAGATTGGCAGCTCAGGTTTCGGAATTGAATGGCGGGCATCGCTATTGGACTGGCTCAGAACTGAGTTCAGTGCGTCTGGTAATGGTCTGTGGTCGATCAGTCTTGAGGAGAAGTCTGTTACTGATCTTCCTAGTAGGTGGTACGAGGAGGAAACATTACTTGGCGAATACCTCAGGGCAATTGGGCGTTACCAGAGCGATCATGAGTTGCGTTTGAATTTGCAGAATTATTTGGAAGATGATGTGCCACATTGGGAAACGGCTGGTCTGGCAATGGTCAATGAACAACAGCGAGTCGAGATTTTGTCAAAGGCATCCATGCTGGGGGTGGATTGTCTAGGAGGACACGATGGCTCGGCAGTTTGATAGATGCTGGCGGGTTGAGATGTCACAGGTGAGACAAATTGAAACTGCGTTAAAGGAGTTCCGCGGTGAGAGTAAATGATTTTGAAGTGGACGGTTTTGGCGTTTGGAAAGGGCTTGAAGTCGAGCATGTTTCCAATGAATTGACGGTGTTCTGCGGCTATAACGAAGCTGGTAAAACAACGCTGATGCAATTTGTCCGCTCGATGCTATTCGGGTTTTCCTCATCACGGCTTGAGAAGTACTCTCCTCCGGTCTACGGAGGATTAGCCGGAGGAACGGTCGGGTTGACTACTTCGTGCGGCAGTTTTGAAGTTCAGAGGCATGTTGATCCAAATCATTGTCATGACTTGGTGGGGGATCTCGTCGTCATTGACAGTCGCGATGGTGCAGTGCATGGCCATAGTAAACTGCAGTCGTTGCTTGGGGATATAGACGAATCTATTTTTACCAATGTGTTCGCAATTGGTCTGCAGGAAATTCAAGAGTTAGGGGCACTCAATAGCACGGCCGCGGCCGATCAGTTGTACAAATTGGCGAATGGATTGGATCGCGTATCTTTGGTCGACGTAATGCGCAAGCTAACCCAGCGAAGGGAGGCTATTTGGTCAGGACAAGCCGGAATGCGGTCAAAGCTCGCGATGCTTGGTAAGGAAAGGGAGTCACTGTTAAAAGATTTGGAATCTCAAAGCCAGAGATCAACAAGTTATTCTTTGTTGGCCAACAAGGTGGTTGAAGTCGGCTACCGGTTAGACGAGCTTGCCGAATCGCTAAAGGAAGATGATTGGCAATCCCGGGTTTTGGAATTGGCAATTCAAATTTCGGAACGATGGCAAGACCGCGTTTCAATCGCAAGACAAATCAAAGAATTTGGTGCCTTGCCAAATCGCGAAGATGTTTCGATTCAACAACTCGATCGATTTAACGAGGAAATCGCCCATCAGCGTGAACGGATTGAGAATTTTCGGGAACAGCGTCTGGAGATTAAAAGGGATGGTACGGCATTGCCTATCAAGCCACTTCTTTGGGCGCAAAGAGCGCGTATTGAAGCTCTCGCCGAACACACACCTTGGATAGAGTCGTTGCAGCGTCAGTCGCTCCGTTTGGAATCAGAAATAGATCAAATTGAAAACAGCCTCGTTGGAGAGGTGGACGGTCTTGGGGAGCAGCTGAAGATAAAAGCGAGTGACATTCGTGGCCTTGGGAATCGCGGGCTTGCGTCATTGGAGCTAACAGGGCGAAAGCTGCAGGATCAGGAAGATGTGATCATTCAGTTGGAACATGAGTTTGAAAAGACGGAATTTGACCTCGGGCAGCACCAGGAGCGTTTGGGAAAGAGCATAGCTCGTCAAAGCACGTCGGAGTCACTTGAAGAGACTGGAAAGCAGGTCAATCGATTGCGTCGCCGGATTGATTTGGAGCATAAGATCGACAAGTTAAATCGTGGAAGGATGGAGCTGGAGCGGGACGTCGATTCCGTGGTCACTGAGCAGGTTCTTCCGCTTGAAAAGTTGTCCATTGTCGGAGTTACCTTTATTGTTGGTGTCGTTTTGTTGGGCTTTGGGCTTATCGATGCCGTTTCCGGGGGAAGCTGGATCAGCCAAACTTCTACAAATATGGGCATTGTATTTGTCTTTTTAGGTACGATCGCAGGCGTGGTTGCGATGGGGCTGAAATATCACTGGGAAGGGCAAGCGAAAGAAGACTTGGAGGATTTCCGACACCAGATCGAAATTGTCCGCCAACAGTTAAAGCGAGCAAAAACGGAGAAGACGGAGCTCGACCAGCAGCTCCCTGCGAACGTCAACGGACAATGGGAACTAGCGCTCTCTGATGCGGAAAACCGCCTGAAAAGACTTGAGGAATTGGTGCCGCTCGAGGGCCGGGTGCTGACCGCAAAAGCAAATCAAGATGAGTTAAAGCGGCGGATCGCAGCTCAGGAACTTGAGGTAGAAAAAACGAGTAAGCAGTGGAAGGCAAGTCTGAGGGCGGCTGGATTGCCGGATGTTTTACAACCGTATCAGCTTCGAGAAATCGTTCAACGAGCAGACCGTATTACCGGCATCAGTGACCGCTTAGATCATTTAAAGGCTGAATTGGTTGAGCGAAAGCGTGAACTTGAAAGTTTGAATTTGCGAATCGACCAGACGCTTCAAGAGTCAGGAGTCAATTTTGAAGGAACTGAACTGATCGACCGGATTAATCATTTAGGGTTGTGTATCAACGAGCAGAGAGGATTAGTCCAACGCCGACGCGAATTTACCCAACGATATCGCGCATTGAAAGCCAAGTTCGTTAAGGCAAAACGAGAATTAGATCGATTGCTAGGTCAAAAACAGAGACTGCTTTCGATTGTGGGAGCCGAGTCGGAATCCGAATACCGTGAGTTTGACGCAGAATTAATACGTCGTGATACATTGATTGAGAAACGTGAGTCTTTGAGCCAGCAGATTGAAGCGGCCTTAGGACGTAATCATACCGAATCTCAAATCGAAGAGCTGCATGAGGAATTTGGCTCGGAAGGACTGGAGGAAGCCTGGGAAACTGTTCAAGCGCGAATTGAAAGTGGACGTGATCGACAAACTCAACTACAGCAAGAACGCGCAGGTTTGCAACAAGAAATTAAATTGATGGGCGAGGATAAAGGAACGGCAATTTCGAAACTAAGGCTAGAGGCAACCGAAACTGAAATTGTTGAATTAAAAAAAGAGTGGCAGGTACTGGCGACTGCTTCCACGATGCTGGAAGTGATTCGCGAAAGCTACGAATCGAAACGCCAGCCCGAAACGCTCAAAGAAGCCTCTGGTTATTTGGCGAAACTGACGGAAGGTACCTATACGCGTGTCTGGACCAAGTTAATCGGCGAAGAGTTGTTAGTAGACTCCGAAGAAGGTGCGACAATCTCTGTCGATAAATTAAGCCGAGGCACTAGAGAAGCTGTTTACTTGAGTCTGAGATTAGCTTTAGTAAGAGCTTACGCGAGACGCGGATCCGTGGTTCCGATGGTTCTCGATGACGTACTTGTGAATTTTGATGGGCGTCGAATTCGAGCAGCTGCAGAAGTTCTTTGCGAATTCTCCAGTCAGGGACACCAGATCCTAATGTTTACCTGTCATGATCACATTCGCGATGTGTTCCATAGCCTTGCAGCGGACGTAAGGGTGCTCCCGGATCACCGGGATGTAATAGAGTCCAAAGCAGTTCCACTGCCGTATAAGGGCGTAAAGGAAATTGAGGTGCAACCCGAGTTGCCTGAGTTTAAGCCTAAGCTGATGCCGGAGGTTGATCTTCTAAATCCGACGGCACTGGAATCGGATGGAATACCGGTTGAATACGTCGAGTACGCGTCCACCAATGTTCGGATCGATCCTGAGCAATATGACTCTGAGTTGGAGTTTGAACTTGCCGTGGTTGCATCCGATCAAAAGCGAGAGCTGAATTATTTGGGCAACACCACTTTGGAAGGCGACCATTCGATATTGCCGATGGAAATTTCGGAGAACGATGAATTTTGGACGAAGCCGGCGACGTCACTAGATTAGGGATTAAATGGTTCGCTAGTCAGAAATGCGAGTTTGCTGAATGCTCAAAGTACAGCTGTTCTTAGTTGACGCTTAGATCCTGCCTAAGCGTGGACAATCTTCTTTCGGCTTCTTTGCGTACTGGTTCGATCTCTGTTTCGTTGATTAGGTCATTGAGAGATTCGATTGCTCGAGTCTTTTTGCTTTTAGTGTTAGCCTCGCTGGCACTTTCGAGAATTTTCGCTTCCCGAGCCAGTTGCTTGTTTTCTTTGAGTGTGTGCTTTTTTTGAAAACTTGCGAGATCGGGTTTGACTAGTTTGAGTGCGCCAAAATCCTGCCGAAGTTTCAAATATCCAAGCATGGATTTGAGTCTGGCGTCAGCTTGATCCGACTCGATTTGGCTTGAAAGTTCTTTGAGTTGGATTCGGACCTCCTCGGCGGTATCGATGACCAGTTTGTTCAACCTTAAGGCTGGTTCAGAGTAGCTTGGGATCTGTCCCGGTTCCCCAATTTTACGGACTCGGCTGACTGCCTTGATGGCAGATTCGAAGTTCCCTTTTTCTTTTTCCTCGGTAAATTTGTCTGCAGCTTCCGTCAATGCCCGAGCTTCCCGTAAGGACAAAATGCGTCCGGAATTTTTAAGGGCTGCAATAAGCATGTTTGGCAGGTCAGGCCCGCGCAACGAACCGGATCGGCCGTAAAGTGTTTCACCATCGGCACGCACGATAAATAGCTGTGGAATTCCGTTGCCGTCAGGAGTATGTTCGCGTCTCCATTGAGCATACTCCGGAGAACTGACATCCAGCTTGATTGGCACAAACTGTGCCACGATGGGCGCAATGGACTGATCGGTGTTGAGCCGTTTCAGAAGCGCTGCACATGGCGGTCAGGTGCTTTGCCCCGCGATGGCAAAAATGGGCCGGCCACTCGCTGCTGAAATTTGTTTGGCGACCGTGAGGCTGTCTGCGGCAACGTTGTTTGTTGATTGCGCAGCTACCGGTAGGGTGATGCCGGTAAGGATAGCCAGGATCGTTCCCACGATAAGGTTGTCACGTTTAAGCATTGTTTTGGTCCGAATTAGAAAAGGCTGGATTGTTTTTTTGCCGAGAGCGGGATTGGGGATCAGCTAGTGATTGGTTTGACGAATTTAATCGTGGGCTCTTACGGTCTCGAGGGATCTTATGCTACCAGCCGGTACGATATGCCGGAGCGAGGAGCGCATTCGCCTCTTGGACCGTCTGAGAATTTCCTTTGAATTTGCAGTTGGCTGCGTCCCAGTCAAACTTCTCTTTGGGCCAGCGATTGATGACCGTTCCCATCAGGACGGCCTCGGTCAATGGGCCCGAGTATTCGAAAGGTGCTCCAGTTGATTCGATTTTTCCTTGAGCGGCATCGATCCACTCATGGAAATGATTTCCACTTCCAACCGGATCAGGTAATTTTTTCATCGGAGTCCCGTCGACTTGATAAACTTGCGGATTGCCAATGTGAGGAAGGATCAAGCTACCCTTGGTGCCAATAAAGACAGACCCTTGGCTAGGTAACTTAACTTTGGAGGGTATTCCCTCAACTTTCGATGGCCGCAAAGAACCGTTGTACCAGGTTAGGTTGAGTTCTTCGCTTGTGTAAGGCGTACCGCGGAAGGTGTAAACAACGTGGCTCAAAAGTGCAAAATTTTGCTTAAATGGGCCGGGGCCAAGCGAGGTGCATTGAGTTGGTTCTTTAATCTGTAAGGCTGTAAATACAGGATCAACAATATGACAGCCCATGTCACCTTGCGTGCCCGTCCCAAATGCCAACCATTTTCTCCAGTTATTGCGGTGGTACCATCCTTCCACATAAGGAAGTTTTTCGGAAACGCCACAATAGAGATCCCAATCTAAGTGAGCTGGCGGTGTCGTAGGAGATTTACCTTTCATTTCGCCACCCCATCCTTTGCCTGACCAGCTATGGACGTCTTTGATAGTTCCAATTAATCCACTTTGAATCCACGATACAGCAGTTCGATAGGCCGGATGTGCGTGAATTTGAATTCCCATTTGGGTTTTAAGGTGTGCTTTTTTGGCTGCCTGTTCTGCAAGCAGGCGGCACTCCGCGATATCTTGAGCCAGTGGTTTTTGCAAATAGACATGTTTGTCGTGTTCCATTGCCATCAGGGCGATGGGAGCGTGCATGTGATCAGGCGTAGCAATCACGACCGCATCAAAATCGTCGGCAGCGTTTTTAAAGAGAAGGCGATAGTCCTGGAATTTCTTTATGTCCGACCCCATCCCGTCGACAATCTTGTGCAAGGATTGATCGACATCACAAGCGGCTGTTAATTCAAAGTTTGGGTGAGACTTCATCTCATTTAAATCCGCTTTCCCTCTGCCTCCAAAGCCAACTGCAGCGATTCGGAATTTCTCGCGCGTTTTGTTGGGGACCCCAAAGACCATGCTTGGCGCGAGGGTGGCGATTGAAGCTGAACTAGCAGCGGCTTTAATGATTTGACGGCGATTGAGACTCATGTTGATCCCTTGCTAGAGTTTAAAATTGGTTTGGGAATAGCCTTAAGTCTAAGAGTATTTGATTTGAATTGCCACAATCCAGCAGGAACAAGCCTGACCAACCGCCAAGAAAGTGCAGGGGACGAACACGAGATGTAAAATGCCTTTGATTTTCGCCGTTCGAACCGGCGAGAAAGGTCATGGTTTTACGATTTTTTTTGGCTGGAATCGAAGATGAACAGTGCGGTTGCAATGATTAGCATAATCATTGGGATAACGTCGCCAATCGTTCGGTACAGGCTGGTTTGTTCGGAGGGATGTACAATTGCGTAGATCATTCCCGGTTGTCTGCGACCGCCTGTCTGCAGTAGGCGCCCGCAAGCGTCAATTTCAGCGGATAGTCCGGTATTGGCACAAACCAAATGAGGTTTTCTCATTTCTACCGCCCGAAAAACATTACAGGCCAAATGTAAGTCGAGGCAACTGGTGCCGAAAAACCAACCATCATTGGTCATGTTTATCAGGACATCGGGTTCGTCATTTTGTTCGGTCAATTTGTTGACTTGTTTTCTTATGTAGTGAGGAACGGTCGACTCGAAGCAAATGTTGGGGCAGACATTGACTTCGTTGATTCTGATTGAGACGGGTTCCGTTCCGGCATTAATTCCGCCCCCGATGGGAGAGATTTTTTTTATGATTGGAAACCAATTGGATAACGGAACATACTCGCCAAACATGACTAAATGATTTTTATAATATCTCGCATCGACGAGCCCGGTTTTGTTGATCAGAAAAGCTGATGCAAAGTGCGTATTTTGGTTGGGGTCAACGGTCGCGCCTCCAGTGAGTAGAGGCACTGGGTTCTCATTTAATGGAGTAAGGGAGGTTGCTTTCCTCCAAAAATCAGTTCGGAGTCGGGCAGCCTCTTGGCTCGTTAATTCTGGATTCGCATCTGATAATAAGTCTGTGTATCCGCTGAATGCCGATTCCGGCCAAACAATCAGATCTACATCAGGCCATTCTTTTCTCGCCGCTTGAGTTAAGTCGATTTTTCGCTGTCGGCCGTCAATAAATTCCTCCGCCGTCATTGGACGAAAAACAACATCATCATTGGTTTGAATGAGAGCGATCGCCAACTGGGAGTCATTTTTTAATTTTACGTCGTCATCAAGTTTGGCAAATCCGTACACAACCGCGGCGATGAGAGTTAACGTCCCAAAGGCGATTGTCAGCCAATCTTGTTTTTTGGAGTGTTCAGACGGATGTGAGGGTTGAGATGTTTTGTTGGCTTTGTTTTTTGCGAAGCACAGTCTCATTGCCGCCGTAATTCCAACCGAAACGAGGCTGATGATGAACGTGAGCGTGTACGCGCCAAAGATATCTGCAACCTGGATGAGAAGTGGAGTTCGATATTGAGTGTGAGACAGGCAGACCATAGCCATTCCTGTTGCAAAGTTGCATCTGAACCACTCAATACCAGTCCAAACAATTGGAACGGTAACTACGGGGGGAATTTGAAAACGGTGCACCAATGAGCGGGCAATACCAACTGACAGTGGCGTATAGATTGCCATATAAGCAGAGACGGTTAGCCAGCCAAGCCAAAGGGCTGGGTGGGGAATAGGAATAAAGTAAAATGCTGAGAGCCAAAAAAGGAATCCAGCCAAAAAAAGTTGTCGGTAAGGTCTTTGGCCTCCAAGAGCTTTTGATTCGATTAACCAGATCAAAGGGCAGAGAGCGAACCAGCCTAGCCAGCTTAATCCAACCGGCGGAAAGGAGAGCCATAACAAGATCATGGAGAACGTACCGACAAGAAAGGTCTGGTATCGGTCCACTAAACGCGGGCGGGGCGTTTTGCTGGCCTGTTCTCTGGCGTTGTCTGGATTCGTCGTATGCTTGCTCAAGTTGATCCTTGGTTAAAATTGCAGAAACTCAATTTTATCGGGTTCGAACCAATCCAACTACGTCGATTTAAAATGTCTAGGTGGAGCGGCTAAACCTGCGTTTCAAGCGATTGTGGCAAGTTGGCTCACTTGCACCGCGGGACGCAATTTTTAACCGGGAGTGGTTTCAGCAAAAAGCAGTCTCTACCCGATGGCAAATTAGACGAATGGGAAGAATTCGACTTTTTCTCCTGGTGGATGGGCGGTCGAATTTTCCTGGAACTTAATAAGCCCCTCAGCTTCGGCGAGCGCGAAAAGATCGGAGGAACCTCGCCAAACAAGCGGTTCAAACTTGCGAATCGTTTGCGCGTCAATGACCCGTTTCCCGGGCCAATAAGTAGGGCGGTTTCCACGCGTCTCGTGAGCGGTATGCAGGACTCCAAATTCTGGAGATATTTGAGGGACTGGGGAGCCAAGCATTTTTTCAATTGCTTGTCGCACAAAAAGGTGGAAACCTACAAGGCTGCTCACTGGATTACCTGGTAAACCAAAAACGTAACGTTTTCTGTTTTCGCGATTGCTGACCCCAAACCAAATTGGCTTGCCGGGTTTAACGGCGACTTTATGGAAGATCTCAACCACACCGAGATCTTTCAAAATGCCCGGAACAAGGTCCATGGTTCCCGCTGAAACCCCGCCTGAAAGCAAGAGTACATCATGGTTCAGACCGGTTTCAATCAGGTCGGCCATTTGATCGGGATCATCGACACTTGAGCCAAGGTCAGTCACGTCCAAGCCAAATTGTTGAGCAAGCGCGACTAACATTGGACCATTGCTGTTGCGAATCTGACCTCGTCGTGGCATCGTTTCGTGATTAACCAATTCATTGCCCGTAGGTAAGACAGCGACCGTTGGTTTTTCTCTAGTCGGAATACGTCCGGCGCCAACCTCGGCCAACAAACCAATGTCAGTTGCACGAACAAGATGCCCTTGAGCTAATACGGTTTGTCCCGTTTTGAAGTTAACGCCTTGGCGAAGTATGTTTTTCTCTGGAGTGATCGAATCAATCAAAAGCTGGACTCGTCCGGTTTCCGTTGATTCAGTTTGCTCCACCATCACAACAGCATCTGCATTCTTGGGCAGAGGAGCGCCGGTCATGATTCGTGAAGCTTGGCCGGATTCAATCGGGTGCTGTGGCCAATCACCGGCGATAATGGTTTCCACAATGCTGAAGTTCTTAATGCCGTTGTTTACGTCGTCACTGATGACGGCAAAGCCATCCATCATGGACTTGTCGTGTGGGGGAGAATTGACATCCGAAAGAATATCACTTGCGAGAACACTGCCAACGGACGAGGCCAGCGGTATAGTTGTCGTAGGCAAGGGCGAGACAGTCTCGTCGATCAATTGAAATGCCTGCTCGATTGGAATCATGGCAGCTGTATCTCTGAAAAATTGCGAAGTAAATCAATTCCGAGATCCGTGAGAAAACTCTCTGGATGGAATTGAACTCCAAAAGTTGGGAACTGTTCGTGCTGAATCGCCATGATCTCACGGGAGCCGTCGGGGGCTGTTGCCCACGCACTTACCTCAAATTCGCTGGAAAGTGTATCAGGCTGAATGACCAAACTGTGGTAACGCGTCGCGATCATGGGACTTGGAATACCATCGAAGATTGCCTGGCCGTTATGATGGATTTGATCGGTCTTGCCATGCATCAGTTGCTCTGCCCGAACGATTGTGCCGCCGGTGGCCTGCCCAATCGACTGATGCCCCAGACAAACACCCAAGATCGGTAACTTGCCATGGAATCTCTCCACACAGGCCACTGAGATTCCTGCCTCATTTGGCGTACAAGGTCCGGGAGAAATGATTAAATGGCTGGGAGCAATGGCTTCTATTTCATCAACAGTGATTTTGTCATTTCGGTGCACTTGAATTTCATGCTCGGTACCTAGTTCACCTAATCGTTGGACCAGGTTGTAAGTGAAGGAATCGTAATTATCGACAATTAAAATCATGGCGTTGTCCGGTGTTTTAATGGCAAGAAAAAGAGTCTAGCCTGCTAGCAAAGATTGTCAACGAAAACCGTTTCTAGGTTAAGGGCAGGTATTCTATTGACCCAATTCCAGCATACCCATACGTTTTAGCAGTACGCATCAACAGCGTTTTTGAATTTTGCCCTCATTTTGCCCCAAGGAAGAGGCTTTATGACTACCCAAAATCTACGTGCTAACCACGGCACAGAGACTTCGGACGTTTCATCCGCACCGCTTTTAGACGTTGGACGTGGTAATCGACCACTGAAAGACGAAATTATGGAAGCGATCTCGGACATTATTGATTCAGGATGGTTTATTGGCGGACCGCATGTGAAGCTATTGGAGGAGACGGTTGCGGAAGTCAGTCAAACCGAATTCGCCATCGGCTGTGCTTCTGGAAGTGATGCTTTGTTGTTGGCTTTGATGGCTATTGGAATTGAGCCAGGCGATGAAGTTATATGTCCTAGCTTTACTTTTTTCGCGACTGCCAGCGCGATCCACCGACTTGGTGGAATTCCGGTATTTATTGATATTGAACCCGATACGTTCAATATCGACGTATCGAAGATTGAATCACTTATTACCTCGAAAACAAAAGCGATTATTCCTGTTCATTTATTTGGACAGTGTGCTGACATGGATCCAGTCAATTCGATTGCTAAGGCGCATGGTTTAAAAGTGATTGAAGACTGTGCCCAAGCGATCGGTGCGACCTACTCAGGAAGAGCTGCCGGAAGTCTTGGCTCGGTTGGTTGCTTCAGTTTCTACCCAACTAAAAATCTTGGTGGGTTTGGCGACGGTGGTATGCTGACCACGAACGATCCAACAATTGCAGATAAGTTACGTTTGCTGGCGAACCACGGCATGCGGCCACGCTACTATCATTCGGAAGTTGGGATTAATAGCCGATTAGATGCAATCCAGGCGGCAGCTTTGAATGCTAAAATGAAGCATATCGGCGAATACTCCTCTAAGCGAGCAGCGAATGCAGCCCACTATGAGCAGTTGATGGTCGATGCAGGAATTGCAGATCGAATAATAATTCCGCAAGCTAATACAAATTGCGGCCACGTATGGAACCAGTTTACGATTCGAGTTCCAGGCGGTTGTCGAGATCAGGTCCGGCAACAACTTGCCGAGATGAATGTTGGTAGCGAGGTGTACTATCCTGTACCGTTGCATCAACAAGAATGCTTTGCCTCGTTAAATGACAACAATGTCGACTTGGTTGAGACGGATCGCGCGGCAGAAGAGGTGTTGAGTCTGCCGATTTTCCCCGAGCTAACTGTCGACGAGCAGGCCTATGCGGTGGATTGTCTAGCACAGATCCTAGAACTGGGTGAAATGCCGTTAAAAAGAGCGGGCTAATACGATGCGATCGATTTGATTTCAAATAGTCCATCGATAGTACACGGAAAGCGGGAGCACAGCTCCCGCTTTTTTTGTATCGCAATTTACTTAAAGATCACGAGCATTCACTTTGCCCCGGGAGGCATCTGATTCAAAAAGAAGTTCGTGATCAGGTTTTGCAAATGGACGGTCGTGTTTTCACCTTCGTTTATTGAGTGGGATCGGTTGGGGTATGCCATCATTGAAAATTGGCGATCTTGTTTAACCAATTCATTGATGAGTAATTCGACAGTTTGGTAGTGACAGTTGTCATCTCCAGTTCCGTGAATTACCAGTAAATTACCGGTAAGGTTCTTGGCGAAATGAATGGGAGAGCCTTCGTGATATCCATCGGGATTGTCACTGGGAATGTCCATGTAACGCTCCTGGTAAATTGAATCGTAGTAAAGCATGTTCGGAACCGGGGCAATTGAGACGCCTGTGTGATAGAGATCAGGGTGCTTAAACATTGCGTTGAGGGTCATCGAACCGCCACCGCTCCACCCCCAGACTCCAATTCGCTGACGGTCAATCCATGGATACTTTTGAACGAGCGCTTTGACCGCGGTCGCTTGATCTGCGGGTGGTAGAATTCCGACTCTTCGGTAAACAGTTTTCCGAAATTCACGCCCCCTCGGTACGTTGGTGCCACGATTGTCGATGCTGCAGACGATGTATCCCTGTTCGGCTAACAGCCGATGCCAAAGATATCGATTACCTCCCCATTGATTGGTTACAGTTGTGCCCCAGGGTTCTCCATAGACGTAGACAATCATTGGGTATTTTAACTCGGGGTCAAAGCTCTGCGGTTTCATCATCCATACATCCAGAGGTGTGCCATCCTCCGCACTGACCCTTGTGAATTCTGATTCCACGGGAGGGAGTTTTGCAATTTCCGTTCTGGCCCTTTTGTTGCTGATTATTTCCCGAGTTTGCTTGTGAGTCGGCAGTTCGATCAAGTATGTTTTGGGCGGTTGACCAAATCGAGAATGTGTATGAAAAGCAATCTTTCCATCAGGTGAAATGTCATAGCTGTTCCAACCTGAGAATTCGTTTGGAGTAATTCGTTGCGACTTGCCACCTGCCAGGGGAACGGAGTAAAGGTAGCGATCAGTAGGTTGGTCGGGGGCGGCAATGAAGTAGATCAAGTCATCCGTAATTCGAACTAACTTAAATGCGTCGAACGGGTCATTCATGATCGCAGTCATCTTACCGTTGATACGGTTTACCCCGTAAATGTGACGGTATCCATCTTTTTCGCTTACCCAAAGAAGCTTCTTCCCGTCATCAAATTCAACGTCGTGGTCGCATGTTTCAACCCAGGCTTTGTCTGAATCGGTAAATAGGACTTTGGTTTTTCCGGTTGAAGCATTACCAATAAGCACCCGGTTTTGATTTTGTTTGCGATTGAGGTGTTGCAGTCTTAATTCATTGTCGTTGATCCAGCGAGCTCTGGCGATATAGTTTTCGCGAGGATTGCCAGGGACGTCGAGCCACTGAGTAGTCTGAGTCGTTAAGTCGACAATTCCGATTCTTACCGCAGAATTAGTTTGTCCCGGTTTAGTGTGTTTGAATTTCTTGAGAGTAGGGTAAAGTGAATCAGTGTTGTTGATCAGCGTGAATTCACCGACTTCGGAAGTGTCAAATTCCCAGAATGCAATACGTTTGCTGTCTGGCGACCAGCGGAAACAGTCCTTGAGATCAAACTCTTCTTCATAGACCCAATCTGAGGTTCCGTTAATGATTTCAGGAGTCCGTTTGGAAGTTATTTTTGTTGAGGTTCCCGTCGCGATCGATTCAACGTAAACATCTCCTTCTGAAACGTAGGCGACACTTTTGGCATCGGGTGAGATTTTCGCAAACATCAACGAGGTGGCAGGTAGCTCGGCACCAATTTGCCGCAGCGTGCCGGATTTGCGATCCATTAACCAGTAATCACCTCTGGAGTGATGCCTCCATACTTTTCGCGTATTGGTAAAAATTAAAGCAAGTTCACGTTCTCGAGCCCATTGGTGGCTGGCGATGGCGAGCGGCCTCGTCGCTCCGGCGGGGATCAACTGATCGGCTGGAATTAAAACGGTTTCTTCGTGGGTGACCGGATCAACGGCAATTAGATCCACGGCATTGGGGATTGTTTGAGAATCTCGGTTGGTGACATATTTCGATCCAGTCGTTTCCCAATTGGGTGAAAAGGACTTTGTGGAAAAACGATCACTCTTGTAGATCGATTCAACCGTAAGCGGCGGGGTTATTGAGGGCGTTTGAGTTTCTTGCGCCACAAGAGGGGAGGCGACGAGGCATGTAAGTATGGTTAAAAAGACTTGCTTACTCATAACGCTTTCATCCTTGGATTGAATCTAAGCTAAAGGGAAGTAACAGGAAGAATCAGGTTTTCAAAACATCAGATGTGGTCCGTTGGAAACCATTGAATTTCCAATAACCCGTGGATTCAGTTGATGGTTCATGCCCACCAACCTCCGTTGATGTGTATTGTCTGGCCGGTGACGTATGATGATAAATCACTCGCCAGAAACAGTACGACATCGCCAATCTCTCGTGGTTCTGCAAAACGGCCTAAAGGTACCATTTTGATCATTGCCTGGCGATTTTCTTCAGGGATGGACTTGCCCATCTCAGTATCTACGACACCGGGCGCTACGGCGTTCACACGGATTTTCTGTCTCGCTAATTCTTTACTTAAAACCTTCGTGAAGGTGATGACACCGGCTTTTGCCGAGGCGTAATTTGCCTGCCCAAAGAAACCGGTGACTGCAGAGAGAGAAGCCACATTGATGATGGAGGCTCCTTCGTTAAGACTGTCTACTACCGATTTGCAGCAATTAAAGACGCCGGTCAAATTCGTGTCGATAACATCAGCCCACTCTGAGTGGGTCATTTTTTTGAAACTCCGATCCCGCAAAATTCCAGCGTTGTTGACGAGAATGTCGATGCCTCCGAAACGGGCGGTAATTTCCGAGCACATGCTTGTTAATTGATCGGGATCGCGAACGTCAGCGGGAAGCGCAATGCACCGGTCGCCGAGAGCGTCGCAGGCCGTTTGGGCAATCGTTGCATTGACACCTTCATTATCGGGAAAGTAATTGAGGATGACATTTGCGCCGGCTTCGAAAAGTGAAGTAGCCGTAGCGAGCCCAATGCCTTGACCTCCGCCAGTGACGATCGCTGTTTTTCCTGTCAGATCAATGTTTCGCATTTTATCCTTCCGTAATTTTTCTCGATGCGGGAGTTCGATTGAGGGTGAGTGGAGCTGTCGATCAATTGCTGTTTCAACTTCCTGGATTCCAAGTCGGCAAGCGTTTTTCTATAAACGCAGCAAGACCTTCGCGAGCATCTTGAGTCTCCCGGGCAGAAGCAGACACCTGGATTGACTGCACGAGTTGCTGTTCGAGATTGAAAGGAAGGCCGTTTTGCAGGTGAGACTTGGTGATCGCCAGAGCTGAACGTGATCCGGTAAGAATTGCGTTGATAAGTTTGTCAGTCCGAGCGTTCAAGTCACCGGGATCGACGACGTCATACACGAGCCCAACGTCGAAAGCTCGCGTGGCATTCATCCGTTCTCCGCTGAGTAGCAAATGATTGGCTACACCGGGGGCGACGCGGAAGTTGAGGAATGGGGTTACGATTGCTGCGGTAATCCCGCGAGCTGGTTCTGGCAACATAAAGAAAGACTCTGTTGAAGCCAAAATGAAATCGCATGCGAGCACCATGCCGACTCCACCGGCAAGGGTCGGCCCCTGCATTACTGCGATCGTAGGTACCTCAATTTCAAAGATTGTCTTGAGACAAGCTGCGTACACTTCGGAATCTTTGTGCCATTCCGCTTGACCGTCCTTCGCACTAGCGCGATCTTGCATTTCACCAAGATCCATACCCGCACAAAAAACAGAACCTTCTGCTCGGAGTACGATAAGCCGCAGCGATTCATTTTGGGAAAGTGATTCAAAGCCGGCTTGAAGTTGCCGAATCATTTCCCGAGTCAGTGCATTTCGTTTCTCTGGCCGGTTTAAAACAACCTGACCGATTCCATCTTGGATGGATGTCTTTACAAAGGTTTCCATATCGTGGCTCTTGAGTTGCCTGAGAAGATTTATTTATCGCTTTTGATGAGATCTAACATAGTGACGTGACGGCGTCTCGTCGATACTCTGCAGTTCAGGTAGACTTGGGAAAAAGTTTTCTTATTTGATAGGGGACGTCCAGCGATGGCAGATCAAGAGTTGCAAAAAGATAAAGTTTTGATTGCAAACGGACAGGGATTCTGGGGTGATAGTATTCTGGGGCCAATTCGGTTGGTTAATGAGGGGCCACTCGATTACCTGACGCTTGATTATCTGGCCGAAGTCACCATGAGCATTATGCAGAAGCTCAAAAGTCGTGATCCGCAGAAAGGTTATGCAACAGATTTCGTGGAGATGTGTCGGCGGGTTTTGCCATTGTGCCATGAGAAAGGGATCAAAATTATCGCCAATGCCGGAGGTGTTAATCCCGTGGCTTGTCGGGAAGCACTTGCTGCTGTAATTCGCGAACAAGGTTTGACCGGAATGAAAATTGGGATCGTCGAAGGCGATGACATTCTCGATGACCTGAGTTCATTGATTGATGGCGGTGAAGAGTTTCAAAATATGGATAACGGCCAGCCACTGAAGCCTTATCTTGATCAAGTGAAAACTGCGAACGTTTACATTGGAGCAGAGCCGATTGTCGAGGCGCTTAAGCTGGGGGCTGATATTGTCATTACGGGACGAGCTACTGATCCTTCGATCGTTCTTGCTCCAATGATGTACGAGTTCGGTTGGACGATGGAAGATATGGATCGTTTGGCGGCTGGAACGATTGCCGGACATATTGTGGAATGTGGTGCTCAGTGTACCGGTGGAAATTTTGTCCATTGGAAAGAAATTCCTGATATGGCACGAATCGGTTACCCGGTTATTGAAGCCCGCCCCGATGGTAGTTTTGCGGTGACTAAACACGAGGGAACCGGCGGGCGGGTTTCTGTAGAGACGGTGACGTCCCAGCTAGTGTACGAAATGAGTGATCCGGCCAACTATATCACCCCCGATTGTGTAGCTGATTTTACCTCAATCCAACTGCGTCAGGATGGGAAAGACCGCGTTGAGGTCAGTGGAATTACCGGTCGCCCCGCGACCGATACTTACAAAGTTTCTATCTCGTTCCATGAAGGTTATAAAATTATTAGCCAGTTAACGGTGGCAGGTCCAGAAGCAGTTGCGAAGGCAAAGCTTTGTGCAGAGATCGTTTTTGACCGCGTAGCCATGGACGGTGTGACTTTCACGGATGAAGAGAAGTTTGTAGAGATTGTGGGAACCAATGTGTGCCATCAAGGGATCGTGGATGCTCCCGAGGATCCAGCGGAGGTAATTCTTCGCATCGGTGCTCGAAGCGAAGATCGCGCCAAGCTCGATCGACTGGGGATGGAGATTGTACCTTTAGTAACAAGTGGACCTCCCGGAGTCACGGGGTTTGCCGGTGGGCGACCCAAGGCGACCGAGATCATTAGTTACTGGCCAGCTTTGCTGAGTAAGGGAAAGATTGAGACGCGAGTATCTGTCGAAAAGGTGTAGGATTTCCCAGTCTCGCGACCGTAATAAAAGCGGTAGCTGAACCTTGTTTGTTAATTCAATTTTACGGTAACAAGTGTACGGTGGGGCTCTCTTTCAGCGGGCTTAGAACTTGCGTAGGCTGGTTTTGACGACCCCCTGCTCTTCGTTGTTAACCTGCATTTCAGTAATTTTCCAAGCGTCGTCTTTCAGTTGGATTCTAAAGTTGGCGTCGTATTTGTTTTCTCGCTCATGAATATGCCCCCAGTGCTCAATGGTACCAATGAGGTTCCATTTGCAGGCATATTCAAATTCAGGAAGCTCGTCGTCGGGGTTGATTGAGCTGCTCGATTTCTGACCTTCGAGTAAATTAACCTCGTTGACCCGGGCAATGGCACCTCCTTGCTCTTTTACTTTTAGGCTTTGATTGATGTCGAGATAGAGTTGACGCAAAAGTTCGCCGTCCACGCTCTTGGAGAGCGCATCGTAGACGTCACTTTCGTCCTGGTAGTCGAATGCTCGGAACATGTTTTTGTGAAGTTGTGCAAAAACCTGAGTTGCATCTTCGTTGGATAAATCAAATTTTGGTTTTTCAGCCAGTGGATTCGGAATGTCGACTGCGGCGAAACGGAATACTCCCAGCCCGGTAATCACGATTAAAACCGCTCCAATCGAAGCAATTTTTAAATTCAGTTTGAAGAGGTAGCTTGCGATCAGAAAGATCAGTGCGAGCCCCGTGAGAATTGCCGCGACGGCTGGAAGTTGAATCAGGGACGGTTTAAGCGACTCCAGATCGACGGTCGAAGAAACATCAACAATTGCAGGCAGTGGTTTGCGCTCGGGTGCGATCCACTGGAATGTATTGTTTTCTAAGAACATGGAGAATTGAGTTTTCTCAATTTGGTCATAAGCAAACACAACTGTATCAACTGACTTAATTGCGTTGTTAAATTTATCCCAGGTGACTTCGACTTCGGTCGGAGCGCCTTTCGTGCTGTAGGACATGATGACGCCTACCCTGCCGTTCGCCATGCTGATTTTTCGTTTCTCAGCCTGGACAGCAAAATCTCGAAGGTCTAATCCGTAAAAATCAACTCGATCAAAAACAGGTTGTACTTCGACTGAGTCAATCAGCACAGGGTTACCAATTGAGAAAAAATTCTCGATTTTCTTTGCGGCAGCTGCTTGTTCGTCTATGTCAAGAAAGCTTTCGTCTCTTCGGTCAATTTCCATCAAGGTGGCGAGCGTTGCCAAGGGAATCAAAATCTCGTGCCGGACTTCGTGGGCTGTAATATAAATAAATGAATAAACACTGCTGTAGCTTGTTATTCCAAGATTCTTTTCGCGTTGTTCCTCGAACCAAACTTCCCACTCTTTTTCTGAGGCATCGGTCGAAAGAATTGGTTTGTCCCAATCGAATCGAAAGGTCTCGGGAGCTCCGGGCTTCATCATGTGCATGTAGGGAGTGTCCGAGCCGGCTTGTTTCAGAAGGATTTTTAATTCGGACGGTAGTAGCGCCCCCTCGGCCACCATGTTTTGTTGGATCGTAATGAACTCAGGTGGTTCGTCGTATTTGAATTCGATTTCAAAGCCCATGGGATAATTCATCAACATTCCTGCTTTAATTCCTTCCTCCGGGATTTCGATGTCGATGATTTCAGTAATTTTTGGTTGGAACAGGTTGCCATTGGCATCGCGTATGGTGATTCGTTCGGCAAGGTATTCGGCGTGATCTTTAGTAGCATCAAGCAATTCTTCACTGTCGTAAAATCCATCTTCCAGCGCTTCCACGCCTTGTAGTAACTCAAGGTCTTCGGCAAAGCATTTGAGTCTCATGGTGGTTTGGGCGCGATTCACATAGATGTCAGCTTCCACCACGGACACCGGATGAGACTTCGGTGCGGAGTTTGTCAGCAGAATCGTGGGCCGGGTGGGCGAGTCTGCACGGGTGTTGTGAACGCAACGAAGCCCAATGAAAGTTATTGCGACGGAAAGAAGCAAAATGGAAAGGTATTTCATTAAATTACTGAGAATTATGATTTGTACGGGGGATAAGGGCCCATCTGACAATTGATCGATGCGACCGAACCCGATTAGCATACCTTCTCGAGATTGACTTCGGCAAACGCTGAATGGCGTTGCTGGTCTGTTGGTGTGTCTCTTTTCACATGAACTTGCAGAACAAGTATGATAGTCCGATTGCAGAGAATGCGGTTTTCTGTGAAATTTGACGGTTTGCGGGGTTCGTTACTAGCTCCCTTAATCCTCCATTGCCTGAAAAGTCATGAATCCACTATCTGAAATACGCGCTCGATTTTCCACGACTCTCTCCGGAATGGTCGACGATTCCGACAATTTACTTTCTATGATTCGTCCAGCGGGAGATTCAGAATTTGGAGATTACCAAGCAAATTGTGCAATGCCCCTTGGAAAACAATTAGGTCGATCACCTCGGGAGATTGCGAGTGAGATTTGCGAGACGGTTCAGTTGGATGGTTTATGTCAAAAAATTGAGATTGCCGGCCCGGGGTTCATTAATTTAACGATCGATGACGACTGGCTGAAGAGTGGATTGACGGCAGCTTTAGCGGACGATCGATTAGGCGTGGATCGGGTGAGCAAGCCCAAGACATTTGTGATTGATTACTCTTCGCCGAACGTTGCCAAGCCGATGCATGTGGGGCATGTCCGTTCTACGTTCATTGGCGACGCTATCTCGAAGGTCTTACGTTTTGTCGGCCACACCGCAATTTCTGATAATCATCTTGGAGATTGGGGAACTCAGTTTGGAATGATCATCTATGGGTATAAGCATTTCCTTGACGAAGCAGCCTATCGCCAGGAGCCGGTCGCTGAATTGGGGCGTTTGTATAAATACGTTCGCAAATTGATGGATTATCATGCGGCGGTGAAACGCGTCCCTGAATTGGAAGCTTCTCTCGATGAGCTAAAAAGAAAACAAGCCGATCTCGAGTCCACGGATTCGCCGGGTGACAAGAAAGCAGAGAAGCAACTTAAGAAGCAGTTGCGTCAGTTGAAAACAAAAATAGAGGACCAGGCTGAGGCAGTTGCCGGTCTGAAAGCAAAAATCTTGGAAGTCGACGGCGACCCTGATTTGGTAAAAGATGCACTTGCTCATCCGAATATAAATCAAAATGCTCAGCTTGAAACGGCTGCACTTCATGAGGGGGATGCAACGAATCAAGGGCTTTGGGAAGAGTTTTTGCCGCTCTGTCGGCAAGATATGCAAAAGATTTATGACCGGCTAGATATAAAGTTTGATTATGAGTTGGGTGAAAGTTTCTATCACAGTGAGTTGGCTAATGTTGTCAGTGATCTGACTGATAAAGGTTTTACAAAGGAAAGTGACGGGGCAATTTGCGTTTTCCTTGATAACCACAATGCTCCAATGATCATTCAAAAACGAGACGGAGCGTATTTATATTCCACGACTGATTTGGCAACAATCAAGTACAGGATGGAAAAATGGAACGCCGATGCATGTCTGTATGTTGTTGACCATCGCCAGTCGGAACATTTTGAAAAACTATTTGATGTTGCAAGACTCTGGGGATTTGATGAAGTTGAACTCGCTCATGTCGCCTTTGGAACCGTCATGGGCCCTGATGGAAAACCATATAAAACTCGATCTGGAGATACCGTTGGGTTGTCAGGGTTGTTGGATGAGGCCGAAAGTCGGGCGCTCGAAATTGCAACCAGCCAGAATCCAGAACTGACCGAGGAGCGGCACCGTGAAATTGCCAATGTGATTGGAATTGGTGGATTGAAATATGCCGATCTATCGCACAATCGCGGTTCGGACTACGAATTCAATTACGAGAAGATGCTGGCTTTGCGAGGCAATACGGCTACCTATTTGCAATATAGCTATGCCAGAGTGCAAGGTATTCTTCGACGCACCGAAGCGGACGTGGATTCCATTCGAGCGAATCCCGGAGAGTTTCTTTTCGAGAACGAGGTTGAGCGTCAGCTAGGTCTCAAATTGATTCGATTTGGTGAAGCACTGGATGAGGTTTTGGTGGAATACAAGCCCAACGTTTTATGCAATTATCTGTTTGAATTGTCGCAGTTGTTTGCACAGTTTTTCGACAAATGCTCGGTTAAGGACGCAAATTCAGAGGACTTAAAGCAAAGTCGTTTGCA
The DNA here is from genome assembly GCA_029979005.1 of Planctomycetota bacterium. GTDB lineage: Bacteria > Planctomycetota > Planctomycetia > Pirellulales > Pirellulaceae > Mariniblastus. Next base: position 8,038 of record JAPOIJ010000007.1, on the reverse strand, counting down.
GCTTTGCGATTTGACAGCGCGTACCATTCGACGCGGTCTGGAATTGCTGGGAATCGGGGTTCTGGACAAGATGTAGGGTCACGGTAGGCTTGCCGTTTCCGAAGTTGGCTACCGTAGCTGATGAACACAAGCAGAATTCCTTCACGCTATCTTGGAAAGCTCGTCAAACAGTTTACGATAGATCTCCAAGGTCGTACCGCATACATGGTTTAGCAATGAACTCGGGGCAAGAGGCTCTAACGTTGCGAATAAGGGAATGGAGTTCACCGTGAAGTCTTCTGTCGGAGTCAATATTGTCGACGAATTTCTTTGTGGCAATGCGGTTGAGGTTGCTCGAGAGCTTCCGGATTCAATTGTCGACACGGTTGTCACCAGCCCTCCATATTATCGACAAAGAGATTATGGATCGATTGAGCAAATTGGACAGGAGATTTCACCTGCCGCCTATGTTGAGCGGATGGCTGAACTGTTCTCGGAGTTAAGGCGGGTGGTGAAGCCGACCGGTTCCCTGTGGATGGTGATTGGTGACAAGTACCTCAAAGGTGAATTGCTTGGAATGCCTTGGCGTGTTTGTCTTGCGTTGAAAGAGGTGGGCTGGGTTCTCAGGAGTGATTGTATTTGGCATAAACCCAATGCGATGCCGTCGAGTGTTAAGACAAGACCTACTGTTGACCACGAGTATATTTTCTTTTTCAGCCATTCGAAAAAAGAATACTTTTACGATGCCGATGCGGTTCGCGAGCCGCATGTCACATTTTCCGAATCATCGAAGATGAAAGGAGGTAGGCGGCATTTTGGCAAGCGAGGTGGAACGCCAGAAAAGGGGAAAAATTCCGGGGATTCCAATCTACATGATGGCCGTTGGGATCAGGCATTTCATCCCAAAGGGCGAAACAAGCGGACGGTTTGGTCGATCGCGCTTTCCAAATTTCGCGAAGCTCACTTTGCCGTCTATCCAGAATCATTGGTTGAGACGTGTTTGAACGCAAGCTGTCCACCTAACGGCGTTGTGTTAGATCCCTTTTCGGGTGCTGGAACGACCGCAATGGTAGCCAAGCGGAGTGGTCGAAAATTCATCGCTATTGATTGTGTGCCTGAGTATATCGAGATCGCAAAAAAGAGAATAGAAGCTCAAAAATAGCGGATTCTTTTCCTTGAGTTGTTGGAAAAGAAATGGGCGCGTTGGGCGACTGGCTGATTACAGTCGTTGGGTTGTGACTTGGGACTGGAATGTAGCCAAGTCATGGCTGACAATCAGTACTTGCCGGTTTTGTAAAAAATGTGTTTGATTCTGGAGTAGGGGATGACATTAACGATTCTCGATTACAGCATTATTGTGCTTTACTTCATTGTGATGGTGGGGATCGGTTTTTGGTACCGCAGTCGTGCGGGAAAGAACATTGCCGAGTATTTTATTTCTGGCCGTTCTTTGCCGTGGTGGATCGCGGGTACCTCGATGGTGGCGACGACGTTTGCTGCGGACACTCCATTGGCGGTAGTCGGATTGACAATTCAAGATGGTATGGCTGGCAACTGGGTTTGGTGGGCACTGGCACTTGGCGGGATGGTGACGGTGTTTGTTTATGCTCGATTGTGGCGACGCGCCGGAGTCATGACCGATGTAGAATTGGTTGAGATTCGCTACGCTGGTAGACCGGCTGCCGCTCTGCGCGGAACGCGAGCTCTCTACGTTGCATTGATCGTGAATCCAATCATTATTGGCTGGGTCACCACTGCGATGGTAACGGTTCTGAATGAAACTATTTTACACGGCGTGGGCGCCACATCCTTCGAGCAAAGTTTATTTGGCGAGGAGGCCCTTCTTTACCGCCCCTGGTTGATCATCTTTTTTACGCTCGTGATGGTTGGCATTTATGGAATGATGTCAGGGATGTGGGGGGTCGCGATCGCGGATGCAATGCAATTTTGTTTCGCGATGTTTGGGTGTACTGCACTGGCCTATTTAGCGATCGTGGAGTGCGGTGGTGCACCTGCATTGGAAGCCAAAGTAGTCGAGAATTTTGGAGAGAATGGATCCGCGGCATTTGAATTTATTCCGAGTCTGACGGGAGAAAATGCGTGGTTGCCGGTTTATGTATTTCTGATAATGTTGCTGGTGCAATGGTGGGCAACTTGGTATCCCGGTGCGGAACCAGGTGGTGGAGGCTACATCGTGCAGCGCATGGCGGCGTGTAAGGATGAGCGGCACTCGATGTTAGCAACGCTTTGGTATCAGATTGCCCATTATTGTATACGCCCATGGCCGTGGTTGATTGTAGCCTTTGCGGCGTTGGCACTGTATCCGGAGTTGAGGGCCAGTGAGTTGGCGGACTCAAATTTTGACTCCGGAGTCGGGTTTCCCATGGTCATGCGAGATCTTGGGAAACCGGGACTCAATGGTCTGTTGTTGGTTACCTTTTTTGCCGCCTTTATGTCGACGCTCAGTACTCAAATGAATTGGGGAGCGTCTTATTTAGTCCGTGACGTGTATCAGCGGTTTATGAAGCCGAATGCCACCGAGCAACAGTTGACTCGCGCTTCACGGGGAGCATCGTTGATTATTCTGATTGCCGGTGCAGTTGCTGCAATCCGAATGGCCAACGTTTCAATTGATGCGGCGTGGAAGATCTTGTTGGCACTCGGCGCGGGTACCGGGGCTGTCTTTATGTTGCGTTGGTTTTGGTGGCGGATTAATGCGTGGAGTGAAATTGCATCAATGGTGGGTTCCTTGGTGTTTTTCCTTGCCTATGAATCGGTGGTAACTTCGTTGGCGGGTGTTGATAGTTTACGAGCCGGTGAAGTAGCTTGGGCGGGTTTTGATCCAGCGCTCACCGAAGTCAAGATGCTGGTCGTCGCATTGCTGACGATTGTGTTCTGGTTAATGGTCACGTTTTTGACGCGTCCGGAGAGTCCTGAGACGCTCGATCAGTTTTACCGGAAGGTTCGTCCCGGTGGGCCGTTTTGGAAACCGGTCGCAGAGCGAAACCGGGATGTGACGCCAGATGATGACGTTGCGCTTTCGATTGCAGCCGCAATTTGTGCGACTGGAATTGTGTATACCGTTTTGCCGTGCATTGGTAACGTCATCTTTCAGCATTACCGGGAGGCGGCTTATTGTGGTGCCGCCGCGCTCGGGTTTACTTCCATCGTTGCATTTTTGGTGCGAAAAATTCTGGTGAAAATCAAAAAGAATGAGGCCGCGAACCAGCGGTTTGATTAAATCGCCAAAGGTAAGCCAGCATTTATTCCTGTTTGAGTTGACAGGCGGAGGGGGATCAATATTGGCCTGTTTTTAAGGTTTCGGTAACATCTTGTTTTAGCTGCCAAAGCAACTCGGGAATGGCATGGAAGATAAACAACCGACTCGAATTTTAATTACTCGATTAAGTCATATTGGGGACTGCATCTTGACGTTGCCTGTTCTGTCGGCAATTAGGCAGCAGTATCCGAGGGCGTTTATTGCATGGGCCGTTGAATCTCCTTCTCAGAAATTGCTGCGGCATCATCCCGATCTTGATGAGATTATCATGATTCCAAAGGGATGGATGACCAAGCCAAAATGCTGGTCTCAAGTCGCCAAGAATTTGCGATCGTTTAAATTCGATATCGCGATCGATCCTCAGGGAATCACGAAGAGTGCGCTCCTAGGCTGGATTAGTGGAGCGAAAACACGAGTCGGAGGGCGAGGTCGATGGGGGCGTGAATTGTCACCGGTGCTGAATAACCGGCTTGTGGAAACCAGAACTTCCCACGTCGTCGACCGCTCCATGGAGCTATTGACGGCAGTAGGAGTTGAGCCAGAGCATTTGAAAGCGCGTCAATTAGACCTCCCACTTTGCGAGCAGGCTGTGAAGACGATCGATAGCTGGCTTGCAAATGCTGATGTAAGTGAGCCCTTTACAGTAATTAATCCTGGCGGCAGTTGGGCTTCAAAGAGGTGGGAGATGGAGAGATATGGAGCCGTCGCCAGTTATTTGAAACGCCAATACCGGATTCAAAGTGTTGTTGTCTGGGCCAGTGATGAAGAGCGTGAGATGGCGAACGTAATTCACCAAGTCGATCCGCAAGCTTCGATTATTGCCCCCGCCACGAGTTTAACAGAACTAGCTGCACTTGCGAATCGATCGGCGTTTTTCATTGGAGGTGATACTGGGCCCCTGCATCTCGCCGTGGCTTCAGGAACGCCCTGTGTTGGGCTCTACGGAACCACTCGTCCAGAGGAATCAGGTGCTTATGGTTCGCAGCATTCCGCTATTCAGAAGTGGTACCAGTCGGGGAGCTGTCGTGAAAGAAGGTCGGCAGAGAATGACGCAATGCGTGACATTCAAACCAGCGATGTCACAGAAGCCTGCGACGAGATGATCTCGCAACTTGGTTTGAATCTTCAGTCAGTTGCCTAGTCATTTTGTTTGGCTGTTTCGGTTGAGATTTCCAAGATAATTGGCAGATGGTCTGAGCCGGTTGCGTTGCCAACGTACCGATCGTGCACGCAAATCTCTGGGGAAACGAATGCATGGTCGATCGGTATTCGAAAGGTTTTCCATTGAGTCGGCCAAGTCGCTTGATTTCCAAAGCCTTGTCGGCTGTCTCTGAGTCCCGTCTTTACCTGAAAATCCGTCAAAAATGGTGACCAGGGAGTGCAATTAAAATCCCCGACGACGACAGTTGGAATCTTCGAATCGCCAAGTAATTCGGCAACTCTTTCGAATTGCTGATTTCTAAATGACAGTCGAGCTCTCGTGGTAGGTGAATAGGCGTGAACGGCGGCAAGCCGTATCGCTTGTTCGTTGAATGAAACGACTGCTGAGAGAAATGGATTGTCAATATTAATAGCCGGCAACTTGTTTTCGCGGATATCTGAAAGTGGATACTTGCTAAAGATGGCAACACCGAAACCGTGCTGTCGAGGTTTGCTGACTACATAGGGATAGGATTTTTTAAAATCCGCGAGCCCATCGTTCCATTTTTTTGAGTATTCGATGATCGTTAAGACATCCGGATCCTGTTTTAGCACCTCGGCGATAAACGATTGGTAATCCCGATTCGTGACTAGCACATTGAATGACATAATTCTTAGCGTCTGAGAAGTTGTCGCAGTTTGGGCCACTGGATAGTACGTTGACACAGTTCCTGAAGTGGCAAGAAACGCCAGAAAAGCCAATAGGCCGGCAAGCCTGTATCGCTTTACCACCACCGAAATGAGTCCGATGGCAACAAGTGCCAACAGGATTTGGAATCTAAAATTACAAGCAAGTTCGGCCAGGAAGAAATATCTTCCGGTGAGCGTAAACAAAAACACCCCCGCCGTCAGCAGGCCAAGAGCGAGGGTACACTTTGAGATGATCGATTGGAAAACAGAGACTATTCCCGATCGTTTTGCGTTAGCGACTTTTTCGTTCATTGAGACGGTTTGCTAAGGCGCCGTTGCAGATTCTGACGCATTGTTTAATGCAGTATGGGGTTTGCCGGGACTTGTGGAGCCAGACTGGTATAGGTAGGGATTCAAGGTTGGATCATTGTACATTTTAAACTGCCGATAAGTTCGATGGCGTTTCTTTCCAGAGAGAATATCGTCAATCAACTGTTCAAGTGACTTGGAGAGATCATCCTGCTGTAATCGGCATATGGCTATTTTTTGTCTTACGGATTCGAAATGCTCTTCTGAGACATCATCTCGTTCGAGTTGTTCATGGAGGTGATACAGTCTCAGTGCCAGAATCGACAATCGATCAATAGTGCAACCAGGAGTTTCGGTATTCATTGGGGCATCGGGAGCAACTTCTATTCCCGATGAATTGACAATTAAGGCAATCTGGTCATCAATTTTTTCAATCCAATCGTTTCGTTGTTGGTTGTATCCGTCGATCGATCTTTTAACACGAGCGATCTCGGCGTCGGTAACATCTCTCGACCGCGCGATATCCTCTTCGTGCCACAAAAGATAATTAAAGCTATGTTGTTCGCAGACAATTTTTAGGAACCCATCATATTGGTTGTCAACCGGCAGCTTGTGCCAACGATCAACTGTCAATGTTTGCAGGTCGGTAATTTCTTTAATGTCGATCATGGTTCCATCCAAAGTTGCAGCCGAATTGTCTATTCGGCCTCTTGCGATTGCGGCTTAGTCTCTGTGACTGCTCTCTGAAGTTGAATTCTACGATTATTGGTGTATATCAACCATGCCGATTTGACGGCTGCCGGCATAACATGATGGGGCTTGGAGGGAGGCGAATAAATTCAATTTTAGAAAAATAATTAGGCTTCCAAAGGCACTAAGACTCGAATGAGCGTTGGATTGATGATGCGACTTGCGTATGATGAGGGGAGAGGCGTTTGGGAATGCGAAGCTCGCAGATTTCGTTCGCTAGCAACTATAAGGTGACTCGAATGCGTGTTGGCGAAGCGATTGACTTAATTATTAAAGTAGTCTCATCTCCAATTGGTTTTTTGGTTGTTATTCTTGCCACTGTTTTTGGCATTACCGATAACGCATCCGCGTTGGTGACCCAAGAGCAGGGTTCTAATGTTTTGCAGCAGACTCCGGCTGGTAATCTGATTCGGTTTGCTCAGCAGGAATCAAAACCCTTAAAGCCGCCCCTGCGACTGATTTCCCAGGACCAGAAATCAGCTTTTGATGGAAACCGATCGTTCGACTACCTGAGGGACATCTGTAAAATCGGTCCCCGTCCCAGCGCTTCCAAGGGGATGGTAAAGCAAATGAAATACATTCAGGCTCATTTTGAGTCGATTGGCGGTCAATTTCTGCGGCAGGAATTCATCGCCAAGAGTCCTTATAACGGGAAGAATGTAAAATTACACAATTTATTGATTCGATGGCATCCAGAGCGGACTCGGCGGATTTTAATTTGTTGTCATCATGACACGCGTCCATTCGCTGATGCGGATAAGCGAAATCCTCGCGCGAAATTTATTGGCGCGAATGACGGAGGAAGTGGCGTCGCTCTGCTCTGTGAATTGGGGCATCACATGGAATCACTCGACGGTGTGTTTGGAGTAGATTTCATCTTTTTCGATGGAGAGGAGTTTGTAATCCAGCGTCCTCGAGATCAAATGTTTTTGGGATCAATATTCTTTGCCGAGCAATATTCAAAAGGAATTCCAGAGTGGCGTTATGAGTGCGCAGTTTTAGTCGATATGGTTGCTGATAAAGATCTGCAAATACCACTAGAGGGAAATAGTCTTCACTTCGCACGTGGTTTGACGGAGGAGATATGGGATGTTGCTCGCGAGATTGGCGTAAAGGAATTTGTGCCGGAAGAATTTAAGTTCATTCGTGATGATCACCTGCCATTGAACGAAATCGCCAAAATACCGACCTGTGATATTATTGATTTTAATTTCCCCAACCCAACTGCGGGAAACATATACTGGCATACGCGAGAGGACAAATTAGAGAACTGTTCCGCTGAATCGCTCGGGAAAGTCGGTGCTGTCGTTTTGGCTTGGCTTCAAAAAAAACAGGAAGCTGAAAAGTAAATTAGCTTGTCGCAACTTTGTATCGTTTTTTAAAACGTATTCTTTCCGTTGGAAGTAATTTATTGTGATTGATTCTGGATCTGTAATTCAGTCGTTCGAGTTGCTCGGAGCGTTTGAGAGTATCAAAGGGGTCTCTTTAATTCTGGGTATTGCTGCCATCGCGTCAGGTTTGTTTCTTTTTTTGGGTCACCGTCGACATCTCAATGAAGTCATTTCGGATCCTAAGAATAAGCGCATTGTTGCATTTGAGATTCGGAAATATCGCCGCCGCACGGCCATCAGTGCAATGATTACGTCCACAGGATTTATGCTGGCGGCACTGAATTGGGTCAACGAACCACGCGTGTTCACCGTGTTTATCATGATGATTCTTGGATTGCTGCTTGGGATCCTGGTCATCGCATTCTTTGATCTATTTCTCGTCGGATTACAGCAAATCGCGACGCCTGATCCGCGGTCCCAAAAAGCAATGATCGAAGCGTTTCTAAAGCAGCGAAAAGAGGCGGCTGAGGCGGAAGGAGAAGTTGATTCTGAAGTTGAT
>JAPOIJ010000241.1 GCA_029979005.1 Planctomycetota bacterium | reverse complement strand
CGGTTGCCCCTCGGAAACAAAATTCGTAATCAACCCTAATTCATCCAGCAAACTGGCAGACAAACCGTGAGCGTCATCCACCAAAAGAACGATTCCGTTCACACAATTTGGATTGGGCTCTAAATAATCCATCAGGGCGAACCGCAACTCGGTTTCCGACATCCCTTGAAACGGAAGGTTCAAGCGATGAAGAATACTTTGGAGTAGATCCTTGCGCTCCTGTAATCGAGCACACGCGAGATTTACAACCTTAACCTGCTCACAGTAAGCCGCTTCCAAAATTGCAAGAAGAAGAGTTTTCCCCGTGCCGGTCGCACCGACGATAATCACCGGGCCGGCGCCCCGATCCACATTCAGACGGGTTTGCTCCAACGCATTTTGAATGGCTTCGCCGGCAAAATAGTGTTTGACGTACGGAGCGGCGGTGAACGGGCGAGCGTTAAAATTGAATACTTGTTCGTACATCACAAAATCCTGTGGATTTATATAACTAAGTCGTTGATCAGCGGATTAAAATCCGACAAATATCCTGACAATCATGGAACACCCCACCAATGGGTCTTCGTAAAATGCTGCTCTCACCGCTGGGTTGATTAACACGAAACCAGCAATCACCACTCCAATCCCCAGCAAGGCTAAGCCGCAGATCATCGAGACCCGGTTTGCCCAAGGCAATCCGGGCAGCTTCTCTTCCGAATTAAAGTTTCTGACTTGCCAACGGATTTGCGCGATCACCGGAACCTCAAGACGCTTTGCAATTGAACGCGCATTTTCAAACCCTCGCGCTGCAAATGGGTCAATTTGCACAGCAACCACCGCCCCGAGACTAAGCGATATCAACCCAAGCAAACCGAACGTCTCTACCGTCGGTGCAACGTTCAAAGGGCGAGTGACTCCCTGAGCCGGATCAGCAACCATCATTTGATTCTGATTAGAATTTGCAACGGATTCCGTTACCATCTGTTTAATTAGCCGAGCCTCAGAGTCAGCTTCCTGCTTCATTTCACTGAACAAATCTTTAATGGAAGCTAAGTCGATTTCACCAATTAGCTCTTCTGTTTTTGAAAAGGATGTTGATTTCTTTCGACTCGAAGCTAATTTAAATGCCCCCGTGGATTTATCGGATGCATCTGCGTTAGATTCCCCTGCGTTAGATGCCATTTGCTCCGAACCTGAATGACCTAGGTTTAATTCAGTCCTTGCGTTAGCAATTCTCTCCTCGGCCTGGCCAATCATCCATTGAGCCATCTCAATTCGCTCGTCTTGCTTTTTACGAATCGACATAATCGTTGAGAGTTGAGCCTTTGAATCATCCTGCGGCGTCGATGACTCTTGCAATTTTTCAGAAAACTGTTGCGCTAACAAGCTAACGAATTGCAATTCATCACCCGTGCCATCTCCTTCAATGCACAATTCCAAATCATATCCCAACTCATTTTCACGCACCGCACATTTCAGACGTTCTCGAATTAGCGCAAAGTTCTTCGATTCCAGAGCCGCCGACCTTAAGCTTTCCGATCGTGATACTCTGGATAGCAAATCTTCCAACTGCTCATCCGAGGTTTCCGACTCAATGATGCCCGCAACACGCGCTTCCAGTCCTTCCTTGACCTCCTCGGACTGATTTGTGATCACCCGAACCGATGCCATCGAGCGAAAATTACTGACGCTCAAAGGCCATGCCAAAACACAAATCAGCAAGGTACACATCGAGGTCACGACAAATGCACTTCCGCGTTTTATTAACTCAGCGGTTTTCATCGGAGACTTGTTTTTCGTGTTTATTTGCATGAACAACTTCATTGAATTCCGAGCGCAGTAACACCCGTTACGCGGCAACTAGACCTATCATTTGATCGACGGCTAAAACAATCGGTCTTGAGACAGTTTGTAGCGATTATCGCGATTAAACTGACAGCTAGCACTCATGCGGTTCGCCAACCAGACAAAAGAAGATTTACTCCGGTAAACCTGAACCACTAAGAAAACCAGCAAAAGACAACTGCCTCCCTTGAGAAGACACAAGCATAAACATGAAACATCGTTCGAACGGATGATACCTAAGGCTGCCGGTTCAATCTGAATCGAAGTGGTTTCAATAGCGAGAGAGGATCGTTACACGTTGTAAACATTCCAGAGTCAAAACAAGCCTCGATGACGAATGTAAACGAACTCTAAAAAAGAAACTCAACGACCAATAAGCATTCTAGTCGTTTGATACAGAGTCGCGACTTACCGTCACATCCGTGTGGTGAATATCAGATCGAAGATGAGTTCTGGGAACAGAATTTTGGGCGGGATTAACCGATACAAGAGTTTCAAAGACCCCCTGCTGTACGACTTGGTTCGTCTGATTAAGCAACTTGCGCTGCCAAACAACCTTGCCCGCACGCCTTCCGGCCGACGTTTTCTCAAGACACTTCGTCTCCACAAAAACAGTATCGCCAAAAAAAAGCGGACGGGAGAATTCCCAATTTCGAACAGCTGTGAACGCCAACGTATTCACGAGCGGAAAATGACTCCCCAGACCGGCAACCCAGGACAAACCGAGCAAACCATGAGCAATCGGTTGACGGTAATGGCTCTTTGAAGCAAAGTCGTAATCGACATGAAGTGGGTTGAAATCACCCGTCATCGTAGCGAACTGAATGACATCCGCCTCAGTGATCGTCCGACGCGGGCTAACCCACACAGAATCAACCTGAATATCGTCGAAATAGAGTGGTGCACTCATTCGAATCAACGCGGCCTTTTCTTAAAACAACGGACATTTTCGGTACGACGACCGAGAACCCATGTCCCCAGGATTCTAGAATCCGTGAACAAAGCCTCGAAAGTCGGGGTGAAAGGATTCGAACCTTCGACCCCCTGGTCCCAAACCAGGTGCGCTAGCCAGACTGCGCTACACCCCGAAAGAACGCGAACATTGATTTCTCAGCCTGCTCGTGTCTCACAGGCATAAACTTTACAGATCAAACCCGATTCTTGCAATCCGGTTCTTGCGTCCAAAAACATGGTTTTCCAAAGTATTTGTTCACATTATAGCTGCAATCGGGGTTGGGAAGCGTGAACCCCTACGCTGCTCGCTGATTACCAGACGCTCCCTCGCCTTCAATCGCCGATTTTAACCGTTCAAATTCCTTAAAACTCGTATAATGGATAATAATCTTCCCGCGCTCTTTAGCGCCCTGCTTAATCAACACCTTGGTTCCCAAAGCGGCCTTTAGTTCTTGCTGAAGCGACTCAACCTGAAGGTCGCGGTTCCGCTTTCGGCGAGTCGCCCGATTATTGTCCGGGTAATCCTCTTCTGAGATCTTATTTGCAACTAACCGCTCTGTATCTCGAACGCTCAGGCCTTCTGCGATGATCTTTCCGCAAAATTCTAACTGAGCTCCCTCATCGCCTAGTGGTAAAAGAGCTCGAGCATGACCGGCAGAGACTTTACCCTCTTGGAGTGACGTCTGGATTCGTTGAGGTAGCTCCAGCAATCGCATCAAGTTCGCAATGGTAGAGCGATCGATTTTCAACCGATTGGCCAAATCTTCCTGAGTGCAAAAATGCTCGTCAATGTAGCGCCGAAACGATAGTGCTTTTTCAATCGGATTCAGGTCTTTTCGCTGCAAATTCTCAACAATTGCAAGCTCGGAAACCAATCGGTCGTCTGCTTCCCTTAACCGAGCAGGAATCGTTTGCCAGTTCGCTTTAATCGCCGCGCGAAGACGCCTTTCACCACTGATTAACTGATACCGTCCGTCGACAACCCTGACCAAAATGGGCTGCAAAATATCGTGCTCTTTTAGACTCTCCGCAAGCGAGGCAATTTCCGTCTCGCCAAATACTCGGCGCGGCTGAAATGGGTTATCCTCAATCTCGTAGACATTCAGATGGACGATATCCTCATCCGGCTTCTCTGCTTCAACCACCGGCGGAGGAACCTGAGCCCCTGGCTGAACAAACGCCTGACTGATCGAAATCGTCTCCAGTGGCTCGGTGTCGCGTGTTGTATTTAGAAGGTTCTCCAACCCCCGGCCTAATCGTTTTTTCCTAGTCACGCTCCAAAACCTCCATGCATAATTCTATATAAGCCCTAGTTCCTCTTGATCGAGGCGCGTACTCAAGCACACACAAACCGTGACTTGGCGCCTCGGTCACCATTGGGTCCCTTGGAACTACGGTATCGAAAACAACTTCCCCAAAAAACTCTCGCACCTCCGACTCAACCTCCGCCGTCAACTCCAGCGAAGGGTCATACATCGTCAACAAAATACCACCAAAACTCAGTTTTCCCGGACACGTTTGCATGACTCCCCGAATGACTTCGATCATCTGAGTCAAACCTTCCATCGCAAAATATTCACACTGAATTGGCATAAACACTTCGCTTGATGCCGCCAGTGCCGTTTGAGTCAAATGCCCAACCGAAGGCGGACAATCAATCAAAACAAAATCATAATGCGAGGTACCTACCTCCAGATGATCCACGAGAATTCGCGCTTCATCCGCACCACCACCTGCTAGCACATTAACATCCCGAAAGGATCTCGCTCCAGGCAATAAACTAAGTCCGTTAATTTTGGTCGAAATGATGCTATTGCGAATCGGTTCGTCTACTACTAACGGATGACGCTCGACTGGCTTAAACCCAATACCGGAGGTCGAATTGCATTGCGGATCCATATCGACAAGCAAGGTCTTTTTCCCAGCAATTGCGAGACTTGCAGCCAAATTGATCGAAGTCGTCGTTTTGCCGACGCCCCCTTTCTGATTAGCTACACACAACGTTCTCGCCACTGCACGACCTCTGGATTGGTGGATTAATTCGCCAGAGTTGAAAAAATACCACCATCAGCGATACGGTGAAATGCCAATCAAATTATGCCAGGTTACCTGCATTCATTTCGCGCAATCCGACTGCTCCTAAATATGCTGGCAGACGAAGCTTCTACAAACTTTCCGAGCACGAACTCACTGGCCGGCTTCTCAAGCCTGGGCTCTTGGTTGCGAAAGCTCCCTCTCCGTAAGCGCGATCATGGAGCCCCAGTACACGATTAGAAGAGATCTCATGAATAGAAAGCGACAAAGCTGACTAGCAGTTATCCCAAAGAGACAGGTTTTCACCCAACAACCAGGGTGCGGTTTAAAATCCCTGCGTGTAATTCGCTATTTTCTATAAACAGTACACCTTGTTTCACGTGAAACTTGGCCCAAACCGGTTCATT
>JAPOIJ010000308.1 GCA_029979005.1 Planctomycetota bacterium | reverse complement strand
CCTTCAAAAATAGCTAACATTCGCACTTTTGGACCTCGCATTATCCTTGCTGCCAGAGATATCACGAAAAAGTCGGGATTCTGGGTAACACTTCCAGATCTCGCGCATTGATACTCATAACATGACCGATCACCGTAAAATCGAACAAACGAACCCATTGGACGACTTAGTCATAGCCGCCAAAACAGATCGATTGGCTTTTGGCCGTCTGTTCGACGAGTTCTACCCTCTCATTTTCGCCTACTGTCTGCGGAGATTAGTTCTCCGGGCTGTAGCAGAGGATGTGACTTCGGATGTTTTCCTGAGGGTTGCCGGCAAACTCCATGATTTTACGGGAACGACAACAGAGGACTTTCGGCGTTGGCTATTTCGTATCGCTACCAACCAGATTAATGCCCATTTGCGGCAATCGATCCGTCGGCGTGAATTGTTGGAATCGGCGGTAGCGCTCGGTAGAATCAATTCATCAGCCATCGCGCCGCTAATCGATAGTAGCACTCAGATTGACTGGCAGATGCTCTACAGTGCACTCGACGAGCTATCTGAACGCGAGCAATCAATAATTTCTCTGAGGTTTTTTGCTGGCCTCAACCACAACCAGATCTCAGAAGTATTGGCCGGAAACGCCGGTGCAATTCGAGTAACGCTCAGTCGCTCTTTAGAGAAAATGCGGTCGATCTTACGCGAAGACCAGATCAATCAGCGTGCCTTGTCCGATCAGAAACGTGGAGACCATTGACATGTCAGAATCACATAAAACGTGGGAAAACTTATTTAAGGATTTGCCATTGGACGAAGCGCCGAAGGAGAGCCACCGCGTTAAACTCAGAGACCAGGTTTTGGCCGAGTTTGATAGCCAGCATGCGTCACGATCACCCTCAACACGTTTCAACCAACTTGGCAAGGTATTGATGAAATACAACGTCCCCTATTGGACCGCAGCCGCTCTGACGCTCTGCTTAATTTGGATTGCGCTTCCCAATTCAAAAAAAGCGGCCGCGCAGGATGTGGTGGCGCACATTCTAAAGGCTCGTACTGCCCAGTGGGATATGATTCTCAAGAGAGATAACAATCAGGATGAAGAAATTAAATGTTATTTCTCTTCTGGTAAAACGAGGATTGAATTCGATAGTTGGGTTGCCATCGCTGACCACACGCAAGGTCAAAGCGTGGGTCTATTTATTAATGATAAAATTGCAATTCTCAATTCCGTTGCCAAAAGGACCAGCGACATCTTGGAACAGGATCATTTTGAGCAAATGCGAAAAGCACTGCGAATCGCGATTGCAGACCCGAACAATAACGTCGAACAACTAGGTGAGCGGGTAAGCGACGGCCGAGAGCTGATTGGCTTTCGATTCAAATCAAAATCGTTTCCAACGACGATTTGGGCAGATGCTGAGACTGCGTTTCCCGTTTGGATTGAAGTTGATATTTCCCCAGAGTCCCGGATGGTGATGAAGAATCATAAGTTTGATATCAAGTTGGATCCTTCACTCTTTAGCCTTGAAATCCCAACGGGGTATCGTGTGCTCGACGAGGATTCCCCAATCTCAGGCGGCGATGAACAAGATTTTATCCATGCGTTGAAGATGTTTGCGATTAGCTCAAATGACATGTTCCCTGATCGACTTGATGAAAAAAGCTTAGCTGAAGCATCCGCGCGTTTTCTTACCTTCATTATCAAACGCGATACGTCCACTCAAAACCCGAGTCCCAAAAAGGAATACGTTACTGAATTTCAATTAGTAGTTGAGGGGGGCACGTTTGCAACCGCCCTTGCTTCCGATGAAAAGTGGGATGCACATTATTGCGGAGCGGGTGTTAAACTCGGTACACCGGATCGGCCGATCTTTTGGTACAAACCAGGCAAATCAAAAACGTATCGCGTGATCTACGCCGATCTTACCGTTGGCGATGCAGCTACTGCGCCCACGGGATTAGGCCTGGATGCCTCCTCCACCAAACTCGCATCGCCCAAAAAATAGGCCCGCTGATAAGGTATCTTCACTCGTTCGCAAATTCATTGGTGCTGTAAACTTTCCCTTCGAACTTCCGGTTCCATCTTCAGACCCTTCCCCTCGGAAACAAATCGAGGAATTTAAGTAACCGAAACCAGTGTTACCGCGACTACAGTGAGCTTGCGAAAAATCAACGCACCGGCTTCTTTTCGCCACTTGCTCCCACCCGCAGCATTCCCGTAAAAATCCCACTTCAAAAAAAGACTAGATTTTTTCTAAGATGTCCTTGAAAGAATCGTTCTTTCCACGTCGGCTTCGAGAAGGTAATTCCTCAAACTTAATCAAAATTGCATCGCCCTCGGCTTAGTCAAGGTTGGACATTTTTAAGATTGAAGGAAAACACAATGATAAATAAATTGCGCACACTACTCCTTTCGAACTACGAAACCCATCGAGAAGGAGGATTAGCAGGTTCACTTCCATCTCTCATTGAGTTTGCCAAGTAACTAACCTCCATCTTTTAATACTCTTTTACAACAGCATCCGCCGCCAATTCTAAAATCCTATTTAGGAGTAAAAACTGTGAAATCATTCTGCATTACATCGTTCCTTCTTATTACGCTCACTTATTTGATTTGCGCACCAATTCTTCAAGGTCAGGAATCAGTTGATGTACTGGCGGGTGCAAAAAGTTCCGGTCTTCAAGTAAGAATTCGTGAGTGCCCTGAGGCGGATCAACAGG
>JAPOIJ010000246.1 GCA_029979005.1 Planctomycetota bacterium | reverse complement strand
CTCCTGTCTTCTTCCGACTCCCCCGCTCCCTCTACGTTCGCGTTTGAGTCGACAGCACCAAGTAGGCCCCTTAAAAGGTTAGGGGTTATTCCGACGTCCGCCACACCGTCCATACCATCTACTTCATTCAACAAGTCCTTAACATCTCCGACGCTCAACGTTTTTGTCTCGTCCAGTCTCTTCAAGATGGCGGTGAGTACGAGCGTTAGAAAATTGAGATCCTGTCGCAACGAGGAGTCTGATGATTCCCCCGGTGAAGCCATCGGAAACTCAAGACGCTGAGGCGACAGATTCCTCGCAATCTTTCGCAGGTGTTTGGCTTGCGCTTGCTCAGGGAAAAAAAAGTCATACAGATCCACAGTAGTGCTCCTAATAAGATTCCGAAATAACTTTGGCGCTTCCGTTTTCGCTTGCCCCCAAAAAGGGAACCGCCACGGGCAGTTAGCCAAACAAGCCGTTGAGACCAACCTCTCGACTCAGTTTTGACATCAAGATGGATTTCGATTTGATCAAATATCTAGAACAACAGCAAATTAAGGCGGGTTAAAAATCAAACCACCATCACTCAACTTACTTATGAAGATTTATTCATCAATCCAAAGACAGGCTCGAAATAAATTTGCCATCCGAATATCACCCCGAACACAATGGTCGCACAAACCATCGCTGCGCCAATAAATCGAAATTTCAGACGTTCTTTATCTAGGCCGACAAAACCGAGAATGCCGGCAGTTATTGCGAGCAAGGGGAGCGTATCAAAAACCAGGATCGAACTGATCCAGTTGTAAGTTTCCTTTCAAGTGGCAGTTCCTCAGCCGTGTACCATTCGATAGACCCCGTAAGAATTAACTGCCCAAACCGCCAAAAAGGACGCAAACGTCGCATTTCTAATCATATTGTTTTTCTGTTAAAGGAATAAGTTCGCGTCTATTGTTCGCTCGACAAACACAAATCTTGGCGAGAAAAATTACTTTCAAGGCTCAAATACCAAAGCCCAATTTGTTTGGCAACCGGGAAATCACCAATCACCTCTTCAAATTTAATCGTTGCTATTTTTGTTTGACATTTTTTGTTTGTGCAAACAGCCAGGCCAATAATTCGGGATCCCGGTAGGCACGATCCCAGCAAAAATGTCCCACTTGTGGATATTCGGTGTACCGAGGATTTCCTCCTGCTCTCTTCAAAGCCTTGACGACTTCACGCGACGCTCGCACCGGCACAACCTTATCTGCATCGCCATGGAAAACCCAGATTGGCAAACCGACCAGCTTGTCTATCATTTTTGACTCAGACGGATTAAGCGAATAGCCTCCACAGATTGGAACGGCAGCCGCAAAACGCTTGGGCCTTTCAAAAAGCGAGAACCAAGTACAATCGCCGCCGAAAGAAAGGCCAGTCACGTACTCTCGGTTTTTATCGATGGAAAATTCCTTTTCCAGACTATCCAACATCTCATGCATCGTGCGGGTCTGGAGTTTCACCCCGTCCACCTTTTCCCCACCTTTCAAGCCGCGCTCCTTCCTGGCAAATTCTTCTTTCCCTGGAAATTGAGGCGCGACAATAAAGCACGAATGGTTACTCTGGAATTTCGGCCGGATCCATTCGCGGACACAAGCACCTTCCAGCTGGCTGCGATTATCGTTTCCAGCTCCGCCACCACCATGATGAAAAAGAATCAAAGGATACGTTTTCCGTACGTCATAATTGGCCGGAACAAACAGTCGATAGTTTATTTTATCGCCCTCGGAGCTTGTGAAAGATCGTGCCTGGTAAACTTCCAAGATGGAAGTCTGCGATGTAATTGATTTTTTTTGCTTGCCATCAATTGGTCTTCCCGCAACGACTCCCTTGGTGCCAAAAACGAAGAAGCTCCCATTCAATTTTTTGCCTTTCGCCGTCCCTTCAATGCTGCCTTCGAACTCGATCAGGTATTCTTCTTTATCACCATAGTAAAAATCAAAGACGACTTTCTGTTTGGTAACCTTTAAATTACGAATTGGATTGGCCCAACCTTCGTCGACGTCTATTATCTCCCCGGTCAAATCTGACTTGATCGCCAAGAGATGACGCACCAACTTCTCATCACCATCTTTGCCCCACCTTACCGACAAATCCCAGGTACCGACGAGTGAATTGGCGTTCCTTTCGCCTTTTGCTTTGCCCTCCTCCTGAGCAAGAAGGTCGGCAAAACTCAACCAGCCTACCGTCAGCAAAACCACACAGAAATAAAAGTTTTGGTGCATGAGAATATCTCAACGAATCGTTTCAAGATTAAATTACGTTGATCAAGTGCATAGCTAACTTGATACTTTGCTGGATCATAACAAGGCCGACCTGTCATTTCATCTTTGACAAATACATTTAAAGTAAGCCCCTGCCAAAGGGGGGCGGCGCATCCGCACAAACCCACAAACATCGCCTACTTTTGATCCGCTTTTCTGTTGTGCCGGATCAAATCGACCCAACAGGCAACCGACCGATCATTGATTTTCTTTGGCTTGCATTTCTTTAAGCGTTAGACGTCCGTCCTGATTGGCATCGCGTTGCCTAAACACTCTGGTTAACGCCGTCACATTTCGAGTTTCTGGATCAGCGATGAATTCTTCGAGCGTAACGAAACCGTCTTGATTTTGATCTCGCCGATAAAAAAGTTTCTTCGGATCCGGTCGCCTTCCTTTTCCCTTTTCCATAGCCTCCCGCTTTGCATTCTCCTTAGGTTTGACTGGCTTGCTTTCAGACTTAAGAGATTCAAAAGCAAGTGCGGGTCCGCCGGGCGAAACGACCGCCGCAGGGTAAGGAGTTGGGACAGGATTGTCATAAGGAATTAAGTAACGAGGGTCCGGTTTCACGTCCGCGGGCGCTCCGCCAAGCGAGCTGATCATATTCTTTCCCCGCATCTCTGGATCATAGCGTGCTGATTCGGGCAACGACTCGGACCATCGATCGAGTTGTTTACTCATTTCAATCACCCGGTCGGGGTGCTGATAGGCAAGGTTTGTCAGTTCCGATGGATCGTTCGCAATATTAAACAAAACCGTCGTATCGTCTTTCCGCCACAGTTTCCAGTCACCGTTCCGCATGGCCTGCCCCGTATAGAACTCCCAGTACATCGGTTGATCGCGAGTGAGCGTGGCAACTTTGCCGGTCAAACGCGGCATTAAATCGACACCGTCGAATTCCGATGGAATCGCACCACCGCCCAAGGCGAGGGTCGTTGCCGTGAAATCCAGCGTGGTGACCATTTCGTCGACCACCTGACCTGCCGGAATTTTCCCTTTCCAATAGGCAAACATTGGGACCCGAATCCCACCCTCATGCAGCCACCCTTTGACTCCGCGCATGGGAACGTTGTTGGACCCGTTCCAACTTCCAATCGGGCTGTTGTGTGTCTGCTTACCGGGTGCTCCGTTATCACCGGCAAACAAAATGAGCGTATTTTCTTCGAGACCATGTTGTTGCAGTGTCTTCACCAGTCCGCCCACCGCATCATCCATCGCCTTGAGCAACGCCAGCCCCTGTCGCCGGACATCATCTTGCTGGTCGTTATAGTGCGGATAATCTTGCTTTGGAAAATCTTTGTAATAGGGATCCGACTTCTTAATCATTGGTACGTGCGGACCATAGATGGGAAAGTACAAGAAAAATGGCTTGTCCTTGTTGCGGGAAACAAACGCTTCGGCGAATCTACCCTGCAAGATGACACGGTTTTGAAGTTCTTTCGGCCACTCAACTTTTTTCTGGTGTGGAATCAGATTTCCTTCGAGATCGAGATTCGTATAGCCATTGGTCATTGGTGCGACCCAATACTCATCGAAGCCTCGACTGCGCGGATCGTACTCTTCTTTTGGATCGTGATTGAGCCCGCAATGCCATTTGCCCGAAAATCCGGTTACGTAACCCAGACTCTTCATCCGATCAGCGATAGTCAGCAGAGGCTTACCCGCCATATCTGTCCCTGATGGGTAAACCCTTGGCAGGGTCCCAACACCAGATCCAGCATCGGCCTTATTGTCAGCAAACCCAAACTCGTTTTGGATACGTCCCGTCAACAATCCACACCGAGATGGGCGACATTGGGGAGCCGAACTGTATCCAGCACGCATTAGCACACCACCTCTGGCGAGCGCGTCCATATTGGGTGTGTCAACATTGGCGTCGATTCCATGGATCCCGAGGTCGGTATAACCGTGATCGTCGGAGTAGATAATGATGACATTCGGCTTCTCGGCACGCGCCGTCAGCGTCAATAACAACAGCCATAAGAAAGCTAACAAGTGGTTTTTCATTTTTGTTTTATTTACAAAGTACAATCAAAAGACAACTGGCTCTGAATCCACCAGACATGATTCTATCCGAGGAACAAAGCTGAAAAATTGCAATAACCCATAGTTATTCGAAAAATCTTTCACGAGTACATTTTTAACAAACTGCTTTCGGTAAACCATTGAATAGCCAGAGGCATTGTTCCATTATTTCTAGATTGCCATTTCCTCTTGGGATAGGAACACCATTTATTTTGCAAATAAAAAACCACAAGAACAACGAATACGTTGTGCTTGTGGCTCAATAACTAAACTTAATCTCGTTTTAAAACTCAGTTTTCAATTGGCCACCAAAGACCACTAGGAGGAATTGGACGATTAATTTTAATTATTAGATAGGGCTGTTTTTCAAAAACACCAGTTTCCTGATGCGACACAACAAATGGCTTTCCAAGCCGCGGACTACTTTGCCATAGTTTTACCAAACAACTCTGCAGATAATTCCTCTTTCTTTCACCATCTATCCAAATTCGATTACTTGGAAAAGCACTTGATTCTTGCTTTGCAAGTGTAAACTCGGCAAAGTTTCCAGCCATTGAGAATTTTACTCCGAAATCAACCCAAATATTTTTGGATGTCCGTCTCATCACAATTTGAAAACCTGGCTCCAATGCGGCTGCCGGCGCACCGAAGATAAACACCCCAGCTGTCCCTGTTCCAGCTTCAAAATTGGTTGTTTTATATCTATCACGCTCCTGAATACTGCCATAAAAAGAAGCT
>JAPOIJ010000132.1 GCA_029979005.1 Planctomycetota bacterium | reverse complement strand
CCAGACTCAATCTGTTTCTGAAGCGGTCGTGATTCTCGCTAATCACCTGCGCCGACTCTGTAATGCTGAACAGGTGTCAATCTGTTTGACAGGCCCCAAAAACGTCGTTTCATTGAAGGCGATCTCAGACGTTGAGCAGATTGATTTAAATGCAGACTCAAATAAAACAATACTGCACGCTTGCCGGCAAACCGCTCGGCACAACGGTGAAACATGCTACCCCAATAAAGAAAACACCGGATCAATCGAACAACTCTCCCTCCAGAAATACTGCAAAGCAAACGGGGCAGAGGCCTGTCTCTGCATTCCTTTGATTACGGGAGAAAACCAGAAACTAGGCGTTGTTTTACTGGCTTGCTCGCGCGAGAAATTGGAGAACCACCACTATAGGACGTATTGTAGCAAATTGGTTCAAATGACCTCGAGTCATGTCGACGTTGTGATTCGAGCCAACCGAAGCACAAGAGACATTGTTTCCGCCGGATTGAAGAAATTAAGCAACAGCAGAAAAACACATGCATTCATTCTTGCTGCTTCGATTCTCATTGCGGTGATGCTCATTCCGTTCACTTACAAGGTTAATTGTGAATGCGAACTACAACCGGTTTTGCGGCGATTTATCGCTGCCCCCCATGACTCAATTCTTGAAAAAACACACGTAAAGAGTGGAGACACAATTACTGCTGACCAGTTAATTGCCTCCCTCGACGGCAGGAAATTGCGAATTGAGCTTTCCGGCCTTCGTGCTGATTACGATGGGGCGAAAAAAAGACGAGAGTCCGCTTTGGCGCTGGGCAACATCGCTGAATCTCAAATCGCGCTTAGCGAAATGACTCGGTTTCTATCAAAAATCGATATCCTCAAACAACAACTGACTCAACTCGAAGTTCGATCCCCAATCAATGGACTCGTTTTAACCGGAGATCTAGATAAAGCCGAAGGCGCACCATTAGAAATGGGACAAACGTTATTTGAGATAGCACCCCTGAACGAAATGGTTGCCGAAATAAAGATCCCCGAATCTGAGATTCAATATGTGCACCCCAAAATGCCGGTCATCTTCAAACTCAATGCATTTCCACTTAAAAGCTGGACTGGCAAAATTGAACACATCCATCCGTGTACAGAAATCGTTGCAAACCAGAGCGTATTTATCGCAAAGGTTCGAATTCCCAACATCGACAACCAATTCCGCCCTGGAATGCAAGGATCAGCCAAAATCGAAACCCACAAGGCCCCTCTCGGCTGGAATCTATTTCATCGAGGCTGGGAATCCCTGAGATACTGGACGGTTTGGTAACCATGAACAGTATTCCCACCACCAATCCGAATACCGATCTTTGGCTGGAATCAAAACTGACTCTGCGATCGGAACTAAAGTTCGATACACGCTGGGAAGGCGATACCCCCGTCGTTGTTATCGAAGATCCCGTTCGAAGTAAGTATTTCCAAATAGGTGAAAAAGAATATCGCTTCATTGGGTTAATCGACGGTCAGCGAACCGCGCGGGATATCATCGATTTACTAACGGCCTCAGACGAATTCCCAAATAAAAGGGTAGCTACCGAACTTGCAATCGAAGTTAGTCAATGGTTGGTACAGACAAACCTCACCTATGGCAAAGACCTAGACAATGGCCAACGCCTTAACGATCAATCTGACAAGATCAATCGTCAGAAGATCATGGCTTGGATCAATCCCATCAGTTGCAAATTTCGAATTTTCAACCCGAATCAATTACTTGCGAAAGCACAGCCCTGTTTTCAATGGGTTTTTTCGATCTGGTTTTTCATCGTCTGGTGCGTAACCGGTCTGTATGCGACCGTCCAACTTTATCAACACTGGGATCAATTCTCCATCGCATCGACAGGAATCCTCGCAGGCTTTAGCTGGTTTTGGCTACTGGTCATTTGGGTTTTACTTAAACTAATCCACGAATTAGCACATGGAATTACGTGTCGAAAATACGGTGGAGAAGTTCCGGAAGCCGGTATTTTATTTATCCTGTTCACACCGATGGCTTACGTAAATGTGACATCCATGTGGCGATTCACAAATCGCTGGCATCGAATGGCTGTTTCTTCGGCAGGGATGTATGTTGAGCTCTTCATTTCTTTCATTGCAGTGATTACCTGGACTAAGACCAGTGGTGTCACCGCTGATATAGCGTTTAACGTGTTCATCATGTCGAGCCTGACCACAATCCTGTTCAATGCCAATCCACTCATGCGATTCGATGGGTACTTCCTACTGTCAGATTTATTGAATATTCCTAACCTGTACAGCAAAGGAACCAAGTGGTTTGGAGACCGCACCCTATCACTCCTGTTCGGGCTTCCCACCACCGCGAACCTTTGTAAATCAAAAGAACTCCGCAAGGTTGCAATCTACGGTTGCCTCGCATTCTTTTGGAAAATATCGATCAGCCTTAGCTTAATTATCGGAGCAGGAGTTCTTTTCGAAGGACTTGGGCTCATATTCAGTATGCTTGGCGTTACACTCTGGTTCGGCGTGCCAATTTATCGAACGCTCAAACTGCTTTTCTTGCAAAACTCTCAACGCTCAATCAACCTTCTGAGAACAGTACTAAGTCTAGGTATTTTGACAAGTCTTGGAATACTTTTATTCACAACTCTAAAAGCTCCTGCAATAAAATCAGCGCCCGCAATTGTCCAATTCTCGGAGGAAACCAACCTACGCACTGACACGGCGGGATTCATTCAGAACATCCTGGTCAACGACGGTCAGCGAGTGCAAAAAGGACAGTTGCTTGTTGTTTTAGAAAACCCTGAAGTCAGGAACGAAGCGAACGAACTTAGTCGCATGATTGAAGAATCAGAAATTCAGTACCGGATCTACCGTAAGCAAAACGAAAAGTCTTTAGCACTCGCTGAACAGACAAAACAGAAAGAGCTTAAAGAACAACTTGAAGAGAAAGCAAAGGCTGTAAGTGGGCTAAAAATATCCGCTCCTTTCGACGGTTTCATTTTCCAGCGCAACCTTACAAATCGACTCGGCAGTTTCGTTCACCGAGGTGACGAAATACTGACCATCGCCCCGTTTAATACAAAAGAAGTAGTTGTTTCGATCGACCAAAGTGACCTCGAATCAATACATAAGAATGTTGGGAATCCAATCAAGATCATCATGCCTGGCTTGCCGCTGTTTCAGTCTAAACTCTCCCGCATTAATCCACGCGCCTCAACCATCGCGACCCACCCCTCGCTTTGCGCTCATGCTGACGGGCCCCTTCCAGTCAGGCCAATTAACATCGACGAGAACACCCAAGCTCCGGATTTTGAGTTACTCTCTCCGCGATTCAATGCGTTCATCGAATTAAAAGAAACTCAAAGTAGCAGACTGAGATCAGGGCAGAGAGGCCGGGCAATATTTTCAACCGTAGAACAATCGCTAGGCGACTACTTTTACGTCGCCGCCTCCGAGTGGCTCGAGGAAAAAATTAGATTTGCGACTCAAAGCGCTGCATTTTAGCTCGAAAAAAATGAAACATTACTAATCCGGTTTGCAAATCACTGAATCCGCTTCGTTTCACCAGAAACGCGTCCAACGCCATTCCTAACCAACGACCACTTCGGCCCCGACATTAGCGATTTCCTGCGCCAATTCAGCAGGATCGAAGTCGGATTTAAGATCAATAATCCGACACTCTGACATACCTCGAAACCAGGTTTCTTGATGACGTGCGAATTTACGAGTTCTTACGCGTACTCGCTCAACCGTCTCTTCCATCGTCATCTTATTCTCTAAGAAATCGATCACTTCTCGGTAACCAACAGCCTGAGAAGCCGTTTTACCAATGTTAGACCAACGCTCAACCAAATCTTTTACTTCGTCAACCAAACCCGCTGAGAACATCGACTCAACTCTCGCTTCAATTCGCTGATGGAGAACAAGACGATCATGGCGAATTGTAAAGACTCGGCACTGCTCCGGTTGCCGACCTTCGTCAAATTGCATTTGCCAATGACTAATTGGCTTTCCCGTTTGCTTGTAAACCTCCAACGCACGCACGATTCGTCGATGATCATTTTCGTGGAGTTTATGGGCGGATACTGGATCAATCATTGCAAGTCGTTGGTGCAAAAATTCAGATCCTGAATTTGCAATCTCCTGTTCAATTTCCTTTCGAAATTCCCAATCCGCTGGTGGACCTTCGAATAATCCGCGGAGCAACGCCTTCAGGTAAAGAGCGGTTCCGCCCACAAAAAGCACTTGCTTACCGGTTGCCTGAATCTCACCTATTTTTTTCAGTGCTGATTCTCGGTACTCGGAAACACTGAATGATTCCGGAGGATCAACGATGTCGATCAGATGGTGCGGCACCTCGGATCGCTGCGTAGCATCAGGTTTGGCCGTACCAATATCCATCCCCCGATAAATCGCCATCGAGTCGAGTGATATGATTTCAGCGTCTAAAATCCGGGCCAATTCCAAGCTGACCTTCGTTTTGCCGCTGGCAGTAGCACCTGTCAAAAACCAGCATTTCAGCGCAAGTTGAATGTCGGAGAGCGGTTGGTTCATGGCAAGTTAATTCGCTTACAAACTTCAGGTCAATCAAATGTCAAATCTTCATTAGTTGAACCGAAAATCTTAGACGGTATTCAACAGCATGAGAACCCATTATGCCTTCAGACGCTGAAGTTCTTTTCCGGCTGCCTCGGAAATCGCCGCTTTAAGATCCTGAAGCTCAAAAGGCTTGGAAATCACTGTTGAAACTCCTGCCGCCAAAATAGACTCCGAGTCAGTTTGCCGCGGATAGTTGAGCAACAAAACAAACGGTACGTCAGGTATCTCAGAGCCCAACCACTCAATTCGCTTTTCCAATTCTGCCGTCCACGAATCCGCAACAACGCACATGACTAAAACAGTAGCAGAGGCAGCAGCATCCCAAATGGAACGTTCTACCCATCGAGAACGCCATCCGAAACTGGCAATCGCATCATCCAACATTTCGTATTCCGAACGAGTCCACGCACTCACGCCTATGTATCCAGAGCCAATCGAAACATCCTGCCGAATTGTTTGCGCGACGATACGGTCCGAAATTGTCGACGTTCGAGGCGCGTGCCAACTCGTTATGCCTGAATTCTCTAGCTGCTCAACAAACTGGGAATACCTACCCTCCCATTGGTGCCAGTAAATCCGAATCACACCCGGATAAGGGGTTCCAGACCTCGACTCCCCTTCACACCAACTACCCAGCAGCCCCACAACCGGAACCGACGGAAAGTTGCCGACCAACTCCTCCACTTCCCCCTGCAAAAATTGGTCACGCCGCGACTGGGCTAAAATAACGAGATCATAATTCTGATCGACTACCGTTTCGACCTTGGCAAATGGAACGAGGGTAACCGGAACATCAAATTTAGAAATGATTTTTTGAAAATCGGAATGCCAAAAGTCTCCGGTTACCAAAATCTTATGCGTTACCATCCTACCGTTCCTCACCCAGTCCGTTACTTAAATTCTTACTAATCGATCCGACTATCACCATCACTAACAATCTGCCATGCGTCGGCGGAAGATCCACACTCGCGCAACTCCATCAGCCAGTCCGACTGCTGAATTAATCGACTCAACCTCGCCAAGACTTTCAGATGGACGGCTTCACTCGTAGAGCCAATCAAAAAAAACACATCTGTTAAACAGCCTCTCGGTCCTCCAAACGGTATCCCCGAAGTCGTAATCCCCAACGCAAGAAATGGATCTCCCATGATCGATGGAAGCGGCCGCCGCGGATGCAACAACGCAACCCCATTCCCCAGCGCCGTTGGATGCAATTCTTCACGGCTAATCAATGCTTCCGCCATTTTACCCGGGTCCCACAGTCTACCTGTTTCTGCCGTCAAATCGCAAATATTCTTGATCACCGAGCTTTTAGTTCGAGCCAAAAAGGGAACGTAAGTCGTCTCCGGCAGCAACAATTCGGCAATTCGAGGTTCCACCACAGGTTCATTACTCGGATTCCGGTACAACACCTTCTCGACTTCGGTTAATCCCTGTTCATCGGAAGCCCCGATTTTTTTTTCAAACCACTGATGTATCTCAGCCCTGGAAAACCGCCACTTCCCGCCAACCCGACGCCCAGGCAGCCGATCACGGCTCGCCATCTTCCGAATCTGTTCCGGCGTTAAATGTAAATAAGCCGCGAGTGACATGACGTCAAAATCTTCTTCCATTGAATTTTTCCGCCATCACACAAAAAGAACTTAAAACCAGTAATTCTCCGCGCCGAACCACTAGCCTGGAATCTAAACAACATCGTCCGCTAAGCCTACAAGAGATTCCGACTCAGGAGAACCGCATGCAGCTAGCACGAGCAATCGCAATAAAAAAAGTTTAACCGTAACAGGACAAAATTTTTGCTCAGCAAACGTCATATTCATTCAATTTTGAGCCATGTCAATCGCGAATCACAGAAATCTTTGGCAAACGCATTCATGTCAAACCGACCCTGCTGTTCGGTGATCAACCTTGACGAATGTTTTCGTTTAATGAAAATCCATTTCGTTGGCAGGACGCTGACATGTGCTCGCAAACTCGACTAAGTGTGATGCTTAGCTGGACGCGAGTTACTGCGAACGAAATCGCTTTTTGAATTTTGGCATTCGCCAGGCAGGGAGGCCTTGTGAGTACCCAGTTGTTTAATACAAATACGGAACGTGGCATCAGGCTTCGGGACATTCTTCCCGATGCCAAAATAGTCGGGGCCGACGATGTCTTTTTCCAGTCTTGTTGTGGTCTTTGGAAAGACTGCCAGACCGATGATCTCTTTGTTGCCATCATGGACTCAGAACAGGACGGCCATGATTTTACACAGGAAGCAATTGCTCGTGGAGCGACTGCCGTCGTAACCGAACGACTCCTGACCACACATCGCCCCCAATGCCTCGTTAACGATTCACGAGAGGCGTATGGGAAAATCTGCCAGGCACTCGCCGGGAATCCCAGCCAACGGCTAAATTCTATAGGCGTAACCGGGACTGATGGGAAAACCGTCACCTGTCATCTCGTTTCTGGAATCCTGAAAGCCGCCGGCCAGAACACAGGTCTAATCTCATCCATTGAGGTAAATCAGGGAAACAATCAGACATCCGTTCCCGCCACCGATTTGAACTCACCTTGGCTTGCCGAACAATTGACCTCGATGGCACTTGCCAACTGTGAAAACGCCGTAATTGAGGTATCCAGCATCGCTCTCGCAAGACGATGCCTTGCGGGTGTCGAGTTTGACGTCGCCATTCTTACCAACATCCGGGAAAACCATCTCGATTTCCATGGATCTGAGGCAAATTACCAAAGGGCGAAGCTCCGTCTCCTGGATAAACTCAAACCATCCGGACTCGCAATTGTAAATTTAGACGATCCCAAATCACACTTTTTACTGAATCAAATTGATCGCCCCGTTCTCACGATCGGTATCAAACAAGAGGCCGATATAACAGCCAAGCCAATCAACTGCTCCGCTAGTGAGCAGACGTTTATAATTACCGCTGGCTCCGACTCAATTCCAGTCAGAACCACAATTATTGGCGACCAACATATTTACAACTGCCTCGCTGCAACTGCCGTTGGACTCGCCCAAGGAATTCAGATCGAGACCATTGCCAAGGGGTTGGAATCGGTCGGGCAAATTCCGGGGCGACTCGAAAGGATTGAATGCGGACAAGATTTTGGAGTCTGGATTGATTCTGCACGGAGTAGCGGTCAACTTGCCCACGCCATCCGCTCGATTCGTCAAAATACGAATGGCAAAATCTGGTGCCTCTGTTCAATTAACGAAAAGCACTCACCAAGAGAACGCCAACGCCTCGGAGAAATTGCTGAACGCGCAGCAGACCAAGTCATTATTACGAACACTGCAGGCGGTCCGCTGGTCGACTACGAACCAGCTCATCAAATTCTCGACGGATTCGAAAATCCAGGGAAAGCACAATTGATCCCCAATCGCTTCAAAGCGATCGAATGGGCGCTCACCCACGCCAAACCCAACGACGCAGTCCTTATCGCCGGATGCGGCGAACGCCCCTTCGCCCTTATTGGCGAAGAAAACTGGACGATCACCGATCGAGACGTCTGCCAGGCATGGCTCTACGACAATGCCGTTTTTTCTGAACCCAATCGACGAGACGATGACCAACCCAACATCTTCGACATCGACGATTACCGTACTTAATTCGTTTCAAATAACCCCAACCAATAACAGTCCTCAAAGCCTGCTTTTTAAAAACTCAACCAGTTCAGTCGCTAGCACAACAAACTCTCCTAAAAAGAATCACAAATCGGTATTGCGTCGCTCAAATTGCTTCAGTAAACGTATTCCATCAAACAACCCATCTGAATTCCAAAACGCGGATTCAGCCCCTCCTACCCAACACACAAAACAAAACACCTTAAGATCAGTCGACGGTGCTTGAAACGCGGGAATCTCGCACCACCCTCCCTCCTGGGGGTAGAGCATATTTTGCTTATTGTAACTATGGTTTCTGGGTCAACCGTTACAGTAAGTGCTCACGGCTGAGCTTGAACTGCGCACTGGGACGAACTCCGTCCCAGTGCCAGGGAACATGAAGCGTTGGTCTCACACGAGGCCAACGCTTTTTTTATTTATAAAGGCCGAATCAGTCCTCGTGATTTTAATCTGTCCAATAGCCCCGCCGACTAGCAATCTCAATCAGCCCACCTTTTCCAAAAAGCACCTCGGAAAGACGAATAGAATTAGCTAAGATTGAAGAGGAAGCATCTTCCACAGAACCGGTTGTCTACATTTTCTCGCACATTAAATACGTTTTACATCATGCCAACGTCATCAAACCCAAGTCGTACCCAAGCACGCCTAGTCATTCTAAGCCTTGTTTCGATCACTTTTTTTTGTGGTTGTGATTTAGGCACCTATAAAAAAAGGCTCAATGAATCACCCGCCCAGCAGACTGCGCCGGCTGAATCAGCCAACGACACCGAGGAAGCTAGCGAACAGTAAGAAACAGAGCTTTTCTCTGGCAAGCACACCTAGGCCCTGTTTTTAAATTAAACCGAACAGACATCGCAAAGCGTATCTACGTCTGCTTCACAATCGGCATTCTATCAGGACGATTGCTTCTGCTATCATTCGCTGAGCGATTAACTGAGCTCATACATATCGACCGTATGCTGAGTATCCAATGCCATCTTTTCCAAGACTAATGCCGCTGGCAATCATGCTCGCCCTGCTGGGTGGTGTACTCGCAGTCGCCTCGAAAAACATGATCGTCGATCTTGATCTCTTTCATGAAATGGCACTCTACCGGCAGATGGAATCAGAAGGCTCAATGCCAACTACCGATGCCTTTGCTTACACACCTACGAACGAAACAGTGGTCCACCACGAATGGGGCACCGGTGCGGTAATTTATCTGGCAACAGTATCGACGGGCCTGGGTGCGACTGCATTGGTGATGTTGAAATATTTCCTCACGTTCGCAGTTTGTTTCGGTTGTTTTCTTTATGCAAAGAAACAGGGTGCGAGTCTTGCTGTATTTTCCATCCTCGCACCGTTCGCATTGAATCTTGGTGGTTGGATGGCGTTCAACAATATTCGTGCGCAACTGTTCACCTTGCTGTTTCTTGTCATTCTATTTTTTTTATTAGACCTTGATCGACGTGGTAAACGCTGGTGGGTGCTGATTTGGTTTCCTCTATTCGTCATTTGGTCAAATATGCACGGTGGCGTGGTTTCCGGAATGGGAATCCTCGGCGTCTATTGCTTCGCACGTTTGCTCGAGGCTGCTTTCAAAACTCGTTCCCCCTTGAAGACTCTCCAAGAAGTCTGGCATCTCGTTGCCATCGGACTCGTCACTCTGACACTATTGATCATTAATCCGTACGGTTGGGAATACATACCCTATCTGTATCGAGCTGTTGCCATGGATCGCCCTCTCATTCTTGAATGGCGTCCAATTTGGGAAATTCGCCTGCCGATCATTTATGGAATTTCGGTACTGATCGCCGCCTATGCAATTATTCGCGAAGGACGATCGTCCATCTTTGAAAGCATGGCTCTTGTCTTGACCGCGTATCTCGCAGCCAAGCACTACCGTCACGGTTCCCTTTACGCCGTAACCTGGGCCTGTATGGTTCCGCCGATGATCGAACGTTCAGGATTGGGGCACGAGATAAAGAACATGTTCGCCAGCTATCGAGCTCAAATAACCGTTACTGCGTTTTCAATTGCCTTGATCGCAACTGGCTATTCCATCAATGTTCGATTTTGGGAATTAAAAATACCTAACCAGGTCTCAAAGACGCAAAAGCACGAAGTAATTTATCCCGTCGGTGCTGCCGACTACTTGAGTCAGCAAAATTTGGATGGTGAACTTAACTTATTCGTTCCCTTTTCCACGGGAGCTTTCGTGCAATGGAAACTCTATCCGCACGTCAAAGTGAGCATCGACAGCCGTTACGAGGTTGCCTATCCAGACTTAGCGATCGTTGAAAATGATGATTTCTATAAAGCACGTGAAGGTTGGCAAGACACACTCCGACGTTATGACACCCACGCAGTCTTGGTTCCCGTGAATTCACCGCTGGGGGAATTACTTGCCAAAAACGAATCCGAAATGGCAAACCAAATTGGCTGGTCACGCATCTATAAAGACTCCGGGTTTGCACTCTACGTGCCAGAAACAGAATCGGAAAAATTTACCCCGATCGACCGAACCGGCGAGTTCATAAAAGGAATCTTTCCGTGAAGCCCCAGCTAAGTCTCGGCTGAATCACAATCAAGCTCATTGACTTGCGACGCCCGCACCTGATTCAATTCGAACTGAGCCGAACAAAACACAAAAACTCCGACAAGTATCAAGAGATACTGCCTTTCCAGTAAGACATAGATTGAAAAAAAAAGGGCGGTAAATTGCCCCAACCGCCCTGCAATTAACGTTGCTCGCAGATACCCCATCCGCTGCGCAAGAATGCTTCGAAGCATCCGACCTCCGTCCATCGGAAAAGCGGGAATTAAGTTAAACAAGAACAGAACAAGATTGATCCAAAGCAGAATCACCGGCAATTGGCTCAATCCTTCAAATACAAACGCAGGAATCAGTGAGCCACCCGCAATAAAAATAGCCGCCGCCAAGAGTAAGGCGATCCCCAAATTTACTGCTGGGCCTGCAAAACTAATCAAGAACTCCTGAAATGGATTTTTGGGCATCCCTGCCAGTCGCGCAAGGCCTCCGACCGGCGTGATAATAATGTCCTTCGTCGTCGCACCAAATCGACGGGCCATCAACGCATGCCCCAGTTCATGCAGCAAAACACACAACGACAAGTTCAACAACAGAAACAACAAAACACCAGCCACAAACCACGACTGCTCACCAAAGATGCGAGTGCTATAAATGATGTAAACCGGCACTAACCAATACGTCCAGTGCAGATAGATATCGACGCCCGCGATTCGCATTAGTTTTAAGCGTCTTCCCACAGCACAATCCAACTTTAGGCACAGTCAACCGTTATCTCACTCAGATGAAACCATTTTCATATGTGGCGCCTAAGGTTTTGCCTCCGCGCCCAACAACCGCTTGTCACCATCTCGTTTAGTGAATCCGGTCTTGTCAAAATACTCACAAAGCGGAATTGCATATTTGCGACTCGTATCCAAGATTTGACGAATTTCACTCATCGTCAAGCCATTCGCCGCTTCAATTTCCTCAATTAATTTTCGCTTTGTTTCGGCAACAACTTCGCTATGGATATAGTACTCCGGTGCGATCTTTAGCAAATCGCCATTCTCGCTTGCCATCTCCAACAGCTCCTTGACCGACTCCTTATTTTTCTTAGCCGATGCCTCGAGTTCATTAACGGTGGGAACTTTGAGCTCTGCCTTTCTCACAATCTCAATCAACTCTCCCAACAAGGCCTTTTGCCCCTTGGATAATTTTGGGCCGTAACCAATAATCCCAACTGAATTTACATTGGCAATAATCTTCTTTTCCCGCTTCAGCTCTTCAATTACCAAATCAAGTAATTCGGGTGTATCAAGATACTTGAACTCGACATTAAGTGCCGAGCGGGGGTGGGTAAACCGAAGCGGTTGAAGGCGATGTAACCGTTCAAGCGCCTTCATGATCCGGTCAGCCAAATGCTCAAATCTACTTCGATGAACCTTGACACTTCGATTCAATGAAA
Source organism: Planctomycetota bacterium (assembly GCA_029979005.1). GTDB lineage: Bacteria > Planctomycetota > Planctomycetia > Pirellulales > Pirellulaceae > Mariniblastus. Next base: position 1,600 of record JAPOIJ010000132.1, on the reverse strand, counting down.
TCGGAATTTCGATCAGGTCCCCTCTGTCTTTTAACTCAGTGTAAACTTCTTCGAACCCGACTACCCCGGCACTTCTAGCAAGATCTGCTGGAGCCCACCCAAGGTCATCTGAAAGGTAGACACTTGCAGAAGCCCGCGTTAAGGAATCCAGACTGGTCAAATCAGAAATCATCTTAAGGTCGAGATCAGTAGCTTTCTTAATCCGCTTTGCGTTGGGCATCAAGACTCGCCCGCCGCCGATCGTTACCACGGGCGATTGCAAACGAACGACAAAAGGCTGATTCCACACCGCAACAGCAGCGTCGTTAAGAAAAACCTGAGCGTAACATTCCTGGCCTGGTTCCAACTCCCCCACACCCAGTAAACGCAAGTTCCCTAACAGCTCCGCGGTGCCAACATGAAAACGTACACGGGTGCGATCCTTTAATGGCTTATTCAGTCTGTCCAGCAAATGCAATTTGACCGTCATCAACGTCGACGGCAATAGATGCCCAGTCGCGCACAACTCATGACCACGATCAATCTCGAGGTGGTGCACGCCGGCAAGGTTAATTGCTGCTCTCTGCCCTCGCCATACAGCATCCGATGCTGAATCATGGTTCTGGATTCCGCGCACCCGAACCGATCGATCCCCCGGTTGTATCTGAACCTGGTCGCTCACATTGACCGAACCACTACTGACCGAACCGGTCACTACCGTACCATACCCATCGATCGTAAAGGTTCTATCGATCGCCATTCGAAACGGGGCATCTTTCCGATTCACGCGATCCGATTGCGCGACCTTCTCCGCAGCAGCACTCAGCGCCTTCTTTAACTCCTCAACCCCCATTCCCGTTTTTGAACTGGTTCGGATAATTGGTGCGTCTTGGAGAAACGTGCCGGCGACCATTTGCCGTATTTCATCTTCCACCAAATCGAGCCACTCAGGATCAGACAAATCGCATTTTGTTAATGCGATCACACCTGCGGGAAGATCGAGCATTCGTAGAATATCAAGATGCTCTTTGGTCTGCTGTTTAATGGAATCATCACCGGCGACCACCAATAAAGCCAGATCCATCCCCGTGGCTCCGGCAAGCATCTGGCGAACAAACTTTTCATGACCGGGAACATCGACAATCCCCAAGCGAAACGGCGGCAAATCCAAATGCGCGTACCCTAACTCAATCGTTATTCCACGCTTTTGTTCTTCAGGAAGACGATCCGTGTTTGTCCCCGTCAATGCACCGATAAGCGAAGTTTTGCCGTGGTCAATGTGCCCGGCAGTTCCGAGAATGAGATCTTTTAACATGCTCCTAGTCTAAATGAATCTCTGCATTTAGCCCAGCGGTCGAGCGACCGACGACCCAATGTTTCCATGCGTAGAGCTCAGCTGGCTCTCGCTTTTTACAAAAAAACGGTTGCCAAATTGGCATCGACGAAATAGTTTTCCCTGAGCCTAACCGATGGACGATAGTGATCCCAGTCCGTAAACAGTACACTAAGAATTCACATCACTCCCCTTCTACGACGAACACGCTAAATTTGAGGACCGAGCTTTGAATAATATTGGATTCATTGGAGCTGGCCAAATGGCCAAGGCGCTTGCAGCTGGAAT
>JAPOIJ010000266.1 GCA_029979005.1 Planctomycetota bacterium | reverse complement strand
GTCAATGCCGAGCGGATGCTGCCATGAATGCTATTCGCTGTTGGGAATACCTTAGGTATGAGGTTGGCAGTGGCGAACTTTTTAAGTGATCTTCGGTGTTTGTATCCTGTGAATACGGTCACACCAAAAACAATGGCTACCAACCAAAGCCAGTTGAGTTGTTCGAGATTACCAATTTGAACATTCATGATTGAACCTGATTTCTGATTAGGCGGTGGCTGTTCTAAAAACTGTTTTGGAGAGAAGTGTTGCAATCGCAAGAGATAGGAAAGCGAGGAGAGCAATCGGAGGTATTGGGAATGCCCCAAAGTGAACTGTCTCGGTGGCCATTTCCTGATAATCGACGTAATGGCTGGCTTCTACATTTGTCTTTTCGAGCATGTCAATTTCCTCGTAGATTTTCTCGAGGGATTCAGAACTGGTTGCCCTGAAATATTTTCCGCCGGTTTTTTCCGCTACTTGAGTAAGTGTTTCTTCATCAATATTCACTGGCATCATTTGGAGGACCCGGCGATTTGAAAACGGATCTAGTACTGGAACGGGAGCGGTTCCTTTGGTTCCAACCCCAATGGTGTAGATTTTGATGCCGAGCGTGTTGGCGAGATCGGCAGCGTCGAGTGGATCTAAATCGCCCGCGGTATTCTCACCATCCGTAAGAAGGATGACGACTTTACTTTCAATTTCCGGATTTGATTCGCCATTAGTTTCTTTCTTGGGCTTTAGATTTAAATTTGTCAGTTTTTCAATAGCGAGTCCAATTGCATCGCCAATCGCCGTGCCATCTTCATTGGGCGAATCGACAATTTCGGCGGTTTGAAGTTGAGACGTAAGGTAATTGTGGTCAAGCGTTGGGGGAGCGAGGCTGTCGACGTAACCGGCAAAAGTCAGGAGACCAACCAGATCGCTAAATCGCCCATCTAAGTCATCGTTTCCAAGTACAAACTTTTCGGCGACATTCTTTATCGCGGTTAAACGATCTACGGCGCGACCTTCGAGTTCGAAATCAAGCGCTTGCATGCTACTGCTGCGGTCGACAATCATTTCAATGGCAATGCCTTCGGTGTTTGCGATCGTCTGTTTTCGCCCTTGTTGAGGTCGTGCGAGCGCGACGATTATGAAAGCGACGGCGAGTAGTTTTAATGCGTGGGGAACCCATCTCAGGCGTTGACGCCAGGTTGGTGGAATCGAGGTTGCATTTTTTATGGAGCTGAAAGAAACAAAATCTCTTTGTTTTGGCCGGTAAAGTCTCCAGATGGCCAAAGGGATCAAAAAGAGCAAGAGTAGGAACCAGATTGAATTTGTATAGAACATCAGTTGGTCTCCCCGTTTCTTGTTTGGCTGCTTGATCTCTGTATCGTGTGCTGAGGTATTGGCTTAGCTTTCATGGAATTTGAGTTCGCTAGTTTTACGATTGAAATCAAGCGTCCGAGCGATTGCTCGAGGTCGGTTTTTATCCCAGATGCCCCGGCAAATTTGATTAAGTCCGCCTGGTGCAAGAGATTGGATAGAAGTTGTTTCAATTCAGAGGTCAATCGTGGGTTTGAACTGGCGCGAGTAAGGAACTCACTTGTCGTCAATTCAGGTGCCGATATCTGATATTCAATTTTTGAGAAATCTCTCGCAATATTCGATAAGCAAACCAAGGCTCCGTCGTGGTCGATTGAAGCTTGAGCTAATTGAGTATGAAGTTCGTTGAGGCGATTAAGGATCTGTTGCCTCGAGTTAATTTGCTTATTTCGTTTGACGAATATGACAGCGGTAAACCCGAGGGCAAGCAGCAGTGCGGCTGCTAATGTGACAGCAGCGGGCAGTAGTTTTCCTGCAGGTTTCGTTTCCGGGATGAATACGACGGATTGAATGTCTCGGAATTGCTGTGGGCTAGTCGGTGTTTCAAAATTGCTGATAACGGAGACTAATTTGGGAGGCGTAGATTCAATTCCCGCGGTCGGCGAATTTGTTCGACGATCGACGTAGCCAATTTCGATCGCAGGAATTTCCAGCTCTCCGGGAGTTAAGCTTTCTAATCGAATCTTCCTTCGCCAACGACGACTGTCCGGGAGGGGGATGTTGTTGATGTCACGATGTCCGACTACTTCGAAGGGTCCGAGGGCTCCTTCGAGAGGAGGTAAGCTTACGTCGATGCCCTTCGGAGCGGTGATGGTAATGACCAACTCAATTGGCTCGGCCACGTGCGTTTGCGTGTCGCTTAATTCAAGTTGAATTTGGACGGGTGAATCAACAGGATCCATGTTGATTCCATTGGCGAGTCCAATCTGGCAAAACACCAGAAGGCTCAATCCAATCAGTAGGTGGAAACCTCGATTGGTTTTCATGATTACTGTCGAGTATTGGGAAAAGAGACTCATCGTTTTAGTCCTCGGCGGTGAAAGTAATCACGAAGCGGATCGATATAATTTTCGCCGGTGAAAATATGAAGTGGTTCCATTTTTAAACGTTGGAAAATTTGGTCTCGCGTAGCTTTTTGTTGGAGTGCCCGATTTTTGTACTGCTCTCGTTGCCGGCGACTGCTGGTGTCGAAACAAACCGTCTCCCCGGTTTCACTGTCTTTTAAGGTGACCAGGCCAATGTTAGGCATTTCAAATTCACGGTGGTCGCTGATGATAATTGGGATGATGTCGTGTCGTTTACTGGCAATTCGCAGTGCTTTTTCAAAGTTTTGGTCGAGGAAGTCGCTAATAACGAAAGTCACTGCTCTCCGTTTCACCGTGCGGTTTAGATGGTTAAGTGCATGTTCAATATTTGTGCCTTGCCCCATCGGTTGGCAGTGGAGAAGCTCGCGAATGCAACGAAGGACGTGTCGCGATCCTTTCTTGGGAGGAACAAACTTCTCAATGCCGTCGGTGAACATGATCAGTCCTGTTTTGTCGTTGTTTTTTATGGCTGAAAATGCGAGCGTTGAACTAAGTTCTGCGACTAAGTCGCGTTTGGTTTGGTGGTGAAAACCGGGGCTCTGAGAGGCACTAACGTCGACCAGCTGCATGACGGTGAGCTCACGTTCCTCACGAAACAATTTAACGAAGGGCTCTCCTTGCCTTGCGGTGACATTCCAGTCAATTGTCCGGACATCGTCTCCGGGTTGGTAAGGCCGCACTTCTTCGAATTCGATCCCGCGGCCTTTGAATGCAGACAGGTATTCGCCAGCCAACATGCCATCCACTCGGTGGTTGGTGCGGATTTGGATTCGCTTGATTTGTTTTGCGATTTCGATCGGAATCATGGTTTAATCAGCGTGTTATTAGGTTTGAATTAAACTTGGTAAATAGCCGGTCGGGCACGTCACGGCGGGGTGGTGCAAAGCCCCTGAGTAACGTGCTCGACCGACCGACGGTTTGGTTTCAAGTCGACGAATTAGTCGTTCACTCTTTTGCCTTGAAAAAAACGGTTGGTCTGGTCAGTAAAACCAATTGGTTTACGGGACCGGAACATGAGCAAGAATGGTAGATACGACATCGTCCGAAGTTTTGTCTTCCGCTTCTGCTTCGTAAGTGATGATCAGTCGATGTCGGAGGACATCGAGTGCAAGGTCCTTTACGTCTTGTGGAATGACATAACCGCGGCCTTGGAGGAAAGCGTTCGCTTTCGCAGCAAGCGTTAAACTGATGGTTGCACGGGGTGAGACGCCGTATTGAATTAAGCCGTTTACTGGCACACCGTATTTTTCGGGTTCCCGTGTAGCCATCACGAGGTCGACAATGTAATCCTGAACTTTGTTGTCGATGTAAATGTCGTCAAGTAATGAGCGTGCATGCAGAATATCTTCGGGCTTCATTACCGCATTTACATGATGGTTCTGTTTCGTTTTTGACATTCGCTGAAGTATCAACTGCTCTTGTTCGCGGTTCGGGTAGCCAACGACTACTTTGAGCATAAAACGATCCATTTGTGCTTCAGGAAGTGGGTAGGTGCCTTCCTGCTCGACGGGGTTCTGAGTCGCCATTACGAGAAATGGGTCGTCTAGTGGGTATGTTTCAGCTCCAATCGTGACTTGCCTTTCTTGCATGGCCTCCAATAAAGCACTTTGAACCTTAGCGGGTGCTCGGTTGATTTCATCAGCCAGAATCAGATTGGAGAATATTGGTCCTTTCTGAACAACAAATTCCTGTTGCTGCGGGCGATAGACAAGTGTCCCAACGACGTCTGCGGGGAGAAGGTCTGGAGTAAATTGGATTCGTTGGAAGTCAGTCGCAATCGCTTGCGCGAGGCAGGCAACGGCGGTTGTCTTTGCAAGTCCAGGCACGCCTTCGATTAAGAGGTGACCATTGGCTAATAGGCCGACTAGCATCCGCTGGATGAGCTTCTGCGCGCCATCGCCTTTGTGCATCAGGAATAGCTTCCGGCCATCCGCGAGGCCCTTGAGCGTATTGCGGAGAAAAATGAT
>JAPOIJ010000080.1 GCA_029979005.1 Planctomycetota bacterium | reverse complement strand
TGCGATTTCGACGAAGGCACAAGTGGATTTTCAAGGAATTGCATCTACCAATTCCAGCCAGGTGGAGGCGGAAAAGCTTCTTGCTAGTTAACAGTTCTGCCGTTAGCTTCCTCCCAAGTTAGGCGCCCTCTGTCAATCGCTTAGATCGAACTCAGTCAAAACTGCGGCATGGTCGGACGGGAACTCGGGGAAACTTCTTTTCGTTTCTGAAGAGTGATGTGATATCACGCGCGAGTTGTTGGTCTTTAAGCGAGAGCCGATGGAGTAGATGAAGTCGATACGCGTGTAAGGATTCCGGTATTCTGGTTCTGGGTTTTCTTTGACAGGAACAAACCCTTTATCTGAAATGTAGGTATAGTCGGGGCCAACCGTGGTCCAGGTGTATCCCAGCGTCGTGTTAAGAATGTCAGGATTCCCATCGCGAAACGTATCGGTGAACCCAAACTTATGCATTGCCTTGGAAGCTTTGATTGGCAGGATGCGAGATTGGTTGAGCTTACTGTCTCGAGTGGCTGCCGTGTAATCAAGGTGCGAAACGCAGTTGAAATCGCCGGCAACAATGACCGGGACTTTTTGTGAGTTCGCGAGATGCCTTTGGACGTCTTCGTGGTCGAGAAATTTTTGGAGCATATCAAATCGAATGTCGTCGCCAGCGCAAAAATCTTGATCCGAGATTTCTTCGTCTTTGATCTCGACAATATGACGCCCGCCACTGGTCAGCCAAATGTCGTAGATTCTAATTTTTTGTCCACTCGGTAAAGTCGCGGTGGCGGCAATAAAAGAAAAAGACGAAAGGCCCTTGAGCGGTTCGATATCCGTAAGTGGATAGCGGCTAAAAATGCAAAGATTGGCATCTGCCGAAGGGGTGTAATGAAAGAAACCAAGCGATTCGGCGATTTCTGCGGCTGACCCGTACGTTTCGATCATGGCAATAATATCTGCCTCGCTTGCCTTGATTATTTCGATCGTTCGCTCGCGAGCTGTCTTGTTATTGATAGTGTAACGAGGATCTTGATTGAGCCGTCCCCAAATGTTCCACGTCATCACTTTTAGCGTCGTCGGTTTGTCTGATTCAGGAGTGTCAAAAACCGGTGGCCAAGTTTTGATGTTCTGACCAGTCGCGGCAGGAGCAATTTTCCGGTCACGAATTGCTGGAATGACAATCGATTCAGATGCTGCGTTCTCCCGTTCAAAGAAGTTAACGGTCGTGGGAGAGTCACCTTGTTTCCAATCAGAGGGTTTTCCCGCTATGTGAATAACCGCGTTAGCAAGATCGATGGTAAGCGTGGTGTACAACGGATCTTGGTAGTACGCCATCCGTTTTTTACCGCCGACCCAGTAGTACGATGCGGAGTTGATATGCAAATAGGTAACCCCGTCGACCTGAAGTAACGAATCAACGTGTGCATGCCCGTTGATGCACAAGAGAATTTTACTTCTATATTTTGTCAGTAATTGCTGAATTTCAACGGCGTTGTTGATCGCAGATTGACCGGCCAGGGGTTGGTGGCTAAGGATTAAGACTGGCCTGTCAGTTTGTTCCAGTTGTTGAGCAAGCCAGGCCTGTTGTTGTTTGCCGATATAGGAGTGGTAGCCGCCGGCATAGGTGGGCGAGTTTTTTTCATTGCCATCGAGAACGAGAATTCGAATTTCCCCGACGTCGCGTTGATAATACGCCGACTCGATTCCCCACGCTTTAAAGCAATCGTCTCTTCCCAGTCCAAAGTCAAATTCATGGTTTCCAATGACATGAATGGTGTTCTCGTGGGCTGCATTGAATTTATCACTGAAGCGTTGATGTTTCTTATTGGGATAGGCAAAGTCTCCGAGTTGAACGAGTGCATCGACCTTTTGTTCTGCCATTGAGTTTAAGAACTGGTCGAGTCGAGACTCTGCATCAGAAGCTAGTCCGCCATGCAAATCAGCGATCACACCCAATCGGATTGGTTTAACGGACTTGGGATGGAATGCAGTCACCGTTGAAGGTAAGGAAATTGCCGCGCAGGAGGTCCCTAATATTTTTAACGCGGTTCTTCGTGTTTGATTTTGCATCGTTCCAACCGAACAAGTGATTAGCCAAAATTTTATTCGTTATTCGAATCGTACCATGCAAGTGCAGTATCGGCTAATTCTCGCTCTGCGAGCCTATGCGAATGACGGTTCGGTACTCAAACGGCACTCAAAATTCACTTGTTTGCATGACGGAATTCCAGCCGCGGAAGCCTGTTTTGGATGTGCGTATTTTGACGAAGGAGCCGCTAGATTAGCGGAGTGCAATAGTCCTCAAACATCACCAAAACGAGCCCTTGATCGTGGCCGAGGTAGTTCTTGCCAATCCACGGCTGGTTGACCTTTGCATTCGCCCAATTGCTTGAAAGGCACCAATCAAGCAAGCGATCCCATTGTTTTTATGGATCACGCAATTTGTAAGACTTTGCGGATTGCGGTGTGTTTGTGGATCATTTAGTCGCGGCCGGATTTGGAAAACCTAGCGGACGATAACGAAGACACGGTTCGTTCGGGTAATACTGCATGTGTTTCTGCAATGGCTGAGCAGCCGATGATTAGAAATTCAAGGATGACGATAATGTTTTGTCAGCTATCAAGGTTGGGCGTTTGGTTGCCCGCGGTCGCACTCGTTGTGGCTTCAGTGGGCTGTCATTCCGGCCAGCGAACCATCGACAATCGTTACCGGGAACTATCGCATGACTTTTTGAGCTCGCAAAATCAACCAGTCAGCACGTCCGCTGCTCTAAATCCAGTTGTACATACGCTGAGTGGCCCGCATTCTCTTGAGGAATACATCCATGTTGGCCTGCAACAAAATTCAGAGATCCAAGAAGTTCGATTGATGGTCGAGTCAATGGCGAATCGAGTACCTCAAGTCGCTTCCTTGCCAGACCCCATGCTTAATGCGACGGCTTTTCCTTCGCCGGTACAAACCGCAGCTGGTGAGCAGGAATTCGCCCTTTCGATGAATCAGAAATTCCCATGGCGCGGGAAGTTAGCAACTAAGGCTGGCATGGCCGAAGAGGAGGTGAATTCCGCTCGAGCCCAGTTGGCAGCCGTCGAGTTGAAAGTTGTTGAGCAGATTAAGAATGCGTACTATCAACTTTATTTCGTTCAACATGCTATCTCGATTGTTGGAAAAGATAAACAAGAACTTGAGCGAATTGAAGATATCGTTGACCAAATGTATCGCGTTAAGCGAGAAGTGACACAACAGGATGTCCTGCAGATCCAAGTGGCGTTAGCTCGCATAGATGCAGAATTGGTGCAGCTGAAGCAGCAAGGAGAGAGCACGCAGGCTCGACTTGCTCGGCTCCTACACGTATCGCCTGAAACAAAACCGGAGGCGATGGATAGCCTGCCGCCGGAGCAAACGGTACAAAACATCGAGCAGTTATACGAACTCGCGGTTCAGTCACGACCAGAATTGCATGCACAGCTGGCAACAATTAAACGAGATCGAAAAGCCAAATGCCTTGCTGAATTACAAAGTTACCCCGATGTTACATTTGGATTTAACTGGATCTCGAATTCCAGTGAGGGGATTAGCCCTGTCGCGAACGGCGATGATGCGTTCATGTTGACGCTGGCGATGAATTTACCCCTCTATCGAAAACGGCTGGACGCTGGTGTTCGCGAAGCTCAAACGAGGGCACTTTCCAATGCTCGTAAGTACGATCGCTTGAAAGATGAGACGATGGAGGTTGTCGCCGACTTATTTGCAAAAATTAAAAGTCAGCAAGAGACGCTTCGTTTATTTCGCGATGACATAATTCCGCGGCAGCAGATGGCCTTTACTCAATCGAGAGACGATTATCAGGTCGGCAAAGTCGATTTTCTACAAATGATCGATAATTGGCGCCAGTTGCTCCGCTATCAAATTCAGGAAAAACGACTTGAAACAGAATTGCAACAGACACTCGCTGCATTAGCACGTCAAATTGGCGACTGGGACGTGCCAGAATCTGCTACAGCTGGTCAACCTTCAGTTGAAACGAATTATCAGGTTAGTAATGAAAATGATGAACCAACAATCGAAGACGTGAATTGAATTGCTGCCGATGTGAAAGGGGGTCCTGCATGGTGTTTTTAAAACGATTGATTTACCTGCTGCCGCTGATTTTGTTGGCTGGTTGTGCAAGAAATTATCATTGCTATCCCCACGGCCAGGTAAATTGCAACTACAGAATTCCCAACCCCTTACCGTACTCAGTTTCGGAATCGAGCAATTGCCTTGACTCGACGCAGCAAGGGCATCGGGTGAACTTACAGGCTGAAATGTCCGTAATGGTAGATGCACTGGAAAATTCGCAAAATGCATCAAATCAAGAACGTTTTGGTGTTTCAGTCGAAAACTAGGGCGAAAATTGCTTGGTTTTACCGTGGCAAAGCTATAATGCAGCGGTTATTCCTCTTGACATATTTTTGAATAGATTTGATCGTCTAAGTCATCCGAAATAAATGCTGTTGGTCCCTCCCCCTCCAATAAGCCAAAGCGGTAGAATTAAGTGGCTTCAATCAAGAAAATTTGCAATTTCGCCCGCCAATTAGTGACATATTTGGCTATGTTCGTTTTGCTGGTACCGCCTGTGGCAGCGCAGAGAGCAGATTGTGAATGTTCATCTGGTCGGGAAGTGTCGCCTGCCAGTGGTTGTGTCGCCACGAAGTCATGTTTCGGCTTTGCCCAAAAATCTTGCTGCTCTGAGAATTCGGCTTGTTGTAACACAACGATAGATATTGCTGATTCTCCATGCAGTTGTGGCGATCAATGTCAGTGCGGTGCTGTAGATGTTAATCAGTTACCGAATCCCTCTATTCCCGTTAATGATACTACAAGCGAGCAAACACATCTTCTCGCGCTTGCTGTTCAGACAATTGCCAGAATAGAAACTAAATGTTTTGGCAACGAATTTCGACAGAAGGAATCGGCAAGCCCAGTTTCTTTGACGGCGCACGAAGTTTGCGCTCTTCTTTCGCGATTTATCTGTTGATTTAGATGACGAGAGCGCAGCTGCGCGCTTTCCCAATTGTATTTTGGTACTTCAATTGTGCCTTGGTCACGTCATTTCAATCAACTTTACGTTGCTTAACGACCAGATCTGATTTATAGGATCTGCGCACGTCGAGCTAAATCGCGAGACTCTTTATGAGTGAGAATTCTCCAAAAGAAATATCAGAATCGACATTCAATAATCGGCGTCGATTCAATATTGTAGTTCGGTTTGCAGCCTATTGGTTCAAGCTTGTTGCACAGCCTGTTCTTGCCATTGTGTTTGTTTTAGCCTTGGCTTGGTTGTTTGGCTATGCTCAACGCAACTTCAATTGGTTCAATGATGCGGCAACCAGCATCACCAAGACAGACGCCAATGAGGATTCGCTTTATGCATGCTCCATGTTATGTGTCTTTGTAAAAGCGCCAGGCCGATGCCCTGTATGTGGAATGGAGCTGCAGGAAATCGAAGTAAAGGGTGATCCTAAAGATATCTTTGGAGTCACCATTGATCCAACTGCGCGGCGCCTGGCAAACATCCAAACAGTGGCTGCCCTTAATTTGCCGGTCTCAACGGAAATTGAGGTGCTGGGTAAGATTACTTACGATGAAACGAGTGAATCAACGATTTCAGCTTATGTCGATGGCAGAATAGATGACTTGCTCGCCGATTTTACCGGTGCCAAGGTAAAAAAAGGCGAACCTCTGGCTATCCTCTACTCTCCTGATCTCTATGCAGATCAAGTTGGCCTGTTGAACGCGAAGAAACTGTTGGCGGAAAGTACCTCTTCCAATGAACGTACGATTGCGTCAAATCGTCGCCTCTATGAAAGTACCCGTCTTCGGCTCGTTGAATTTGGTTTGTCTGCGGAGCAGGTCGACGAAATTGAGAAACGAGGTAAGCCAGACAGCACCGTTCGGATTGTCGCTCCTATCTCAGGTACCTGTGTTGAGAAACTTGTAAAGGAAGGAGATTACATCAAAACAGGCCAGCCAATCATGAGACTGGCTGATCTTTCCAAAGTCTGGCTGATGCTGGAAATGTTCCCCGAGGACAGTCGTAACTTGAAGCTTGGTCAAAAAGTTAATGTTACGATTCAGTCACAGGTGGGGCAAAAATTCGAAGGGACGATTGCCTTTATTGCCCCAATGGTTAATCCGAAAACGAATGCGGTTAATGTTCGTGTTGAGGTCTCAAATGAAGCTGGATTAATCAGGGTCGGAGATTTCGGCCGAGCGAAAATTCAAACCCAACACTTTGCGAATCAGGAAATGGTCATTGTTCCTCGTGAAGCAGTGTTAATAAATGGCTCAGATTGTATCGCTTATGTAGAAACAGAAGCGGGTCGTTTCGAATTTCGAACGGTAGAAGTTGCCGAATTCATGGGCGATAAGATATCGCTTTCATCAGGGATTAAACCTGGTGAAATGGTCGTTGCCAGTGGTGTTTTCATGCTGGACTCAACGTTTAACATTCAGGGAAAAGTTTCGCTGATCGACCCGAACCGCGCGGTTCGGAAGGACTATGCAAAACTCGCGGAAAGCGAGGAAGCGAGGGAAATCGAAAAAGCGTTATCGATACTAAATGCTGAAGATCGACAATTCGCGAAAGAACAGGTCATTTGCCCGGTTATGAAAGTCAAGCTGGGATCGGCTGGAATGGGGGCGCCGATTCGCGTTGATCTCCCGCGTCGTGATGTAATGATTTGTTGCGAAGCCTGTCGTAATAAGCTGATCGATGAACCAGAGAAATACTATGCAATCCTCGACGATTATCTAAACGATTCCCCCACCGAAGAGGAGCTGGCGGAAATTAAAAAGTCTTTTGCTCCACTATCCACAAAAGATAGAAGGCTTGCGGAAGACCAGGTCATTTGCCCGGTTTCCGAAGTCCGTCTTGGCACGAAGGGGATGGGAACCCCAATTCCTGTCGAAGTGAACGGGGCTGTGGTTATGATTTGCTGCGAAGGTTGTCGCGAAGGCTTACTTAAAGAGCCAGAGAGGAACCTTCAGGTTTTAAAGGCCTATCACGAAGGCAAAAATAAATCGCCAGCTTCGAAATTGGAAAGCGATGCGTCTTCAACTGACATCCCGCCAATGAACCTTCCACATATGGAACTGCTCAAGTGATCAAACCTATCGTCAACTTTTGCGTTCGCGAACGTCTGGTGGTTCTTTTAGTCACTTTGGCAACGGCCGCCTATGGCTGGTATTCGTTTCGCGAAGTGCCAATCGACGCTATTCCGAATGTCAGCGAAAATCAGGTGATCGTGTTGACCGAATGGCCGGGGCGCAGTCCCAAGGATATTGAAGATCAGATCACTTATCCATTGTCGGTTGCACTGCAGTCGGTTGCGGGGGCCGAATCGGTTCGTGGTAAGAGTATGTTCGGTTTTAGTTTCGTTCAGGTGACGTTTGCAGATGCGGTAGATTTTTATTGGGCTAGATCACGTGTCTCTGAGCAGCTTTCGGCGATTGGTAATCAACTTCCCGAAGGCACCACTCCCGTTTTGGCGCCCGATGCCACTGCCCTTGGTCAGATCTACTACTACGTTTTAGATCCGCCTCGAAATATGGATTTGGCGCAAGTTCGTAGCAAACAGGATTACGTAATTAAATATGCCCTGCAAAGTGTTGATGGTGTTGCAGAAGTGGCGTCAATCGGAGGCTACGTTAAACAGTATCAAATCGAAATTGATCCGAACAAACTTCGCATTCACGATTTGACACTTTCGCAAGTTTTGATGGCGGTGCGGAATTCAAACATTGACGTCGGTGCAAAAACGATCGAAGCCGGGGGTATGGAGTATCTTGTCCGAGGGATTGGTTTCATTGGTGCCGGAAGGACTAAAGCGGAAACGATTAAGCAGATTGAAGAAACGGTCGTTGTCACGAAAGACAGTCTGCCAATTATGATTCGCGATGTTGCTGCAGTTCAGCTTGGCCCTGCCTTTCGCCGTGGTGCACTCGACTGGAACGGAAGCGAGGCGGTTGGCGGTGTGGTAGTGATGCGGTATGGCGAAAATCCGCGGCAGGTTATCGAGCGAGTTAAGTCTCGAATCAAAACTTTGGAACCTGAGCTCGGCGGTATCAAAATTCACGGTGTATACGATCGAACGCAACTAGTTGATGAAACGGTCGCGACGCTGACTGGATCACTTGCGCAGCAAATTGGTATCACGATCGTCGTGATTGTTCTTTTTTTATTACATATTCGCGCGAGTCTTGTGGTTGCAACCACGCTTCCTATCGCTGTGTTAATGTCCTTTATCGCGATGAACACGTTTGGTATCGAAGCGAATATCATGTCGCTGGCTGGTATTGCCATTGCAATCGGAACGATGGTCGACATGGCAATCATTATTTCCGAAAACATTTTCCGAGGTGTCGCTGACTGGGAGCGTGAAGGCCAGCCGGGTGGCGATGAGGGAAGGCTGGAGCGAATTGGTGAAATGACGCGAGAGGTCGCTCCTGCGGTCATCACTGCGGTATCCACAACGGTCATCAGCTTTCTTCCCGTTTTCTTTTTGACCGGCCGTGATTATCGAATGTTCGCACCACTTGCGTGGACAAAGACCTATGCTCTGGTCGCCAGTTTGATAGTGGCGGTCATGCTTGTGCCTCCGCTGGCAAGACTTTTGCTTAAAAATCCTACAGAGAAACGATGGAAAGCGACCATTGCATCGATTGTCTTTGGTGGATTGGTTGCTGCGTTGGGGAATTTCGTCTGGCATAATCGGGCAACCCAAATTGCTGAGTGGATCAATGACCTAGCCAGAATGGATTTGAGCGGCTCCTTGATCGTAAGTGTAATTAGTTTATTCGCTGCAGCGTTAGTTTTTGCAATGCTGCGTGAGCGATTGCGACCGGTAGATGAGAACTTTGTTGCCAGATTCGTTAATCAGCTTTACGAGCCAACGCTGCGTCTTTTTCTTCGGTTCAAAAAAACGTTTTTGGTCTTTCCGTTACTGATCGTCTTTTTCGGAATGGGAGCATGGTTTGGGCTGCCTAAAATCCTCAGTCCAATTGATCAGTGGGCTCTGAGAAATTTGAATGCGGATTTCAATGGCTCCCAGAATTACGTCGACTTCAAACACATGTTCACTGGGCTCTCAACGGATGATTGGATCGCCCTTGATGAAGGAAGTTGGTTTTACATGCCGTCTTTGTATCCAGCGGCCAGTCTTTCACAGGCAATGGAAACGCTGCAGACCCAGGATGCGATGATTCGGCGGATACCAGAAGTCGCTGATGTCCTTGGGAAAATTGGTCGTGTTGAATCAGCGCTTGATCCCGCGCCGGCCGCCATGATCGAGACCTACATCATGCTCAAGCCACGTGATCAGTGGCGAGAGGGAATGACAGAGGTCAAGATTTGGGATCAAATTAACGAATTAGCAACCTTGCCGGGAATTACAATTGCCGACAAGCTTCAGCCAATTGAAGGTCGAGTTGTAATGCTGCAGAGCGGTATCAAGGCTTCCATGGCGATTCGGATTTATGGCGACTCGTTGCTTGGATTGGCCAGTTCAGCTGAAGCAGTGGCAGAAAAAATCAAACAACATCCCATGGTCAACAGCGATACGGTTAGCCCTGATATCGTTCTTGGAAAGCCTTATGTCGAATTTGAAGTCGATCGCACCGAATCCGCTCGGTATGGCATGACGGTTCGTGACGTCACTGAGATTATCGAATCCGCTTTGGGTGGCAAAAATGCAACCACTACAGTGGAAGGCCGAGAGCGTTACGCCATTCAGGTGCGTTACCAACGAAGCTATCGTGATGATATCGATGAGCTTTCAAAGATTCCCGTGGTAACAAACACCGGAAATGAAGTTCCACTAGGTCGTTTGGCATCCGTTAAGACCACATGGGGTCCCGCCGTCGTCAACAGCGAGGACGCTAGGTTGGTGGCTCATGTCGCCTTTGCTCCTCGACAGGGAATGGGGCCATTGGAAACGGTCGAACGTGTTATGGAATCACTCAATAATGCTCGATCGGTTGGTGAACTTAAGTTTCCTGAGGGGAACTTTGAGTTGGAAGCGGTTGGTTCATTTCAAAATCAGATCGAAGCCAATCAGCGACTCTTGATCATTATTCCGATTGTTCTTTTACTCAACCTGTTTATTATCTATTTGCAATTCCGCCGAATTCCTCTTTCGATGATCGTATTTGCGGGAATTCCTGTAGCTTTCGGCGGCGGAATGATAGCTCTTGCTATCGCAGACGTCCAATTGAACACAGCGGTATGGATTGGATTTATCGCATTGTTCGGCATCGCAATTGATGATGGTGTTGTTATCGCAACTTATCTTGAACAGATTTTGAGGAATCATCGGCTTGACAGCATCAATGACATTAGGCAAGCAGTAGTTGAAGCTGGGCTCAAACGTATTCGTCCTTGTTTGATGACTTCGTTCACAACAGTGATCGCACTGTTGCCTGTGCTGTTGGCTTCCGGGCGAGGAGCCGATGTTGCTCGCGCCATGGCAATTCCTGTGTTTGGTGGAATGCTGGTTGAACTCATTACTCTATTCGTTGTGCCGGTTGTCTATTGCGGATTTCTTGAATTTAAGATGAATGCCGGCCTGAAGGATGATCGATTTTTCTTCAATAAAGATGATGAGTTAGCCACATCTTAATCCCCATCAGCAGCTAACTGGCCATGCAAATCAGCGATCACACCCAAATGAATGGGCTTAACTAGCTTGGGATGGAATGCAGTCAACGTTGAAGGTAAGGGAAATTACAGCGTAGGAGGTTCTTAGTATTTTTAAACGCGGTTCTGTCTGCGGTACGGGCTATGTTTTTATTCGTTTCCCGATTGATTTGCGGACCCCAACCAACTTTACAAAGGATTTGAAATCTTCAACAATCAGAGGCAAATACGCGTCGCGGTTAAGAATCACCAGAGCCAAAGAGAGAGTTCGATTTTTCATCAAAATCAAAAACTCTCGGGGGAAGTAAAAATCATGTGCTGCAACGTCGCGGTCTTGTTGACCTTCGTGCTGAGTTTGATTTCATCAAGTGCAACTTCACAAACGTGTGAGGTGAGTTGGGTAAAGGTCGAGCCAGACTGGTGCAGCAGTTGCAAGTTTGCAGAGGATGCTGGTGATAATACAAACGAATCAATTCGAACTTCCGCGACCACGGTTGAACGAACTCGTCCTAACGTACTATTCATTTCTGTCGATGACATGAACGACTGGGTCGGCTGTCTTGGTAGCGATCGCGTTCCGACGCCGAACATCGATGCCCTTGCCGATCGCGGACTTTTGTTTACGAACGCGCATGCTCCTAGCCCCAAATGCGCTCCCAGCCGCGCGGCAATTCTAACAGGCAAAAGAGCATCAACGACGGGGTTGTATAGCAACGGTCATTGGTGGAGACCTAGTTTCCCGAACATGGTAACGTTGCCTCATTATTTTAAGCAAAATGGATATCACGTTGCTGGCGGTGGGAAGGTTCATCACCACACCCCCGGCTTTAATCCACCGGACCAGTGGCACGAATACTTCGACCTGATTGCGGATAATGAGCTGATCAAGAGCTACCTTGCAAAGCAAGGTGGCAAACGGAGTTATTTGACCGACATGCCTCGCCACCCCAAAGGATCGCTTGACTGGGGAGCGATGCAAGTTGATGACATGGAGATGGGTGATGGTCATACCGTCGAATGGGCGAGTGAGTTTCTTTCTAAAAAACACGACAAGCCGTTCTTTCTTGCGGTTGGTCTGTTTCAGCCTCATCTGCCATTCTACGCGCCGAAGAAGTACTTTGATCAGCTGCCACTTGATCGCGTAACGTTACCGGAGAATAAAGCCGGCGATCTAGATGATATTCCGGAGGGCGGCCGAGTGATGGCTGAAGATCGTCGCAACGACCTTCGGATGATTGAAGAGCATGGTGGATTAAAGCACTGCGTGCAGTCGTATCTATGCAGCATCGCCCATGCCGACACCCTTGTCGGTAAGCTGTTGGATGCATTTGATAAGAGCGCATACCGCGATAACACCATTGTCGTATTCTGGTCCGATCACGGATATCATTTTGGCGAAAAGGATCATTTTGCCAAGAATACGCTGTGGGAACGCTCGACGCACGTGCCCTTCATTTTCGTTGCACCCGGACTAACCAAGCCCAGTACTCGTTGTGATCAACCCGTTGATCTGACCTGTCTGTTTCCGACGTTGACGAGTTTATGCGGTTTGCCGGTTCCTGAAGGTCTCGATGGTTTGGATGTGACTTCGTTGCTTCGCACTCCGGATTCGCAATGGAAACATCCGGCGATCATTGACTTTATGAAAGGCAACACATCCGTGCGGACAAAACATTGGCGATACATTCAGTATGAGGAGGGTGAACGCGGCGAAGAGCTCTACAACCTGCGATCCGATCCTAATGAGTGGTACAACATTGTTGCCGATCATCCAACGGTCGTAGCGAAGCTGAAACGCGCTCTGCCGACATCCTATGCCGCAACGCGCCCGAGTAAGGGAGACTATCGTTTTAATGCCGAGGCTTACCAATGGAAAAACAAAACGACCGGCAAAGTAACTTACGGAGGGAAAAGATGAGCCGTATTAACAAAATGCTAATTGCTCTTTTTTTCATCTGTTTTTTGCCTGTCGGTAATCTCTGTGTGGCTGACGATACAAAAACCAACGTCATCTTGATTCTGGTAGATGATCTCGGTTGGAAAGATCTTGGTTGCTACGGCAGTGAGTATTACCAGACGCCAAATATTGACCGGTTGTCAGCCGAGGGGATGCGCTTTACCAACGGCTATGCGGCGTGCAATGTTTGTTCGCCTACGCGAGCCGCGATTGTATCGGGCAAGTATCCTGCAAGACTGCTGCTAACTCAGTGGCTGCCGTCTGGACGCTGGAATGCGAAAAAAAATAAGCTCCGGGAGGCTCGCTACATCTCCAATCTGCCGTTGGAGGAAGTCACCATCGCTGAGGCGATGCGCGAAGCGGGCTACCGAACGGCCTTTATGGGTAAGTGGCATCTTGGCACGGAAACTTATTACTATCCGGAACACCAAGGCTTCGACATTAACATCGCGGGTCGTGATTATGGTGCTCCGGGTAGCTACTTCTATCCGTTTGAAGGAAGTTGGCGAATTCCAACAACTGGCAGAATGTTGCAAAAGGAATCTCCCCTGTCGGGCAAGAAAGGTGATTATCTCGTTGATCGACTGGCTGAAGAAGCGGAGGCGTTTATTCGTGATAGCGCTGATCAGCCGTTTTTCCTGATGCTCTCTCACTACGCCGTTCACACCCCTTTGCAGGGCAAGGCAGATAAAGTTGCTCGCTACGAAAAAATTCCCAAAAGCAAACGGCAGGGAAAGCCAGCCTACGCCGCGATGGTCGAGAGCATCGACGATAGTGTTGGGCGAGTGATGAAGACGTTGCGTGATCTGGAGCTCGATGAGCGGACACTCGTTATTTTTACCAGCGACAACGGCGGGTTCGCCCGGGCGACGGACAATTCTCCGCTGAGAGCAAATAAAGGATCCAATTACGAAGGCGGTGTCCGAGTTCCTTTTCTTATCAAGTGGCCAAACCATATCAAGGAAGGTACGCTGTCCGACGAACCGGTGATCAGTACGGATATTTATCCGACGATTCTGGCGGCGACAGGAAATAATTTGCGACCGTATCAGCATGTCGATGGCAAGAGCCTTGTGCCAATCCTCACTGGTAGCGGCGGCCTGGAACGAGAGGCGATTTACTGGCACTACCCGCATTACAATCAGCATCCAGAAAGCTTCCCGAGTGGTGTGATTCGAGCTGGCGACTGGAAACTAATTGAAGCCTTTGAAACGGGCGAGCTTTCGCTCTACAACCTCGCTGTCGATATTGGCGAGACAAACGATCTGTCGGCCACAGAGCCAGCTAAAGTCGCCATGCTACATGCCAAGTTAAAAGCTTGGCGCGAAAGCGTCGGGGCTGATCCAGTCAAAGCGAATCCACAATACGAGGGAGCAAAGCATTGATTGCTTTCTTAAAATCAGTTTAAGAACCTCCCAAATGACGTCGCCGGACTTGCAAGCGGTCGAGCGAAGAATTAACGTCACAGGCTGGGCTCACAAGCAGGTCGGCAAAACTATCAGGGAAGCATTGCTATGAAAATTCAAGCCATCTCTTTGATTGCTTTTGTTACCTTTTTCTTGTGGAATCCGTTATCCATTAAAGGCGACGATTCACTGGAGCGACCCAACGTGCTGTTCATTGCCATTGATGATCTGCGGCCGGCGCTGGGTTGTTACGGAGATGACGTTGCCATCACGCCGAATATAGACCGATTAGCTCGCCGTGGTACAGTCTTTCATCGGGCGTATTGCCAGCAAGCGGTTTGCAGTCCTTCGCGGCTTTCACTGATGACCGGCCGTCGACCGGACACGATTCGTGTCTGGGATCTAAAGACACACTTTCGGGAAGCGTTACCTGATGTGGTGACGTTACCACAGCATTTCAAGAACCACGGTTATCACACCCAGAGCCTTGGTAAAATTTATCATGGTGGCGGGAAGCCATCGAAAGATCCACCGTCGTGGTCCTTCGAACCGGAATACGATTCTGTCGGCGCTCCTCAGGTACGATACGCGCTTCAAGACAATCTTCAAGGCAAAGGGCTCAAGCGTTCGGCAGCCGAAGCCGCGGACGTGCCGGACAACACCTATCTCGATGGCATCGTCTGCGATGCGGCGGTGCAAACGCTGGGCAAGTTACAGCAGAGTGATCGGCCGTTTTTTTTGGCCGTTGGATTTCGTAAACCGCACCTGCCTTTTTGTGCTCCACAGAAATACTGGGATTTGTACAACCGCGATAAGATCTCGCTGCCAGTGGAAGGCCAACATCCGGACAATGCTCCCGAACTGGCAACACGCAGTTGGAAAGAATTGGAAGGCTACACTGACATTCCCCAAGACGGTCCGTTATCGATTGACAAGGTTCGTGAATTGAGACACGGGTACTACGCCTGTGTCAGTTATGTCGATGTCTTGGTCGGTCGATTGCTGGATGAGCTTGCAACATTGAAGCTCACCGAGAATACGGTCGTCGTTCTATGGGGCGATCACGGATTTCATCTTGGTGAACAGGGGCTGTGGACTAAGGCCAACAACTACGAGCTTGCCACGCGGGCGCCCTTGATTATTTCTGCGCCGGGGCAACAACGGTCCGGCGCGAAGTCTAATGCACTGGTCGAGTTCGTCGATGTCTATCCGACCTTGGCAGATATCTGTGGTCTCGAGTCGCCGCAAGGAGTGGAAGGGATCAGCCTCAAGCCATTGCTGAAGAATCCGGAGCAAGCCTGGAAGCGTGCGGCATTTAGCCAATATCCACGCGCTCGTAGTGGCAGTCGCCATCGGGGACACGGTGCGGTAATGGGGTATGCTTTGCGAACGGATCGTTATCGATACGTTGAATGGCGGGATTGGAAGTCGAAGGAGGTGGTGGCCCGCGAACTCTACGATCATCGTTCCGATCCTGATGAGTCTTATAATCTAGCAGCTGAATCTAAGCACGCGATAACGGTCCAGGAACTTGCCGAAATGTTAGAACACGGTTGGCGATCTGCATTACCCGCTCTTGCGGAGAAGACCGAATGATGGAGTCAAAATCCAATACCGAACTGTTGAAGGCGTTTGAGATCGATGGCTATGTGGCTTTGCCGCAGTTTTTCAGCGGCGAGGAGTTAACGGAACTGCTTTCAAACGTCGATCGATTCATTGGTGAGGTCGTGCCGCAGTTACCACCAGAGCAAGTCTTTTACGAAGACAAAAACAACTCGGGAACACTAAAGCAGATTCAGCAGATGGGAGACTATGATTTATGGTTTCGCGAACTGTTTACCCGTAGCCGATTCCGAGAAGTTGCAGAAGTTTTACTGGATGGCCCAGTGGTACCTAAAAACATGCAGTACTTCAATAAGCCGCCGGGCATTGGTCAGCCAACCCCTCCGCATCAGGATGGTTACTACTTCATGCTTGATCCTTGTGAAGCCGTGACCATGTGGTTCGCCTTGGAAGATGTTGACGAAGAGAATGGCTGCCTCCGGTACCTGCCCGGATCTCACCGCAACGGCATGCGCGAGCACACACGCACGAACACACTCGGTTTCAGTCAAGGTATTGTCGGTTATCCAACAGCTCTCGAACGCGAATTGGAAACTCCGTTTCCGGCAAAGCCCGGCGATTTGCTGGTTCATGACGCGATGACTATCCACCGTGCTGATGGAAACCGATCGGTGACGCGATCACGGCGAGCGCTCGGATTCATCTACTACAGCGAAAGGGCTCGCGAAGATACTCAAGCCCATGCCACGTATCAACGCCAACTCGCCAATGAAATGAAATCACAAGGAAAAATATAGAATGGCACCTCGTATCCTAAAGTATTTATCCGTTTTTGGTTTCACATTACTTCCTCTTGGCCTGCTTGAGGGGAGCGCGTCATTTTTTGAGGTCGGTGAGTCTAGCGCGACTGTGAGCGCTTCAATTGATAGCAACGTGGTTGTGCAGAGCGGCGACGCTCTCAAAGAAAAAACGCAGCCGAACATTCTATTGATAGTTTCCGAAGACAATGGCCCTGAGCTTGGTTGTTACGGCGACCCTTATGTCCAAACACCAGTGCTCGATGATTTTGCTGCCAAGGGTGTTCGGTTTCACAACGCTTACGTTCCTCAGGCTGGTTGTAGCCAGTCGCGCGCGGCATTTCTGACCGGGTTGTATCCGCATCAGAATGGTCAAATCGGTTTGGCGACGTGGAAGTTTCAGATGTATCGGGAAGATACGCCGAATATGGTTCGTAGTCTAAAGCAAGCCGGTTATCGCACAGGCATCGTTGGCAAGCTGCATGTCAATCCGGCCTCTGCGTTTCCATTTGATATAAAAAAAGCAACGTCCTCGAATTTTAATCGCAAGAAACTCGGGGACTACGCCAAACATGCCGCGGAGTTTTTTGCGGCAGGTGACCAACCGTTTTTTCTCACCGTTAACTAACCGGATGCGCACCGGCCATTTATTAAACAGGTAAAAGGACTGCCGGAAAATCCGCTGACAGGCAAAGACGTCAAGCCGCTGGCCTATTTCGGCCTCGACGCGCCGCAGCTTCGTGAGGATACGGCAGATTACTACAACTGCATGAGTCGCCTCGATTCGAAGATTGGTGATTTGCTCGACGCACTCAAAAAATCGGGAAAAGCAGAGAACACGCTTGTCGTCTACATTGGCGATCATGGCGCAGACATGCTTCGCGGTAAACGTACGTCTTACGAAGGTGGCGTTCGGATACCGATGATTATTCAGTGGCCTGGCGAATTACAACCTGAGCAGGTTCGTAATGAACTGGTTTCGACGCTTGACTTGATGCCAACATTTCTTCAGGCAGCCAACGCAACCTCCGTAGCCAAACTGCCGGGGCGATCACTGCTGCCGTTACTTCGGAACGAACAAACGGATTGGCGAACGTACTTGTTCACCGAATTTCATCTTCACTCGGCGCACAACTATTACCCTCAGCGCACCATTCGCAATGAGCGATTCAAACTGATCCACAACTTAATGCCCGAAACAACCAATCCAGGCTATGCATTCACACTCAACAGGTTCTTCAAGGGACTGCCTGAGACCATTGAAGGTGCGCCGAATTATATTCGAGCGGCCTATCGTCGCATGCAAGCACCGCCTGAATTTGAGCTGTACGACCTGGAAGCAGATCCCTACGAATTTCGAAACCTGTCAGAGGATACAAATTATGCGGAGCAACTGAGTGAATTGCAGACCCAGCTCAGCCAATGGAGAAGAGAGTCAAATGACCCATTACTCAATCAAGAGAACTTGCTGCGGCTAAAGGGCGAGATTGATGCCTGCTTTGAGGGAGATTCGGCACAAAAAAGCCGCTTGCAGCTAAACTATCTCGACTATTTTTTTGAGGAGTCTAATATTGGAGAAAAGCACGAATAGCTGATATTGTGTTCGCAATCAATTAGACCGCCTCAAAATGCACTGGGCATCCCGCTCCGGTGCGAATGAAACTGGATACATTCGGATTTACGACCTATTCGGGTCGCGATCACCTGTAAAGCTTGAAGTTCCAGAAAGCAGATGAACGCAGGGGAATGAGAATAGACGACCAGAAAAAGCACCCCGAGCAGGATTCGAACCTGCGACCTATTGATTAGAAGTCAATTGCTCTATCCAGCTGAGCTATCGGGGCATTTTGTAGGTTTTTAGAAGGTTTTGATGAGTTTTAGCTTTATCATACCTATTAAAGCGCCGATGACGAGTAGCTGCCCGCCACCGACTTTCACCATTCGCACTGTGAGGGCGCAAATAGCGAACGCCTGAGTCTAGCAAATTTAGGCGAGCCTATCGAGGCGTCAAAATACAGTTTGGGTTGTATAAACCCACCGGGCAATAGCGCAAGAAGTTTAAAGGTATGATCTCTCTATCTTGGTTCAGAATCGAAACGCGATACGTTTAAATACGATTCGGTGGCGGTGAGAAGAATTGGGTTCGCCCCTCGCCTTAGACAAACGCGATTCTGAAAAGTTGGTTAAAGCCAGACTAGAATCATGCAGCGACTGCCACCATAGATAGCCAACCATGGCTATTCATTGACGATCTTCTTCAGGTTGTCGGCGAACTGGATCATCTTTACGTAATCCAGCAATTGAGCCAACTTGAAATTGTTGTTAAAAATCAAAAGCGCTTCGCCGTTGCTCTCGATGTGGTTCAAGCCGCTGATTTCGATTAGCCCCTTGAATTTTTCGGTCAAGAATTCGTCCATCGCCTTTCTATTTTCTACCTTGACCACAAAATCTTTGGGGAAGTCGTTATAAACAACGTGGTCGATATCCTTGTGTTCCGAAAGATGCAAGAACCGATCAAAGAAACCCTTTTTTTCAATTGTAAACTTCGGAATAGGAAATGGCATCTTGAGGAGGCCTACTGTCGTTTGGTGTTCGTCTGGAAATATATCCGCGCCTTCTTCGAAGGTGACATCAATCAACTCAAGGTGCATGTCTTTGTCTTGGTCGGATATGCAATTGCTCTCCGCCTCGATAGGACGCGTCTTAAAGAAATAAAACGATTGGAAATAATCGAAATCCTCGAGCGGTTCGACTTGAAAATTCCAACCATAGCTTTCCGCCATCTCTTTCAACATTTTTTGGCGCGGATTTAAAGGTTCGTTAGTGTCGGTCTTAAATCTCAGAGCAAATTTGTGATTGTTCGTGGAAGTATGCGAATCCAGACCGCGGATTTCTGCTTCGCCGCCCGTGTTCTGGTGCAGTTTTTGAAAGTCGTACAAATGTTCCATCACTGTAAAACCAACCAAACGCGATTCGGAAAGATCAATCGTTACTTTTGCACCGCCGGGTATTTGCTCCAACAATTTGTCGAGACTTAAGATACTGAGAAAGTTCGAAATCCCTCTTACCTTTAGGTCGTAGCTGCCGTCAGGCTTAAGCATTAGGTTGGAACCTCCTCTCAAGATCAAGTTGAAGAAGCGCGGAACGGAAACCTTCGCGATTAGCAATTGGGAAATTAATGCCAAAAGGAGGCCCCCAAACAATCCAACCAATAAGTTAGTGTATAAGGTCAGAATCAAGGTTCCTACAAAGAAGATCAACTGTTCAATTCCATGACTTAACACCTGTTTAAATACCGCTGGCGATGCCAATTTAAATCCGGTGTGTACCAGTAGAATCGCAAAGGCACAGAGCGGCACCTGTTGCATAATTGGCCCAAGTACGACGATAAGCAACAGCAATATCAAGCCTTGATACATGTTAGACCATTTTGTTTTTGCACCATTGTGTACGTTGACCGTACTTCGAATGATGACTGCAATAATCGGCAAGCCGCCGAGGAAACCGGCAGCCATGGTGCTGAGGCCAATTCCGGTAAGATCTTTGTTGAGATCTGTCTTCCTCTTGTAAGGATCAATTTTGTCAATCGCTTTGGCAATGGCCAGCGATTCGATCGTACTGATTAACAGGATTGAAAAGACTGTAATCCAAAACGCTGAAGTATTGATCATGCCAAAATTTGGATGCATGATGGACGCCATTACGTTGTCAGGAATATCCAGCAACAATTTTGGCCCAACGTGATAATCCTCCCCGAACAGCGACATATCGTGGTCTTGAAAAAAGTCAAACATGTAGGCGAATGGAATCGAAAGAGCGATCACCCACATCGGCGTTGGAAGAATATGAAAAAACTTATAGCTAATTTTGGAGTGAAACATCATTAAAGCAAAACCGGCTAACGAGATTATCACCACAAACGGGTTGGCTTGAGGCACCATCAGCACTGCATCGATAAGGTTTTGAACGATATTCGGGCTTTTTGAGTAGGTCCCCATCGCCACATGAATTTGTTTTGCAAAAATGATGATTCCAATGGCCGCAAGCAGTCCATGAATCACTGAAGAATGAAAGAGGTCTGCGAAACGACCCAGTTTCAGCATCCCCATAACGACTTGAAGCGCACCGGAAACAACAATCGCCGCCAACACGTAGTTGAAGGCTTGGCCTGAACCATCGTCCATCATGGCAATGCCGGCAAGGATGACAGCGATCACGCCCTTGGCTGGACCATTTACCGCGATGTGTCCGCCTCGATAAAACGTGGTGACCACGCCGCCAACCACGGCGGAGATAATTCCAGCCATTGCGGGTGCCCCGGCTGCAAGTGCGATGCCCAAAGAAAGAGGAAGAGCGATCAAAGCGACGCTTAAAGCCGCGATGACATCGCTCTGCCAGTTTTCAATGAGTCCTTGGAATCCTGTTTTAGGGGCAATATCGGCCATTGGGGTTTTATTCAGTGCCTTTCAATGTTATTTAATGTTCGTTACGTTGAGCAGATCGGTATTCCATTGTTTTTAGTTCCTACATTCCCGCTTGACGTTGTTGCTCTTTTTTAACCCTGTTATCAGTTGAAACCTACGTCAACTATTCCAAAAATCCAACTGTTGTGGTTAAAAACAAATTAGAAATAAGCCGTTTTTGCAGCTTTGCCACCGACTTTTACCATACGCGCTTTGAAGGCGCAAATGACGACCGTCGAGTCTAGCAAATCTAGGCCTTCCAATCGAGGCGGAACGATACAGCCTGGTTTGTATCAACGAGCAGCGCAATAACGCAAATCTCGTTGAGTTAAACGACTGGACCTTGGTTAGTGGTTAACGCGACAGAAAAATCGTGCTGGGCAAACCAGCTAAACCTCGCGTATTTTCGAGTAGATACCCAACTGTGGATTTGAGGCCGCTGCCAAGAGCCCAACAACATGAACCCGCTTGGATGATTGCAAATCAGCCCACCCTTGTTGGAAAATATTCTGGGATGGTTTTGAAATTCATGGGAAAGTTTTGCGAATTGAACAAGTGACTTGTAAACTTGGAGTTTCGTATCGCCCGTTGACTGAACGCGG
>JAPOIJ010000314.1 GCA_029979005.1 Planctomycetota bacterium | reverse complement strand
GACACAACGTCCCTGTGCATCGGCCGTTTACCATGATGGCATGGTATATGTGGGAAGCGGATTTCGTGGCTCTTTCTTGGGTGCTTTTCGCGCTGATAGCAAGGGAGACATTGGTGATACAAAGGACGTTGTCTGGTCGATTAATAGGGATACTCCCGACATCGCCTCGCCTCTCCTAAGTGAAGGTCGCATTTATTTTTACAAAGGTAAATCCGGTGTCCTGTCCTGTTTAGATGCGAAGACGGGAGAACCATTTTTTTCGGCAACGCGAGTGCCGGGCCTTTCAAGCATTTACGCGTCTCCCGTGGCAGCGGGAGGCTATGTCTTTTTAACTGGACGCAGTGGTCGGACGGTTGTTCTCAAAGATGGCGAAGAATTTGAAGTGGTGGCGTCCAATTCTGTTGGTGAAACGGTTGATGCGACTCCGGCCCCTGTTGGGAAGCAGCTGTTTATTCGCGGGGAGAAGCATCTCTTCTGTATCGAAGAATGAAATTCTTGTGGATTCGATTTTCGAATAGTCGTATGTGTCCGCCTGGGCCTTTCGCTCCCTTGCGATAAAGCTTTCTCTTGTC
Source organism: Planctomycetota bacterium (assembly GCA_029979005.1). Classification (GTDB taxonomy): domain Bacteria; phylum Planctomycetota; class Planctomycetia; order Pirellulales; family Pirellulaceae; genus Mariniblastus. The sequence goes on along the minus strand of JAPOIJ010000314.1, from coordinate 1,648 downwards.
GCGAGTTGTGATATGCAGTAAAAGCCCTTGGCGATAGTGTTTTGCAACCGCCGCGCGGCGCGAGCGACGGTCGATTTGGGAGACTGGTTACTGTTTGGGTTGGGGCGGTAACTTCATGGACAATTCCAGCCGTTTTCCATTTCGAATAACCAAGATCGGAACTGTCTCGCCCCAGGTTTTGTTCATTTGGAGGTACGTTTGCAGTTGTTTGATACCCATGTCCGCGTTTAATCCATCGATAGACACCACGATGTCACCGTGTCGGATTCCGGCTTTTTTCGTCCAGGCACCCCAGATTGCGGTAGCTCGCAATGCAAGTTGGTCGGATGGAATATTGAGGTTTTTGCGTTGTTGCTCGTTAAGCTCCACCGCCCAAAACCCGCTGTTGGGTCCGGCAACGTGAGTTGATTCCCGCCAGGATGGGTCTTGGCTGATTCGCCAATTCACGGGAAGCTTGAGAATTGTATCGATGGTTGTTCCGCCCCGCTGGATCTGGACGGCCAAGTCTCCCGTTTCTGGAGTGAGTTCCAATACGCGCGTGGCATCGGCAAAGGTTAATACCCGGTGGCCGCCCATCTGTAGCAATATATCTCCAGCTTTCATTCCCGCAGAGGATGCCGACGATTTGTTAGCGACAGATTTGACTTGATTTTGGGACACGGGATCCAAGTTAATTCCCAGATTGCTGGGCGAGGGATAAGTGTAGATCATTTTTTTATTAAATTCATCGGCCAAACGCAGGTTCTTGAGTCGGGTAGATTTGACGTCATGACAATGGATGCATTTAACTTTCCGTTTCTCCATCATTTGTCTCATCGTTGGGATCTGCTCCGGAGTCAGGGGATCTGCGGTTGCAGGTTCGTAGCGATCGTTTGGTTGGACGCTTCCCGTTTTGTGGAGTTCCAACGTCTGCTTCATGATGCGCACAAGTGATTTCTGGTTTAGATGGGATTCTGGCCCGGTATCATCGCGTCCCCCATATCGGGCGTAGGTTCTTCCTTGGGAGTCTTGAAAAAACGACATCCAAGTCAAATCGTACTCGAACGGAAATCGATTAAGATCGACGCCATTCATAGATTGAATTCGCACGCAAACAAATTGCTCTGCCAGCAAGGCAATTTCTGGGTCACGACGAACAACCTGCCCGTCGAAATCTGAGCACGCCGCTCAGCGTTCACACCGAAAAACGACAAACATCGGTTTGCCAGTTTTTTTGCTGATTTGTTTACCTTCGTCATAGTCAAAGACCCATTTGATATTTCCATTGACATCCGTCGCAGGAGGCTTTTCCTGTGCGTTTGCCTCAAGAGCAGAGATTGAAATCGTGCCTAACCATGCACACATCAAAACGGCGAGCAAAGGGCGTTTCATAGAGGACTTTCGGTTAACTGGAGTTTGGAAGCGAACTTGACTATTAAAGAATTTAACGGAAGCTCATTTTCGATTCCACTAAATTGGGTTCTTGTTTTTAAGTCCGCTTTGATTGGGCTGATTTCCAGTGACGAGCACGTTGAATTCCGTTGGTTTTTGAAATTCGATTTCGTCACATAAAGCGACGAATAAGCCAATAACCTAATCCACTTCATCCTAATTCACTTCATTTAACCTAATTCATTGCATATTTGCGAGCGAGCGACAATTCGTGCGG
>JAPOIJ010000159.1 GCA_029979005.1 Planctomycetota bacterium | reverse complement strand
GGCGTCGTCCTCGCTGAAAAATTCCATGGTGTTGGCGAAATCGTTGCGTTGGACGGAGTCTGCCAGCGCGTAGATTCGATCGGTAACTTCCTCTCGCTGAGTAACGACCAATCGCTCGCAGGTGACGATCGCCGCCGTGAGAATCGCAACGGCGAGCGCAACCTTCAGCATTGCATTTTCACGAGAATGAACCCAAAAGGCGATAAATATTGAGGTTAAGATCGCGCCGGCAACCATCGGAACGGTCGAGTTTTCGGTCAGCCAAGACGTCATGGTAATCAGGCATGCCTTTTATAATGGTGGAAGGGGTAGAGGCGGTGCTGAAACTATAGGATAGAGTGGATAGAAAAACAAATTATGGTGGTTTTAGGCTGGCTGCTTCGAATCAGGCTTTAACTTGGGTTGCTGATTGGGTGGAATTTGAAATCGAAAGCAGCCAGATTTGTAGAAGCGACTTCTCAAAAAAAAATGCCCGTCGGTAAGGCCGACGGACACTTTTTCAATTTCAAATTCACGCCCGACCGTGATTTAACACAGGTGTCGAGTGAAAAAGGTTAAGCTACTTCTTACCAAATAGTGGTCCGGCGTAAACGGCTGCGTTTCCAAGTTGCTCTTCGATTCGAAGGAGTTGGTTGTACTTTGCCATTCGGTCACTTCGCGATGCGGAACCTGTTTTAATTTGCCCGGTCGAAAGCGCCACGGCGAGATCTGCAATGGTTGAATCTTCCGTCTCGCCACTGCGATGGCTCGAGATGCTGGTGTATCCATTGCGATGTGCTAATTGGATCGCCTGAATAGTTTCGGTCATGGTACCTATTTGATTTACCTTGATCAAAATCGAATTTGCGATGCCTTCGTCAATTCCTCGTTGTAAACGTGTGGTATTGGTGACGAATAGATCATCGCCAACGAGCTGAACGCGGTCGCCACATTTGTCGGTTAGCAATTTCCATGCATCCCAGTCATCCTCACTGCAGCCGTCTTCGATCGAACAGATCGGATACTTGTCTGCCCAGTCAACCAAAAAGTCGACCATCGCGCCGGAGTCGAGCTCTTTGCCATCAATTTTATAAATCCCTTTTGATTCATCGTAAAACTCGGTGGCGGCTACATCGAGCGCAATTTGTACTTGCCGGCCAGGCTCGTAACCGGCTTTTTCAATCGCCGTCATGATCAAGTCGAGGGCTTCGACGTTGCTGCCTAAATCCGGGGCAAATCCGCCTTCATCTCCAACAGCTGTGTTGAGGCCTTTGTCTTGAAGAACCTTCTTGAGATTATGAAAGATTTCACATCCACAACGTAATGAATCACTGAAGGTATCGAAGCCAAGTGGCATTACCATGAATTCCTGAACATCCACGGAGTTGTCGGCGTGCTCTCCACCATTAACGATGTTCATCATTGGTGCAGGCAAAAGCGTGGCAGCCGCACCGCCGAGGTAGCGATAAAGAGGTTGGTTGCAGAAGACAGCGGCAGCTTTAGCAGCAGCGAGGGACACGCCGAGAAGAGCATTTGCTCCTAAATTCGACTTGTTGTCGGTCCCGTCTAAATCGATCATGGTTTGATCGATCAGACCCTGATCGCAGCCATTGATCCCAATGAGCGCTTCTGCCAGTGGCCCGTTAATGTTGGCGACTGCTTGGGTGACACCTTTGCCCATGTAAACGGATTTGTCACCGTCTCGCATTTCCCACGCTTCGTGAGCTCCCGTGCTTGCGCCACTTGGAACCGCGGCAGAACCGAATGAACCGTCAGCGAGGGTCACGTCGACCTCAACGGTTGGATTACCACGGCTGTCAAGAATTTGGCGGCCTTTGATTTCTACAATGTTATCCATATTTAGCTTCCACTATTACTTTGGTTTTCTTAAGGTGATTGGGTCATATTGTCCCCATTCATCGAAATTCCGAAAGGGGTTCCTTTAGCGAGTTTGCGAAGTCGTTGCCCTGCCCTGCAAAGTTAGGATTGTCGCCCGTTGTTGGCCTTTAATGTTGTGTTTTTTGGTGCAGGGGCAATCGCTAATAGTCGAGGTTACTCGGTTTTCCGCCAAACGGGCCGTGCGTTCTCCGTAATCTCAGCGTCAAGTCGTTGCATTTGGACTCTCATTCTGCCGACTCGTTCAGGGTACTGGGTGAAGAGGTTGTTTTGTTCACCAATGTCATCGGCCAAATTGAAAAGATAGGAGGTTGTTTGAGAGGATTTGTTTTTCCGATTGACCTTCTTGATTTCGAGTAGCTTCCAGTCCCCTTCGCGAATACCTTGCAGTTCACCTCGGGAAGAATAAAACAGCATTTCGTTGCGTGGCGAGCGATCCGACGTCATTGCGGCCGAGATATCGTGGCCGTCAATTCTGTTAGTCGGCAGTTTACTTTTGGTGAGCGAGGCAATCGTTGGCAACAGGTCGAGTGTGGAACTAAAGGCATTCGTAGACGTACCAGCAGGAATACGCCCCGGCGCCCACATCACGCACGGTACTCGCTGGCCGCCTTCAAAGGTGGTTCCTTTTCCGCTGCGAAGTGGGGCTGCACTTCCCCCGTGACTTCCAAATTGCAACCAGGGTCCATTGTCGCTGGTATAAATGATATAGGTGTTGTCGGCGAGACCAAGGTCACGAACGGTTTGAACCAGCCTTCCAACTTCAGCATCGATATGCTCGATGACACACGTGTACGCATTTCTTGGGTTTGGATCGTAAACATCCTCGGGCACGTAAAGTGGAATATGGGGCATCGAGTGAGGCAGATAAAGGAAGAATGGCTTATCTTTATTAGCGGTGATGAATTCGACCGCTTTGTCGGTGTAGCGTCGGGTGATGGTGCGCTGGTCAACCGGAAGCTCGATGATCTCTTCGTTGCTAACAAGAGGAGTGTTCCAATGCGTGACGGCGGAGGCTTGGTTGATCCAGCGTTCATCGCTGGAGATCTTTGGTTTGTTTTTATTGTCAGGGTGATTCATGTCATTCGAATACGGAATGCCATAATATGAGTCGAATCCCTGTTGGCGCGGTAATAGTTCGGGGAGGTGTCCCAAATGCCATTTCCCAATACAGGCTGTCGAATAGCCGAGGCCTTTGAGGTGATTTGCAATCGTATGTTCATTAGGATTGAGTCCATAATCACTCTTTGGAAAAAGAACGTGCTTTTCCATGCCAACACGTTTTGGATAACATCCGGTCAGAAGGGCTGCACGCGAGGGTGAGCAGACTGAGCAGGGAACGTAAAAGCTGGTAAATTTCCGACCCTCCGCTGCGAGCTGATCGATGTTGGGAGTTTTGATCTTTTCGGATCCAAAGCAGCCGAGATCGTTGTAGCCCTGATCGTCGGCGAAAATGATAATAAAATTTGGCTTGTTCTCCTCCGCTGACACTTGCGATAAAATTCCGCTAAGCATCAAAAACACGAGCGTCAGGGTTCTCCAGGTGAGGTTTGTGAATTTGAGCATTAGTTTTGATGTGGGTTGGGTGAGTGGACTTCGGTTTTCAATAACGTCCTCGATTATAGCGACCTCAATGGGAAAGAAACCTTCCTGAGTAAGGATCCCGGTGATTTGTCATTGAAAAAAACGGCTTTTTGGCTTCTACTTTGCGGAGTTAGATGGCAAAGTTGTGCAGTGAAAGCCTATTGGGTTGGCACTTGTTAGTTAAAGGGTTAGAAGTTTGTTCACCGGACTAGTCGAAGAAAAGGGCATTGTTGAATCTATTTCGATTCAAGGGAGTTCCGCTGATCTGATGGTCAGAGGGCCCCTTGTTTCTGATGGCGCCGCACTAGGAGACAGTATCGCCATCAATGGATGTTGTCTTACGGTGGTTGAAATCAATGAATCTTGCCTCACATTTCAGGCAGGCGAAGAGACATTGAAGCGAACAAATCTTGGTGATCTGGTCACAGGCTCTGAGGTCAATTTAGAGCGATCGCTTCAGGTCGGTCAGCGAATGGGAGGTCATTATGTCTCGGGGCATGTCGATGGTCTTGGATTGGTTGACGAAATTTGCCAAGACGGAGAATGGGCGAAATATTGGTTTAAGATTCCTGCAGAACTTACTCGGCAGATGGCCTCAAAAGGCTCGGTGACGGTCGATGGAATCAGCCTGACCTTGGTTGATGTCGAAGAAGAGCGGTTTAGTGTGGCGTTGATTCCTCACACGCTGGAGGTCACAACGTTGGGGCGCCGAACGGTTGGGGATAACGTAAATATTGAAACTGATTTGCTGGCGAAGTATGTCCAGCAACAATTGGAACGCAAGTAAGTATTATGGCTAAAGTCAATCGACAGACGGTTTCCTATCTATCAAGACGCTTTGAAGAAGTCGGTTTAAATCCGAACAAACGGCATGGTCAGAACTTTTTGATCGACCTAAACCTGTTGAATCTTCTTGCGAAAAGTGCGCAACTGGATTCTAACGACGTCGTTCTTGAAATTGGAACGGGGATGGGGTCGCTAACTGGCTTATTCGCTGAGCAGGCAGCGCAGGTGATTACGGTTGAGATTGACGAATATCTTTACCAGATGGCCTCCGAGGAATTAGAGGTATTTGACAATATACAAATGCTTAAGCAGGATGCGTTAAAAAATAAAAACCAGTTTGCTCCTGAAGTGATCGCAGCGATTAAGCACCACATGCAGGTAGAAGACGGTCGTGTGTTTAAGTTAGCCGCAAACCTTCCTTACAATGTTGCAACGCCAATCATTTCAAATTTACTGCGCTCTGAAATCGTTCCAAAAACGATGACGGTCACCATTCAAAAGGAGCTTGCTGACCGATTGGTGGCGGCGCCGGGGTCGAAAGATTACGGAGCGTTGAGTATTTGGGTGCAAAGTATTTGTGATGTTGAAATTGTTCGCATCATGTCTCCTAAAGTTTTTTGGCCGCGTCCCAAGGTTGATTCTGCCATTATTCACATTGAGCACTTTCCAGAGCGGCGCGAACAATTTGAAGATTTAGATTTCTTCTATGCGTTTGTCAGGGCGATGTTTTTTCATCGGCGCAAGTTTATGCGTTCGGTTGCCGTCAGTGCATTTAAAGATCAGCTGACGAAGACAGACGTGGATCAGGTGCTTTCTGAGTTAGGCCACGGAGCTGATGCGCGAACGGAGCAACTGGATGTTAAACAGATGCAGTTGCTGTGTAATGCTTTTCGACAGAAATTGGTCAAGGTGACTGGGGAACGAAACCCCAAGCTTGCCAATCAAAGCTAGATAGATTTAGTCGCAGCTTGATTGCAACGGATTTTCCGATTCCCAATGCTGCTGCGCAGTAAATTGTTTGTTAGACTTTCATTTCGGGTCGCATTTTAGGCGTGTAAAATTATACTTCGATTCCAGCTTTGTACTTTGATTCCAGCTTTAACTGAGAATTCTCAATTTAGGATTTCATTCCGTTTTTTTTGAGTCGAGCGAATGAACGAAAATACCGAACAAGAATCCGACAATCCGTTTGCCTCCGCCAACCCGTACCAAGTTTCGACGCAATATTCGGTCGGGGGCTTTCAGTTCGATAAGCAGCCTTATCAGAGAAAGAGTTTGCCATGGATATTCGGTAAGTGGTTTCTAGTTTGTTACCTGTGCGCTATTCCGAGTTTCTTTTTTGGCCTAATGCTTACCGAAGCCACGTTGGGTGGAATTGTCGGAATGGTGGTTGGGATTTTTTGCTATGTCGTCGGCTATACGTTGGTCGAATGCACAGCCTTTGTTCAGCGGGCGCTCCAGGATCGAATTTTTAGGCGAGCGGTGAGAATTGGTTATATAACCCGAGTCATATTTTCTGCATTCCCGGTTTTAGCTCCGTTGGATATGTATTTGGGATTTTTATCGACATTCGGTGGAAGCGCGGTCTTGGGTGCGTTATACCCGTCGGCAGGGAACGTCATGAATGCGCCTTCTAAAGATTTGGCACCGATGACTATTTTTAGCTTTTGCACGACGATCATCCAAGGAGCATTGATGAACGTAGTTCTCCTTGGATTTGTAGCGATAGTTTACGGAGTTTGCTGTCTGGTAATGGAGCCTTCGAAGCGCCGGACCGGCGGTGCTCGTTAAATGAGTGTTAATTACAACTGAGAGTTAACCACAACTGAGTGTTACCCACACCACACCAGTAACTAAGGGCGACCATCAATCCCAGTCGCAAATGGCGTTAACATAATCTGCGGTACCATCTCTCAGCCAGGCATCGAGTTGCGCTTGTTGTTTTAATTGCTGCCCCCGGGCGAGCGGGACGACAAAGTAATTCGCCGTGATTTCAGGTAAACCGGACATGTCGCTCCAAAGTTTTTCAAATTGCGAGACGGGGAAAATATCTTCTTGGCCGTGGCCCCATCTTTTTTTTACGTCCTTAATCGTAATGTAAGTTGGCATGCGGCTACTCAACTGCCGAATCGATGCATCTACTTTTGCGGTATTGTTTAAATCGTCTCGGTTGAGTCCAAAAACGCGAAGTAGGCGATCTACGTCGATCCAGGTTGTCATTGAGTTGTAAAAAGACAATTTGAACTCGTCTTCTTCTCTGGGCATCGAAAGACCTTCAAGCAGTCTCGGTTGGCCATTAACTCGGGCTAAGCCTCCACCGCGATCCTCTAAACGTCTTGCAATCACTTCGAAGGATAAACAATTCTTGCTTTCGAGATGCACGCCCAATAGCCCCGGGTCTACGTTGGCCCCGAGTGTGTCGACGTTATGGAGTAGCAGCGTTTCGAGTTGCGGGTGGTCATCCAATAACCTTTTTAGCGTTCCGTTGCGGATTAAATTAGGAATCTCATACCAATGTCCAACTGGATGTAGGCATTGCAACGGTGAGTTGTCGCGATAGTCAAGGCCTTCGCCGGTTTGCCGAGCCCATGCGATCAGCGACGACCGTTGACTGGCCCGCATTTTCTCCTGTTGTTCATCGAGAATCTGTTGCGGCATTTCTTCCCATTGAAACTGAAGGTCCCGCATCATAGGAATAGTCCGCAAACCAACATATTGTCCGGTTGAGATCAATACGTCCCCTGGATAGTGATAGTTTGAGAATTTAGCGAGGTGTTGTTGGATCGGTTGATCGGTGAGGTATCCAGTCGTGATGACATGGGGAAAGTGACGGTCGTGCTCGCGTCCTATCTTTTTGCTTTTGGCAAGGTGAACTTCGAGAAAACTGCGGTGCTTGCCGGCGAATTGATGGAATGGGTACAAGCCTTTGACGACCCCTGCTCCTTCGGTCCAACGGCTGCCGACACCTGCGGCAAGGGTGACCACAGCAACCCGGCCGTTGCGAATAGCGTCGGAGCCGAGGTCTACGTGTGTTTGGTTAATCGCATTGCATGTATCAAGCACATCAGTGGGTGAGACATCTTCGATGCTCGTGTTGATTGGCAGTCGATTTTGTGCAAGTCCGTATCGCCCCGATTTCAAATCGGCCCGGATTTGCTCATGCTGTTCACGATCAAATCCATAACGGTTTAATAATTCGGCGAGTGACTCGGATGCCTCAGATTCGCTATCCCCGCCCGGCAGAATGCTCTCTACCAAAATTCGAAATTTCGAAGCGTCTGCCTTTGCCCGGTATTCCGCTCCCAATGTTTCCATTTCAAACCGGGAAAGTGCAGATAAATCCCTTGGTTCCAGTTTCAGCCATTCAGGAACTAGCAACGCATAATATTCATAGGGCATTTGGGCTTTGGCGGCGGGCGTTAATGTACCGAAGGTACCTTGGTCGTTGATTTCAAACTCATAGACAACCGGTTCCATCGCGAAGGGTAGTCGAGATTCGAATTCTTTTTTGGTGGATTGCAGGGTGTCCTTTAACCATTTTTGGGCTTCTTTCTTAACGGCAGGATCGAAAATAAAGCCCATGCCGCCGCCGGCCATGCCGCCCAGCATCCAAAACCCCCAAAACTGTTCACCAAAGGATGTTTGGCATTTTTCAATCAACGTATTGGTGAACAGGTTGGTGCACCACGGAATGATTTTTTGGAGTGGACCGTGGAAATTCCGGTGTGTAGCTTTTCCAACCGCACGGATGTCACCGGCCAGCAAAGCCGTCTTGATTTCTTCGAGTAGCTCAATTGCCTCAATCCTGGCCTGCCATTCCTCCGCTGAGCGAAGAAGGTACTTTTCAGTGACCATCTCTAAAATCGGCCCGACATTTTGGGCCATTCCACCGTGGACGAGTACTAAACTTTCTTGTAGTTTTTGCCGCGTTTCCTGTGAAATTTCGTCCAGCCCAAATATGGAATGGCGAGGGAGTAAGCGTCCACGACTAATCTCCCATTCGGGGTCTGATTCGGTCGCTTCCGCTCCTTCAATTAATTTGATACCAGGCCAAACTCCACCAGAATCCTGCCAGCCGCCGCCTGATCCCCCGATCCATTCGCCAAGAATCGCCCGAGCCGCAATGATTCTGCGGTCCGGTTCGGTAAGTTTGCCGGCGAGTGCAGAGACTTGTCCGGTCGCTCGCATGCAAAGTGAGATCAATGACCCAAGTAAATTCGTTGAAACGGCAAGTCGGGATCCTTTGGGGATGTCGTTGACTTTGCTAACTATTTCAATTCCTAAACCGGGGCCAACAAGGCGTTCGAGGAGAGGCTGAATTGGTTCGCCGCAACCGTCCATGCCGGCGGGGACAATGCCGGAGGCAATCACAGCAGCCTTTAAGAGTCCGAGGTAGTCTGCGGCAAAGTCAAACACTTCACTGATTGTTTGAATCTCTGCCGTAGATTTTAGGTCAATGCTAACTAAACGTAGGACGGGTCGGTCAATAACCCGGAGATAGCATTCAATTGGCGGTTGCGGTTGCTCGTCCCGGTCGACTACGCCAAGATTAATCGAAGCATTGATTACTTTTGCACCAGCAGGAAAATCCATTCCCAGGAAAAAAATATCGCTCCAACCACTGTGGGAAAAGTCCATTCTCACTGCAGTTGTTTCCGAGAGGATGGGAAACGATGGCGAGGTTTCATCGCTGGCAATAAGTTCCGGCCGAAATCTCAGAGGATGATCGTCAGGATGACCTGTGCGAAACATCCATTGATTACCTCGGACCGTTCGCACGCTCTTTCTGACTTGATCCGCCAAGCGTTGAAAGCCAAGTTCGTGATATGCCTGAGCTAAAGCGCTTGAAATTCCATCGCTCGGCCCGTTTTGTGCCTGAGCGGTAAGTAGGGAATCGATAGACTCAATAAATCTCCGTTCAAGCAGTTGCCGGTAACTGTCGAATGGTATCTTTCCCGTTGTGGATCGACCGCGGTTGAATTTTCTTGGTAAGTGATAACGGTGTATTGCTGAAAGGAAGAATAGGGCGCGAACTTGAGTGTAAAGGTTGTCAGCCGTTCGCCAAAGTTGATCCAGTGCTGCGCAGTCGAGTAAAAGCTCTTCGACTTCTAATCCTTGAACTAATTCATCGAGTGACTGATTACGTAACGCATCGTCGCTGGTTTCGATAGCATTGACTAAGCGATTGGATCGCCAGTCGGTTGAGTTTATCTTATCAGCGATTGAGTTTGTCTGATTGGCATCCAGTTTCATCGGAGTTAGGCTCCCGATGAAGGGTTGTGACGAGCGGCTGGTTTGCTTTCAGCAACAAGGTTGAGTAATTCAGTCAGAATCTCGTCGCGGTCTTTCCCCGATAACGCCAATGCGACCTGCGCCTTTAACAGTCCATACTGGACACCAATGTTGTACCGGCCCCCGTCCACTTCGGTCGCAAGGTATCTTTCAGATTTTGCGAGTTCCTCGAGCGCGGGGGAAAGGGCAATGTTGCTGTCGGGTTTAGCGGTCTGCATCTCTTTCTCAAGAAGCATCATAATCGTGGGGGTCAGAATGTGCATTCCTGAGAGGCAGAGGTAATGGCTGGCGCGGAGGCCGGCGACAATCAAATATTGTTCTGCTTGCGTTGGGGTTGGTTTTTCCATGACGCATTTGACCTCGTACAGCTTCTTACGATTGGCAATTCTTGTTGCTCCAACCGTTCCGAAAAATGGCAAAAGGTTCTCGCGCGTGGGTTGTACTGTCGAGACTGCACAGTTTTCTGCATTCGCAATATCAATTAGTTGACCAGCGTATCCTCGAGGATGTTGGCTCAGGTAAACGTGGTCAGACACAAGGTGGAGAAACCGGTCGTCTCCCACAAATCTTTGCGCTCGCAGCAACGCGTCCCCGTAACCGCGTGGGTTATCCTGGGGGATAAAGGTCAACCGAGAGGCGTGCTCACCTGCAGCCTTTAGGTAATTTTCCTGCTCGCCTGGGCATATGATGACTGCAATCTCTTCGACGCCCGCCGCAACGGCTTCATCAGCGATCAGCTGAAGCGCGGTTTTTGTTTCTCCTTGTTGATCTACAAGGCTTTGAAGGGGGAGTTGTTTTTGGTCCGGGGCAGCTGCGGTAATGACCGCCTTTAGAAT
>JAPOIJ010000024.1 GCA_029979005.1 Planctomycetota bacterium | reverse complement strand
GTTTCCCCATCTGAAACGAGGGCAAATTACTTCCCCAGTTGGAACTTCGGTAGAGGCTGGGGAGCGAAATTTCAAATGCAACTGTGAAAGCTAATGGTTGAACCAATATGTCTTGGTTCACTTGGGAGAAAAACGCTAGGCCCTAAGTTGTTGCAAAGCAAAAGTCTGTTAGGTAGGGAAATGTATGAGGTGGCTCCCAGGCTGCTTGTGGTCGCGGCAAGCCCCCAATTGACGGTAAAGGCATGGCGGGAGTGGCGGGGCGTCAAAACGATAAAAAGGCTAATCAAAAGGATTCGCTATTCTTGCGGAGGTAATTTGCTTGACACCGATTTAATTGCTTCAAGTTTTGTACGCATTCGAGTGGCGACGCTTGGTTCTTGCAGGTAAAGGTTGTTGGTTTCTTTGGGGTCGATTTCAAGGTTGTATAGCTGTGCATCAGCCGTGGAGTGGGACCCGTCGTAGTAAGGGCGAAGCAGCGGTTGCTTTTGGTAGTTATTTCCGCCGGAGTCCCCGCAATTCAAATATTTCCATTGTTTCGAACGGATAGCGAGTTTCTTATCGCCGGCAAACCCTTGATGAATGATGAATTCGCGATTTCCAGTTTGTGTTTTTCCTAAAAGTAGATTGGAAAAGTCGATACTATCCTCAGCGCAATTTTCTGGAAGCTGGGTATTTGTGATCCTTGCCAGCGTTGCCATGAGGTCGGTTTGGCAGATCAAGGCATCCGTAGTTGAATTTGCTGGTACCTTGCCCGGCCATCTCACAATCATTGGAACGCGGTGTCCTCCTTCCCAGAGATCCCGTTTCATTCCTCGCCATGGGGCGGCGGCGTCGTGCTGATGGTCTTGTCGCATCCTAACGGTAGTTAATACTTCTGGCCCGTTGTCGCTTGTGAAAATTACAATTGTGTTTTTTTCGGCATTATGCTGCTTCAGTGTTTCCATAAGACTGCCAACGATAAAGTCGAGTTCGACGATAAAGTCGCCATGGGGGCCAGAGTTGCTGGTTCCCTTGAACTTGTCGGCGGGGAACGAGGGGAGGTGTACTGCCTGCATGGCGTGATAAAGGAAGAATGGTTTTTCAGGCGACGATTGATAATGTTCGTCGAGAAAGGATTTGCTTTTTTCCAGGAAAATGAGATCGACTTCTTCGAGGTCGAAGTCATCTGCCTGCCAGCCTCGCCGATTGTCCACAGAGTAAGGATGTTTGGGAAGTTTGGATTTGTCGAGCCGTCGAGTTGGGGGGATTGGAACTCGATTGCCCTCGACAAACGCATACAGCCAATCCGTCGTGGGGCAGGCCGCTGTACCGAAAAAGTAATCGAACCCACGATCAATCGGCGAGCCTTCAATTGGTCTTTCGTAGTCGATTCGTGTGACTGGTTCCGGGCCTCCTTTGTTAATGGGGGTTCCCTTTTTGTCAAAAAAAGTCATCCCGATATGCCACTTTCCAACACACGCGGTTGCGTATCCGAGATTGGAGAACATCTGTCCCATTGAGAGGCGTTCGGGGGTGATTAAGTTGGGACCACCGATACCGTCAAAAACTCTACCGTGATTTGGTAAACGAAACGCGTAGCGTCCTGTTAGCAGACTGTAACGGCTGGGGGTGCAGACGGTTGCCGCACTGTGTGCATCCGTAAAACGCATGCCCTCATTGGCTAAGCGGTCAAGGTTCGGTGTCCGTACGGTGGAGTTTGCGTTGTAGCAGTGAACGTCACCGTAGCCGAGGTCATCAGCGTAGATAATTAAGACATTCGGTCGCAGGGCTGTTGACGCTTTTTCGCTTGGTTGTGCGCTCGAATTCGCACTCAGGATCGCAAATAAAATGAAGTGAATCCACATCAATGAAACTAGTTTGTTACGCTTGAGAAACGGGATACGCTTGCAGGATATCATTTGGGTTCCAATTCAATCTTAGGTTGAAGAATACCCGTATTTTAAAGTTGTATTTGCTTAAGCGAATACAATCGATCGTTTTTTTTGAATTTTAATACCGAAGTAGCACGAATTGTGTCTTAAGAGTGAGTTGAGAGTTCGAATTTTCATTGATTCGACGTTATAATTTTGAGCAGGTCGTTGTACGCTTGTCTGATCGCAATCGCTTCGATATTCCTGAAAAGTACTGGTAAATTGATGGTTCGTAATCGCGAAGCTAAAAATTTTTTGAACGGCTTGTCGAGGGCATTTTTGGCCTTGCTGCAGTTTGTTCTGGTATTGAATCTCTTAAACTCGCAGGGATTAGCTCAGGAAGAAGGGGCTTCGGATCAGATATCTTTTACGATTCGAGAGATTGAGTTTTTTGAAAATAAGGTTCGTCCCCTCCTGTCTCAACATTGCCTTCCGTGTCATGGCGCAAGTGAAAAGAAGATACGCGGTGGTTTGCGATTAACCTCTCTAGAGGAGATGGTGCTTGGCGGTGATTCCGGCCCAGCGATTGTGCCAGAGCATCCGGAAGAGAGTTTATTAATTTCTTCCGTTCGCTATGAAGATTATGAGATGCCCCCCAAGGGGAAGTTGAAAGATTCCGAGATCGACATTTTGGTTCAATGGATCAAAATGGGAGCACCAGATCCTCGAAAGGCACAGCCAACAAAAGAGTCTGAACCTTTAAGTTTGGAGGCAGGTAGGAAATTTTGGGCGTTTTCACCTCTGAAGGATTCACAGCCACCGACCACCGTTGATCGTCAGTGGCCCCGCAGCGATATTGACCGTTACCTTCTTGCGAGGATGGAGTCTGCGGGAGTTGCTCCAGTAGAAGATGCTAGTCGTGAATCTTTGTTGCGACGTATTTATCTTGCGGTCATTGGATTGCCTCCAACGGTTAGCCAGATCAATGATTTCGTCGATGACGACCGTCCGACAGAGAAAATATTACCCGAAATTGTTGATGAGTTGCTGGCTTCAAGCCATTTTGGAGAGCGATGGGGGCGACATTGGCTGGACGTGGCGCGGTTTGCCGAATCGAGCGGTGGCGGCCGAAGTTTGATGTTTCCGGAGGCGTGGCGTTTTCGTGATTACGTTGTTGAGGCGTATAACCAAGATAAGCCTTTTGACAGATTTATTGTTGAACAGATTGCCGGTGATTTGCTAACTCACGAATCGCAACAGCAAAAAACAGAGCATTTGGTTGCAGCAGGATTACTTGCACTGGGGCCGACGAATTACGAACAACAGGATAAAGAGTTGTTGCGTATGGAGGTGATCGATGAGCAAATCGATACCATTGGTCGGGCGTTTTTAGGGATGACCTTAGGATGTGCCCGTTGTCACGATCATAAATTCGATCCCATTCCAATGTCGGATTACTATGCCATTGCAGGGATATTTGGAAGTACGGTTTCTTTAGTTGACGGTAATGTTTCTAGTTACGTCACCCAGCCCCTCGCTTCTGCTGAGGAAGTTGAGGCTGCGAATGAATACTTGCAGCAAGTCAAAGTGTTAGGGGATCAGTTGACTAAGGCGAAAGCTGAGTTGGCGAAGCTGACCAAATCTGAGTCTGGCCCGCGCACAGCGAGCAAGAAATCGGTGTCGGCTGATTCGTTGAAGGCGTTAGTTCTGGACGATACCATGGCTCAACTGATTGGCAGTTGGAAGGAGTCAAATTTTGCGGGGCAATTTGTAAATAAGCATTACTTACACGATGAAAACACAGGTAAGGGCGAGAAAAAGGTAGTTTTCTCGCCGAAGTTTGAAACAGGCGGAAATTATGAAGTCCGCATCTCCTATAGTGCGGGTGGTAATCGAGCATCAAATGCTGCCGTGACGGTAGATCACCAGGATGGGAAATCTAATTTTCTTGTTAATCAGTCGAAGCCCCCTCCGATTGACGATTTGTTTTACTCGCTTGGAACCTTTCGTTTTGAGGCTGACAATGTCGCTTCTGTGACGATTTCAAATGAGGGGGCCGATGGGCATGTCATCGTCGATGCGGTCCAATTTTTAAAACGGGCAAGCGGTTCCGAAGTGCGTGGCAAAGGCGCCGTGTCTTCTTCCAAGTCGCGTCGCGGAAAGCCCAAGTCGAAATCAAATCGTCCGGTAGTGAAAGCCAAAAAATCAGCAGAGATTGTTGCTCTCGAGCAGCGTGTTGACGAATTGGATCGTTCACTAAAAGAAATTAAAAAGAATCCTGTACGTCCGGTAGCCGTCGCGATGTCGGTAAAAGACAGCGCAAAGCCCAAGGATGGGCATCTGCATATCCGCGGATCGGTTCGCAATTTAGGTCCGGTAATTCCACGGGGTTTTCTATCCGTTTGCAGTGACGATCCGAGGCCAAAATTAGGTTCCGACGAGAGTGGGAGATTGCAGTTGGCCGAATGGATCGCGAGTCCCGGTCATCCGCTTACAGCCCGAGTTTATGTGAATCGAGTCTGGAGACATCTCTTTGGGAAAGGGCTTGTTGCCACCGTCGATAATTTTGGATCGGTAGGTGAAAAGCCGTCGCATCCTGAGTTGCTGGATTTTTTGGCGATTGATTTTATTGACTCCGGTTGGTCGACAAAAAAACTGATCAGAAAAATTATCTTGTCTCACGCATTTCAACTAAGTGTGTCATTCGATCCGGAAGCGATGGAGAAGGATACTGAAAACCGTTTGATTTGGCGGGCGAATCGTCGCCGTGTTGATGCTGAAGTTCTTCGGGATTCCATCCTGTTTGTTTCGGGTGAGCTTGATTTTACGCCGGGCGGGCGAACCATTCGTAAGATCACTCAGTATGATCTCGGCTATAAATTTGACACGGTGAAAAGAAGTGTTTACGTTCCTGCATTCCGGAATTCAATGCTGCCGCTTTTTGAGGTATTTGATTTCGCAAATCCAAATTTGGTTACGGGCGACCGGAATACGAGTACGCTTCCGACTCAGGCTCTGTTTCTAATGAATGATCCGGAAGTGATTCGGTCATCGAGGAAAATGGCTGATAAGCTTCTTGCTATGTCCGAAATTGATGACTGGAAGCGAGTGGAAGTTGCCTATTTGAGTGCGATTGGCAGAAAGCCAACGGCAGTTGAAATGCGAGCGGTAGAGAGTTATCTCGGACTGAACATTTCAGTGCCAAAGAGTGGTGCAGCGGTTGCAGAAAGTGAGGATCGGCGAGGTGCGTGGGCTAGATTCTGTCACGCTTTATTTGCGAGTCTGGATTTTCGATATATCGAATAAGATGAAGATTGAGTGAAATTAAGTTTAGTTGGGGTTATTGGTGAAAGAGCCTTGTGAATTTTATCGATCGGTTTCCCGGCGGGAGATGATTCGTCGTAGCGCCTGTGGCTTTGGAGCCTTGGCGCTGTCTGGAATTTGTGCGAGTCAATCGCGTGGTGATGATCGGCGAAACACTCTGTTGCCGCGTCCACCGATGTTTCCGGCGCGGGCCAAACGAGTGATCTTCATCTTTATGCAGGGTGGGCCAAGTCACGTTGACAGTTTTGATTACAAACCGGAACTGATTAAGCGAGACGGTCAAGGGATAGATTTTACAGGGGTGCGCTTTGGTACTTTTGGCAGTAAAAGTACTCGTTATCTTTTGAAACCGCTCTGGTCATTTAAGCAGTATGGCGAGTGTGGCCAGCATGTATCTGAGTTGTTTCCTGAGATGGCAAATCATGTAGATAAAATGTGCATGATTCATTCGATGCATACCGAGGGTGTTGCACACGGTCCAAGCACACTTTTTTTGCATACCGGTGCCACGAATCTTGTTCGGCCTTCGATTGGGAGTTGGATTACGTATGGCCTGGGAACAGAGAATCAGAATGTTCCAGGGTTCGTTACGATTAATCCATCGGCAAGTAAAGGTGGCCCGCGAAATTATTCGAATGCCTTTTTGCCAACGATGTTTCAAGGTACGGCCGTCGGGCGTGCTGGACAGGCTGTTGCTGATGCAAAAATTAGAAATATTTCGAACTTAGATTTGCCGCCGGATGTTCAAAAAAAGCAATTTGAATTCCTTCAGCAAATGAATCGTTCTCAGTTAGAACGGCACCCCGAGGATGAGCGACTGGAAGCGACCATTGAGTCCTATGAGTTGGCGTACCGCATGCAGCTGAATGCGCCGGAAATTATGGATCTGTCGGGTGAGACGCAGGAAACGCTGGATAGTTACGGTATCAATAAAAAAGAGACTGATGATTTTGGTAGGCAGTGTTTATTGGCTCGGCGCATGGCCGAAGCAGATGTACGATACATCCAGGTTAACTACTCGGATGAATCCGCGAACCCTCGATGGGATCAGCACTCCAACATGCCTAAACATGCAGTGCACGCGAAGGCTGTTGATAAACCGGTAGCGGGTTTACTGGCTGATTTGGAACGGCGTGGGTTGCTTGAAGATACTTTGGTTTGGTGGGGTGGTGAATTCGGTCGAACTCCATTTGCCCAGGGAAAAAATGGTCGGGATCACAATCCGCGAGGTTTTACGGTGTGGCTTGCCGGAGGGGGAACCAAAGCAGGTTATGTGCATGGTAAGACGGATGAAATTGGCCATCACGCCGTGGATAACAAGGTGCATATGCATGATTTGCATGCAACGATATTGCACCTTATGGGTCTGGATCACGAAAAATTGACCTATCAATACGCGGGCAGAGACTTTCGGCTGACCGACGTCGCTGGAAATGTGGTGAAAGAAATCATTGCTTAACCGATGGGCGAGAAGATGGGCCGATTGATTGTGACCGCTTGCTTACTAAGCGGGATGTTGAGCTTTGTTGCTAAGACTGGCTGGACGCAACAGCAAGGCCAGTCGCTGGATCGGTCTCTCAATTGGCTCGCAAATTCAGAGGGCGTTTTAGTCTCTGAGAAACAAACGCCGGTTCTTCAGTATCAAGCGAATCCAAAATCGCGAAAGGGTTCTCATCGCCGTGCAAATTACGTTCACCCACTGTATGGAATGGATGGACAAGTGCTTACCCAAGATTTTCCTTCTGATCATTTGCATCATCGAGGTGTGTTTTGGGCTTGGCATCAACTGTATGTAGATGAGACTGCTGTCGGTGACGGGTGGATGGCTGATTCCTTTGACTGGGACGTTCGATCGACCGCGATGGTTGGGAAGGCTGAATCGATTCAAATTAAGAATGAAGTTATTTGGAGTTCTTCAAAGCTGACCAATTCAGATGCCCAGTCGATGCCGCTGGTAAAGGAATTGAATGTAATCGAAGTTCATCGTGCCGCCGGTGAGTTACGGAATATCGATTTTGAAATAAAGCTACTGGCTCTCCAGCCCAAGTTGTCAATTGGTGGTTCCAATGATGCGAAAGGCTACGGTGGGTTTTCGGTCCGCGTTAAACAACCACCGGATCTCAAGTTTCTGACGAGTCGTGGATTTGTGAAAGCGACCAAGCTGCCAATGGTCTGTGGAGATTGGGTGGATTTGGTAGGCCAATTTGGGGATTCAGAAACAACTTGCGGGATCGCTATCTTGGTTCACCCCGAAACGGCTGGCTATCCGCAGAACTGGATTTTGCGAGACAAGGTCAAAAGTATGCAAAACCCTGTTTATCCGGGGCGCAGTCCAGTCGAATTGTCGACGAAAGATTATACGAGCTTACGCTACCGTCTAATCGTTCACAAGAAACAGTTGACGAAAACTGAATTGGATCGAGCGCACCGGAAGTACGCTTCGGAATAATGCGTTGCACAATTGGTGTGCGTTATTCTACCCGAAAAGAAACTGCGTTAGGCTTTTTTCAAGCTTCGAATGCTTCAATGCGAGATTTAACTTCGCTCATGAAATTCGCAGCTCCTACACCGTTAGCAATTCGGTGGTCAAAGCTTAGCGTGGCAGTCACCGTAGTTTGGAACCGGAATGAATCACCGTCGGGAACGGGGTGTGCAAACGACTCGCCGATGGCAAGCGTTGCGACCGCGGGAGCGACGATTGCCGGGATACCGATCTTCATGCCCGCTTTTCCAATATTCGAGACCGTAACGGTTGTTGATTCGTCAGCTTGGTCACCCGTATCTCTGGCAGCTGAAATTTGTTCGGTGAAAGCTTGGTAGAATTCAGTCTCACTCATTTCATCGGAGTCGCGAATGACGGCGGTTACCATTTCATCTCCCGGGAGAGCAACGGCGACGCCAAGATTAACGCGGTGGAAAACTTTTAGCGAGTTGCCGTCAGCGTTCATCACGCTGCGAAACTTTGCGTGGTTTTTCAGCGATTGAACTACTGCCCAGCACGCCATCGCAAAACCTGTGGGACCCCCTGATTCCCGTGCCGACTTTCGGGCTTCAGCCACCTGCGTCCAATTTATATCCGTCATGACGGTCACGGGAATACAGGCTTTTGCCCCGCGTCCCAGACGATAATTTAAAACAATTTGCGATTTTGGTAACGGCTCGACGGTATATTGATCTGACGAAATTTCCGCGTTGCCTCCCCCAGAGGCGATAAACGCATCGACGTCCTCTGGCATCAATTTTTTGCCGCTGCAGGGAATCTGATCGACGGCGTCAAGGAGGTTAAGCTCCTTCAAATACTTCCGTGTCTTGGGAGGAATCATTACACGAGTTGAGCGAACCGGTTCCGCGGTGGAAGTGGGGGTAGGTTCAGTGGTTGTAGGCTCGGGCGATTCATTGTCCGAGGGACCGTGACCGACCGGCATTTCTTTGACGCCTTCCGCAACTTCCATCTTGCCGATCTCGGAACCGATCTCTAAGACGGTTCCCGGTTCGACGGTCCATTCAACGAGGGTGCCGTCATACGGGGATTCGACGTCCGTTGTTGCCTTGTCCGTTTCCATGACGTAGATCGGATCGTCTCGACCGATGGTGTCCCCCGGGTTCTTGAGAAATTCAACTAGTAACGCTTCTTGTAGGCCTTCGCCCAATTGCGGGATTCGTACTGAAATGACGGGCATGGCCGGTCAGTCCTCCATTGTAATTCGGATTGCGTCAATGACTTGGTTCGTATCGGGAAGTGCAGCGTACTCGTACACCGGGTTGTAGCCAATATGGACGTCGGGTTTGGCAACCAGTTGTGGAGCACTCACAAAGTAACAAAAACTTTCAGGGTCGCCCATGATTTCACTGATAATCATCTGTCCGACGCTGCACGACCGACCGTCTTCCTGAACGACAACAAGGCGTCCAGTTTTTTCAACCGAATTAAGGATCGTCTCTTTGTCCCAGGGTTGAATCGATCTGAGGTCAATGATTTCAGCTGAAACTTCGTCAGCGAGTGCGTCGGCAGCAGCAAAAGCCTGCTCCATGCAATTTCCCCACGAGACGATCGTTACATCATCTCCTTCGCGCCGCACCCTTGCTTCTCCGAACCCAACAGCCGGAATGTCGTTTGAAACCGCCATTTGTTGGCGGAAGAGATGCTTGGGAATTAGGAAGAGCGTCGGGTCATCGGTGTGCATGGATGTCCACATGAGAGCAGTCGCATCTTCGGGAGTGCTTGGGATCACTACACGCAACCCTGGGCAGTGTGCGAAAATGGATTCGTTCGCCTGTGAATGCCAAAGTGAACCACCCGGAAGATAGGCTCCATACGGAGCGTACATAACCATGGGGCAATTCCAGTCCCCATTCGTCCGCCAGCGAAGAGTAGCCAAATTCTGTGTAATTTGGTTCATGGCGGGGCCGACAAAGTCAATGAATTGAATTTCAAAGACGGGGCGTTTCCCATAGCAGGCCATGCCTATTCCAACGCCAGCAATTGTTGCTTCGGCAAGTGGAGAATTAAAGACTCGGTCCGGGTGTTCGTGAGAGAGGTCAGCGGTGAGTCCGAAAACGCCACCTTTGGGCGCTTCAATATCTTCTCCAAAGAAGAAATAGGAGTCATCGTTATTAAGCCCGTACTTGAATACCTGGTTGATCGCATCGACCATTCGCCAGTTTCGCCCACCCTCGATCGGTGGCGGTTCAGGTGTCGACAAGGGCGCGAAAAGCTGCTTCATCAGGTCATCCGGCGTTGGATCCTGTTCGGATTCGGCAGCAATATACTCTTCATCAACTCGCGTGTTGATTTCAGATTTAATGTCTTCCCATTCGTCGCTCGACAATTCACCTGATTCGATTAACTCATTAGAAAGCACAATGATCGGATCGCGGTCTGCCATTGCCTCAATTTCATCAAGTGGTCGATAGACTCGATGGTCATCGGAACTCGTATGCGAACAAAGCCGGTCAAGTTCTGCAATAATCACGGTGGGGCCGCCACCAGAGCGGGCTTTATCAAGGGCGGGCGCCGCAACATCGAAAACTCGATCCGGGTGGCGTGCGTCCACATGAACTAAGTGGCTCTCGTTGAAAACTTCCAGCTTGAATGGATTGAACTTTTCTGTGTTGGTACTGATTCCATAGTTGTTGTCTTCAACAATGAATACGATTGGAAGTTGGCGTTCGATGGCAAATGCAATCGCTTCATAAAATTCACCTTGACGCGATGCAGCATCGCCAACGGTGGCAACGACGACGTTGGGTTGCTCGTCAAGTTGCATAGCCCACGCCACGCCGCAGCCGGGAAGTGCGTTGGCTCCCGTCGGCGTCGGGACGCTCCAGATGTTTCGATTACGGTCACTGTAGTGCCCCGGCATCTGGCGACCACCGCTTGAGGATCCGAGTTTCGCAAAATACGCACTCGCTAGTTCTGCGTTGGAGACGCCTTTCGCGAGAACCATGGCTCGATCACGGTAATAAGGGAATAAGTAATCCCCGTCTTCCATCAAAAATGAAAATACCGCAAGCGTTTCGTGGCCCATTCCCGCTACTTGGAACCACCCCTTACTCTGTCGGTGCAGAACGCCCTCGCGACGATCGCCTTCACGACTGAGGTACATCAATTTTAAAAGTTCGAGTCGGTTGTATGTCATGGTTTGTGTTTGAGAATTCATGAAGTTGACCTGCTCCACACGTATTCTAGGTTCGTTGACGCAAAATTTAAGACGCCTGACGGACGGTTGGTACGGCGTACAAACCGGACAAGCATCGTAAAATACTGAGTTTTTCGTTCGAAATCATTGGCCAGCATTTAAGCCGAAATTGCTCAGACGGGATTTTATCTTCCTGAAAACAGGCTGCAAGAGCGTGTTATCAGCCCTTGATGGTTTTGGCGGTATATTTGCGAATTCAAACGATTTTGGTGGACGGATTTCCACATTTTAAAATAGTTGTTCCAGATTGTGGAACGCGGTGGTCGTTTTGCCTGCTGGCAAGACTGCCGTGACGAGTTTCGGGTTTCTGCGGCTGGGGCACGGCTTGCTGCATTGAATGGCCTATAAAAATTCAAAAACTTTGTGATCGGCGAAGCGTTTACTGCATTGCCTGAACAGAATTTTTCGGTAGCTCGTTTGAGTCTAAATCGCACATGCTGGTTTGCCAGCGAATTACCATCACACAAATTAGTGGTTAGCAACTGCACATTAATAATATTTGTAGGAATCGTGTGGATGCATGCCTGCCGATTGCTGACGTTGCTGACGTCAGATGGTAAATTGTGAATTGCCCGCGGAGCTGGGCGTGCCTTGGAATTTCTCGGTACGTCGCGGGGCCAGTCTTGGATGATTAGGTCTACCCTCCGTCGCGCGAAAATATTCAACCTCTCAAAGCAGGAGATACTGAGTGAGGCACAAACACTTATTCAAAATGGCTTTTACCGCTTGCATCGTAGGTTATTCCTTAACGATGTTGGTGACTTCCGATAACGTTATTGCTCAAGAAGCGTCTGAAAAGGCGGCGGCGAAAAAAGAAGTTTCGATTGATCAAGATGCGTTGAAGCAGGTGACTTATGACATCAAGTATATGTCGTCTGACGAAATGGGAGGTCGGCAACCTGGAACTCCGGGGATCAAGCTCTGTGAAGATTATATCGTCGCTGAATATAAAAAAGCTGGGCTTAAGCCTCTTGCCAATGGAACTTACTTTCAGGAGATGGAGGTCGGTAACACGCGGGTGGTTGATAAGGCGGCAACAGCGCTGTCACTCAAAGGGCCGAACGATGCTAAGGTGGATTTGAAGTTAGGAAAAGATTTTCAACAACTCCTGGGCAGGCGGGATTTTGATTTGAGTAGTGATCTTGTTTTTGTGGGGTATGGGATTACTGCTCCTGAGCACAATTACGATGACTATAAAGGCATTGATGTTGAAGGCAAAATTGTGGTGATGATTCGTTATGAACCACAATCAGAGGACGAGAGCAGCGTTTTTGACGGTGCGGATACATCTCGCCATTCGTCCGGAAGTCAGAAAGTTACGGCAGCTCGGCGGGCAAAAGCTGCTGGAATCATCATGGTAAACGATTCCGTTAATGCTGCTTCGGCTGACGAGCTAATTCAGTCAGATCGATTTAGAACCAATGGTCTGCCGTTTGCACAAATCAAACGTTCGGTGTTGGATGATCTTTTAAAGAGCTCGCCTCTCAATACGCCTACCGGTAAAAAACTTTCCAGTGTGAAAGCAATTGAAGAGCAAATTGATAGTAATTTGGAACCGATTTCCCAAGTGATGGATGGCTGGTCTGCCGATTTTAAGTCAGCATTTAACATTAAGAAAACCAAGACCAGCAACATCATCGGAATCATTGAAGGTGAGGGCCCTAATGCTGATGAAACTATCGTGATTGGAGCGCATTACGATCACCTTGGGATGGGAGAGTACGGTTCTCGTGCGCCAGGCCGCCGAGAGATTCATAACGGTGCCGATGATAATGCTACCGGAACAGCGGCAGTGATCGAATTGGCGCGGCGTTTCAATAAGCGCGACAAAAAGCCCGGTCGTCGATTGGTGTTTGTTTGTTTTACCGCGGAAGAAATGGGGCTGCTGGGGGCGATTCATTATTGTGAAAATCCTCTTTTCCCGTTGGAAACCACAGCCGCAATGATCAACTTCGATATGATCGGTTGGTTGAGAGATAACAAACTCACTTTGTATAACTGGAATTCTTCTCCGCAACTGGATCCGGTATTCGACTCTGCTAACGCAGATTTTGGATTTGATCTCAACAAGCCGCCACGCGCCTTTGCGGGAAGTGATCACCTGCCGTTCAATCAGCGTGATGTGCCAAACGTATTTATTCATACGGGGCAAACTGCGGTTTACCACACTCCCGAAGATGACTTTGAAACGCTGGACTGTGAAGGCGCCCTGAAGGTGATTGACTATTCGGAGAAGGTCGTAGACGGGCTCGCTTCGATGGAGAAGAAACCGGTTTTTGGTGCACCTAAGCCGTTTCGTTTGGGGGTAATGCTCGACGATGAAAACGGCGTTGTTACGGTTGAGAGTGTGACACCGGGGTCTGCTGCTGAAAAAGCGGGGCTACAAAAAGGAGATGTCATTGTAGAAATGAATGGTGAGGCAATGACAAAACGGCGAGATATTTCTCGCTTAATTCGACGTGATGCCGGAAAGACCGCGAAATTTAAATTGAAGCGGGGCGGGGCTGAAGTTACGTTGAATATCAAGCTCAAGAATGACTAGTGTTTGAAAGCGATGGGGATTTATTTTTCTCATTGAAAAAATAGGACCTGCCGCAATCATGCGGCAGGTTTTTTTATTGTCCATTTTCATCAAAATACAATCATCGGCGCTGAACCAGTGTTCTTCGCTATTTTTCAATCGAGATAATTGGTAAAGATGATTGGTAAGAAACTAAGATTGCAGGGAACTCGACGAAACACTGTTGAACATTTATTCGGAAATTTGATCGGCACTTGCGTGTGATTTCGAATTGGCAGTGAATTGTGTTCTTATTTGAAAACTCACAACTGGTTTACAATCTATGTCTCATAAAAATCGAGAAGAACAGACCGTGCAAGAGAAGATGCACGAGATTATTTTCGGCGCCCACACCACGCAAGGTTGGCTGTTTGATATGGGACTGTTAATTGTAATTGTCCTAAGCGTTATCTCGAATAGTTTAGAAACCGTAAACGGATTTGAAAAAGTTGACGGATTGGAGAATCCCTGGAATGATGCGCTGTTCTGGGCGAGTTGGGTTTTCACTGGGTTGTTTACGATTGAGTACGCACTTCGAATTTATTGCGTTAAAAAACCTTGGCGATTTATTTTTAGTTTTTGGGGAATCGTTGATCTGCTGGCGATTCTTCCCGAATATCTCTTGTTGCTGTTTTCCAGCGCAAGTGGGCATGCGAGTGCGTTTGCGGCAATTCGTTCGCTGAGGTTGTTGAGGGTCTTTCGTATTCTCAATCTATCCTGGTTTCAGCGAGAGGGTGAGGATCTGGGGAATGCCATCTGGCGAGCCCGCGGGAAAATTGTAGTTTTCATCATGGTGGTGTTAATCATTGTCACGATTGCTGGCACAATCATGTATGACGTTGAAAGTACATTTGATTCGGAATCAAAGTTCACGTCGATTCCGATGGGGATTTATTGGGCAATTGTTACGATGACCACGGTTGGTTTTGGTGATATCGTGCCGAAGACGACTGCCGGTCAGTTTATCTCGGCAATTCTTATTTTGGTGGGTTATAGCTTGATCATTGTGCCCACTGGGTTTGTGTCAGCGGAGGTTTTGGATCGAAAACGCCGACGTGTGATTTCGACAGTTTCATGTCCTTCGTGTCTGACAGAGGATCATGATGATGATGCCGTCTTTTGCAAGTATTGTGGTGGTGAAATGTAGTTGCCCGTTGCCGAGGCATGGTGCTCGAACACGGGTGTCCAACTGTTGAGGGTTTGAATAGGGCGTTACAATTTGGACATTGGAAAACTGTCGCTAAGCTGATGTTCAGTCATTCCGTATTAATGGCGATTCAAAACTTATGACAAACTATGCAATTGAATTGAATCAAGTGACCAAACGGTTGGGGAAACAGACGGCTGTTGACCAGATAGATCTGGCCGTTCCAGAAGGTGCAATTTACGGATTTATTGGACCGAATGGGTCGGGTAAAACAACAACCTTACGGATGATTTTGAGAATCTTTCAGCCGGACGAGGGATCCGTGACGGTACTGGGGGAGTCGCAAGGTAGGACGGCAGATAACCGGCTCGGCTATCTGCCGGAAGAGCGTGGTCTTTACAAACGAATGAAGGTTCGAAATGTTCTTAAGTACTATGCGAGGCTCAAGGGTTTTTATGATTGCCAGTCAGAGATAGATTTTTGGTTAGATCGCCTCGGTGCTTCCGAATGGGCGAATAAACGGGTGGACGCGTTGTCCAAAGGGATGGCTCAGAAGATTCAGTTTATTTCGGCGGTTGTTGCCAAGCCGCGGTTAGTGATTCTTGATGAGCCTTTTAGCGGACTTGATCCGGTTAATCTAGATTCATTAAGAGCAGCCGTGCTAAGTTTGCGAGAGAACGGAACGACGATTGTGTTTTCGACGCATGACATGGAAATGGCCGAAAAAATGTGCGATACCATTTTTATGATCTTCCGTGGGAAGAAGGTGCTCGATGGTACGCTTCGTTCGATTCAGGCGGATTACCCCGCAGATGAAGTGCGTCTTCAAGTCGATAAGTTTCCAGAGGACGGTGGAGCCAACGAGCTTGGGGAAGCCCCGGTGCCGGCGATAGAAGGAATTTCTGAAGTCCGTTTTGATGGACGCTTTCATCGATTTCGGCTGGATCATCCTGAGAGTGTGCAGGGTGTGTTGAGTCGACTTTCAACGCTGCGGGCAATCAAGCACTTTGAGATAGTGAAGCCATCATTGCATGACATCTTTGTGAAGATCGCCAGGCCGGAGTCTGGCGGTTCGTCGGGCATTGGCAGTGCGTAATTAATTCCAAGTGAGTCGGGCGCGGGAGTTCCAGTAATCAGTCGGGGTTTCAACAAATTTGGAAGTTTGGCATTCGAGCTTTTCGTCCCACTGAAGCGTGTTTGCCATAATATTGGATTCGACTTGTGCGGGGGTCGTTGCACCGCTTAGGACGACGTCTGCCCACGGACGGTTCATTGCGGCAGCGATACTGATTGCGTCAATGGTGGATTGGTGGTTGTGAGCAAGTTGCCTGAGTTGTTCTTTCTTTGAATGAAAATTGGGACATTGGTTACGGGAAGTGAGCCTGCCGTTGGCTACTGACTCTTTGATGATGACTCTTAGTCCATGGTCGTGAGCTTTTTGAAGAGCGGGCTCAGCGGATCGTTCAAGCAGATTCCACGTTGCCTGAACCGATTGGAATAATCGTTCACCATTAACCTCAATGGTAAGAGCTTCTTCAATGGTTTCGGATTGGGTTGGTCCCGAGACTGACAGTCCAATCGACATTCCGGTTTGATGAATTCGCCCAAGGAAATCGAGGACGGCATGGTTTTTAAGAACACCACTTTCCCTGGTGGCGGAGTGAATCTGGTAAATTTTTAAGTGCTCCCCAAGTTGCCTGAGGGAGGTGGCGTATTGTCTTTGAAGTACTGGCAGTTCGTGCCGTTTAACTTCATGTGCTACACCTTTGGGGGTTTGGACTTTCCACGCGGCGGTGTAAGTGTAGCCCCATTTGGAACTGACAGTTATGTTATGCGGGGTGATGGACTTGTCGCTAATCCATTGAGAAACAAACTCCTCTGCGCGGCCGTAAGATCGTGCAACGTCGAAGTGGCGAATGCCTGCTTGCCAAGCCTTGTCGAGCACCTTGAATGCATTGCGTCGAACGGATTCGATTGAGTAGTCGTGCTTTAAATCTTGGCCGTGCCCAAGATTGATGTATCCGGGTCGGCCGAGAGATGCCATGCCAAGCCCAAGCTGCGCCATTGAATGGTTTCCTGATCGAGGAAAGGTGGGGTTTTATCCGGTGCGGAAGAATGTCTGTTTCGTCGAGAGTTTCATGGTACAAAAAAAGCCGAGCCTGAAATCAGGCTCGGCTTGTTTTTTGCAATTTTAAACTTGCGAATTAGCAAGGGTTTGGATTGCAGCACTTGCGAGCTTTAAGCTTTGCAACAACGCCAACGCGCTTCTTGCAGCATGCAGTTGCGACTGGCTCAACAGGAGCAGTTTCGCAGCATGGATCTGGCTTGCAGCACTTACGTGCGCGAAGTCGTTCCATGATTCCAACACGCTTCTTGCAGCATGGATCAGCTTCGCAGCAAGCAGTTGCAACTTCAGCAACTGGCTCGGCTGGAACTGGCTCAGCAGCTTCTACTGGAGCGCAGCAAGGATCAGGCTTGCAGCATTTGCGTGCTTTTAGGCGAGCCATAAGACCAACGCGAGTTTTGCAGCAAGGATCTGCAACTTCTGCACAGCAAGGAGCTGGTGCAGGCTGGCAGCATTTACGCGCCTTTAGGCGGTCCATGAGGCCAACGCGAGTTTTGCAGCAAGGATCAGCGTCACAGCAAGTTGCTGGTGCTGGAGTGCAGCAAGAAGGTGCAGGAGCGCAACAGCGCTTCTTAAAAAGTGGACCAGCAGCGTCAGCCGAGTTGGCCACCAAGAACAGGCTGAATACGATCAGCGAACAAATAACGCGATTCATGAAATGGGTCTCCTATCTCTTAGAATCGAAAACGATGTGAAAGGGTTGATTTAACAGCTGAAAAGTTATGTTGAATTCTAGGGTCTGTCAACAAGATGGGGTGTTTTTGCGGCCTAAACAAATCAAAAAAAAGAGGTAAGCGATACGGGTTGAAGGCAATACCAGTTTAGCGGGTGAAAAAGTGCCTTTGAAGCCGCTTTGGTGGTGTTTTTATTCTTTTTATGGGGTTTCTGCCGCTTGTATGTGTTGAAAATGAATTCAATTTTTTTTTGAAATTCTTCAGGTCAACGGCAGATTAGCCTCGTTCGCGCGTGGAGTATCGCACCGTAGGCGGAACGCGGTTTTTGATTCGGTAGAAAGTAGAGCATTTGAACTAGTAATAGCCCGCTAAACATTGGCCTCTTTCGATATTTCAGTTCAGTGGACTGGTTTCTTTGAGTCCCCCGTTTTACCGGGTTATTGGGGTGGGCTTGAGCAACAGAGTCTTCTGCGATGGGGGCGATTGGTCGGACTCGAATTGAATCGAATGACGGAGGCGTTGTTTTCGGGCTTTGCTGCTAACTTGGAAGGAATTACCAAAGCAAAAATAGTGCGGAGTTTACACTAGTAAGTAGAAACTGGTTGGGAGTGGGAGCGGTAATTTGGAGTCTGGCACCACTCAAATCTGTAATCGCTTTCACGGTTTAGAATTGAGAGGCTGGGGGCTAAACCTCAAAATCGTTCGGTTATCGATTAATCCTGCCACGATTTGCAATAAGGGACACCCTAAGCGGCATGTCCAGCGTAATATAGTAGGGTCTTTGTATCAGATTTAATTTTCTATGAGTTCATTGCTGTGATTTGTCAAGGTTTTCAAATGAGATATCAATCGGTTCGCGTTTTGGGATTCGCTTTCTTTGTGGCGTTTTGTGTCGGGTTGTTGTCCGTTCCAGGTTTGCATGGCCAGGAATCAAAGATTCAAAAATTCAGCCAAGAAGATAAGTTCCGTCAATTGGAGGAGATCCTTCCCACTCCCAATCGAGAGCGTGCTGCGTCTGGAGCGCCCGGCAGTGATTACTGGCAGCAGAAGGTTGATTATGAAATTGACATTCGTCTGAACGATGAAACGCAAGAATTGTTTGGCAAAGAAGTCATTACTTATACCAACAACAGTAAAGACCGTCTTTCCTATCTGTGGTTACAGCTCGACGCCAACATTCACCGACCGAACTCGGATGCTAATCTGACAACGACGACAGACAACATTGCTGGATTAGGATTTGGCAGTTTAAAAACGATGTTGGCGAAAGAAGTGTTTGATGGCGGGTTCCACATCACTCGGTGTGAAGATGCGAGCACAAAAAAGGAGCTCAAACATACGATCGTGAAAACGATGATGCGTGTTGATCTGCCGCAGGTGCTGGAGCCTGGGCAGACGTTTCAGTTTCAGGTTGATTGGAATTATGAAATCAATAATTCTCGCATTCTCCGCGGGAGAAGTGGTTGCGAGTTCTTTGAAGAAGATGGGAATTACATTTACGAGGTCGCTCAATGGTTTCCTCGTCTGTGTGCCTACACGGATACAACCGGTTGGCAGCATAAGCAATTTCTTGGACGAGGGGAATTTACGCTCGAAATGGGGGATTACGTCGTCCGTATTACCGCTCCCAATGATCATGTGGTTGCTTCTACAGGTACGCTTTTGAATCCTGAGCAGGTTCTTACAGGATTACAACGGGAGAGGCTGGAGCAGGCAAAATCGACCAAAAAGCCGATTTTCATTATTACTCCCGAAGAAGCAAAAAAGAACGAGTCGAGTGAGCCGGATGGCACGAAGACCTGGATTTTCAAAGCTGATCAAGTTCGTGATTTTGCATTCGCTTCTTCCCGAAAGTTCATTTGGGATGCAATGCAGCACAACGTTGGTGACTATCCAGTGATGGCGATGTCGTTTTATCCAAATGAAGGTGAGCCATTGTGGAGCAAGTATTCGACCCACGCGATTATTCATACGTTAGAAGTTTATTCGCGTTATACGTTTGACTACCCCTACCCTGTTGCGATTTCGGTTAACGGACCGGTCGGTGGAATGGAGTATCCCATGATCTGTTTCAATGGTCCTAGGCCGGAGAAAGATGGAACCTACTCGGCGAGTACCAAATACGGATTAATTTCCGTGATTATTCACGAGGTGGGGCATAATTATTTTCCAATGATCGTGAATACCGACGAGCGGCAATGGACCTGGATGGATGAGGGGATCAATACGTTTCTGCAATATCTATCAGAGCAGGAGTGGGAAGAAGGGTATCCGTCACGCCGAGGAGAGCCTCGTGATATTGTGGGCTATATGCGAAGTCCGAATCAGGTGCCGATCATGACCAACTCGGAGTCAATTCTTCAGTTTGGTCCTAATGGTTATTCAAAGCCGGCGACCGCTCTCAACGTATTACGGGAAACGGTGCTTGGCCGCGAGCTGTTTGACTATGCTTTCAAAGAATATGCGAAGCGGTGGAAGTTTAAACGACCGATGCCGGCCGACTTTTTTCGGACGATGGAGGATGCGTCAGGAATTGACTTAGATTGGTTCTGGAGAGGTTGGTTTTATTCGAATGAGCACGTAGACCTCGCGATCACCGATGTTCGGCAGTTAAATATCAACACGAAGAATCCTGTAGTAGAAAAGAAGATCCGTCGGGCAGAACGGGACGGGATTCCTGAGTCGAATTCAGAAGCATTGAATAAAGACCTGGTGAAACGAGCGGATCGATATCCAGAGTTGAAAGACTTTTATAACAGTTATGATTCTCTGGACGTTACGCCGGAAGAGCGCAGGAGTTATGAGAGTTTTATGAAGTCGCTCACCGAGGAGGAAAGGGAGTTGATCGGTATGAAAAGAAATTTTTATCTGATCACGATTGAAAATATTGGCGGATTGGTCATGCCCGTGATTATTGATGCTGAATTCGAAGACGGTACAAAGCAGCACGTGCGAATTCCGGCTGAGATTTGGAGAAAAGACAATCTGAAGGTTACGAAGTTGCTGATGACGCAAAAGCCGATTAAGTCACTCGTACTCGATCCGCGGTTGGAAACGGCCGACGTTGAATTGGAGAATAACTATTTTCCGCGTCGAATCATGAAGTCTCGATTTGATGTCTACAAGAGTTCACGTTGGGGAAGTGGCGGTAATCCAATGAAAACCGATTTGAATCGGAAAAAGGCCGGTAAAAAAACCGCGAAGCTTGGTCAGGTTTCTGAAGAAGCGAAAAAGGCTGGGGCTGGAAAATCTGGTGAAAGAAAATCAGATGAAAAGAAGCCTTCTGTCAAGAAACCGGCAGCCAAGAAACCAGCCACCAAGAAACCAGCGGGGAAGAAAGGGAAAAGTAATGAGTGAGATGAAACGCCAGCGAATCAATCGGCAGCGGCTTTTTCTCGGTGTGGCTTTGGTTGCAGCGGTTGTCTCATCGCCTGCTGACTGTCAAGCGTCTCACCCTTATCATGTGAGCCATGCGGAAGTTAATTGGAATGCAAACTCCGGCAACTTTGAAGTTGCTCTGTGTGTTTGGCCAGCGGATCTAGAGAAAGCGCTTAAGGGGGATACCGGAAAGAGTGTCGATCTGGATAAGGTTGAAGATTTGGACCAGCTGCTTGAGACTTACATTTCCAAGAAATTTCGGATCACCCGTGCTGAAAGCCAGGATGAATCCAAATCTGTTAAAAACGTCGCTAAATCGTTGCGGTGGGTTGGTCACGAGCGCGATTTGAAGAAGGCATGGCTCTATTTCGAGATTTCCGGCGACAAAGCGGTACACCAATGGAAAATTGAGAATCAAGTTTTCTTTGAACTCAATGAGGATCAGCTAAATCACGTCGATTTCAAATACGGTAAATCCGCTAAAGTGGTGATCAGTCGGCTGGGGCAAGCTTCACATCCAATTGATGTTTCAGGCCGAATTGAATCAAGGACCTCGTCGGGTAAATAGGGTGCTCTATGGGCGGATGGCCCTGTTGGATCCGATTGACGAGTCCTTGGTAAAGCTTATTGGGCAAGGAATGGGATGCCGGATAGGTTCATCGTGGCGATGAAATCCTGCTGTACCTTTAAAAACGCATTGAGCAGATCTTGGGGGGAAATTTCTTTCCGGCTGACGATTTGCAATGAGCGAGGTTTAATCACAATGGTCATCCCACTTTCGGCAGGCTCGATTTCGCACCAGGTCAAATCCTTGTCGTAATCAATGCTGAGGTTGGCGGGTTCGCATTCTTCGATGTGATCAACAATGGATTCAAGATCGAGCTCGTCATTGATGGAAATTTCCATTTCGTTGAATCGCTGACCAAAGACTTCTTCGAATGGGCCGGCAAAAATGCGGGCTGGTTCAATAATGGAGGTTATCAGACGCTGCCAAATGACCACTCCGGGGTCGTCTTCTGATTGACGTGCGTGATATTCATAATTAAAGAATGGAGTCGTGATGACCCCCATGCCATCGTCTGGCCCGTGAACCTGGATTTCTTTTCTTTTCAGTCCGTAGGCTTGTCGAAGTGAGCGAAAAGTTGCTTGCAGGTCATTATCAATTTCATCGAAAGTCAAATCAACGACAAATCTTTGGTCGCCAGCATTGTGAGTTGTGGGGACGCGGTGATGCTTTGCAAATCCCGTGATTTGTTTGATCGGCTCCATCGATTGGTCAACTAATCGTAAAGCATCGACGTTTTCAGAGTCGGAATTCGACATGGGAAGCCTGTTGAGGTTGGAGAAATAGAAGTCGTATTAAACGCTGGGTAGGCCCTGGATTCGTCGCCATGCGCTGACTTGGCCGAGGTGTCCGTTTTCGTGATTAAACATAAGGTAGGGAAGAGCGATTGCGGCAGTGGGCATTATTTCTTGCCAGCGAGGCAGCGTTACCTTTTTCTCAAACACGCGGTCGTCCTCATTACCGAGAAGTTCAGCGATCGCGAGATGTCCATTGGTAAATTCAGCAATCAATTCTTCTTTGGATTGATATGTCGAAGGATCTGAAGTCGGCTGGGAGAGCATGCCAAACCGATGGGTTTTGGGATCGTCAAACGACTCGCCTTTGATGATTGAGCTTATAACCGGGATGTAAACATTCAAATGGCTGAGAACCCAGGCGGGGTGGTTGGCTGGAGCAGATGGGTCGGCAGCTGGTTGCAAAAGCATCTGTTCCTCATTGAGGTCAGCGACCAATTTAGGAGCGTACTCCTCGTTTTTTTTCCAAGCAAACAAAAAGCCATCAATTAGAGGCGTTGCCATTTTTTCACCGTTTAAATTTGTAAGAACGCGAACGAAATAGAAACCTCCGGTTTTATACCTTGAGATCGTGATTTTGGAAGTAGAGGGGTGTGGATTGACCCTTATTTTGTAAACTTGAACGAGGTGCGAGCTGGCTCTCTTCGTTGTGAAACAACTTTGTCTTTAGTTGCCTCATCGTCTAAACTCTAAAGCGTGTAAGGAATAATAGGCGGAATATTGGAGGATTTATGGCGTTTACACGAAGGACGTTTTTGCAATCAGCGGCGGCGGTAACGCCTGGTGTGATGGCCGTGAATTCATTTGCTTCGCTGGGCAGGGTGGCTCCCAGCGATCGGCTTAACGTCGCAATGATCGGTTGTGGGAAGATGGGAAACGACTATCACATTCCTCAGTTGCTGCAGCAACCGGATGTGCAGTTGGTTGCGGTTTGCGACGTGGATACGACTCGCCGTGAGTGGGCGGCTGTAAGAGTTAATAAGAAGTATTCAAGTGCCAAGCAAGATTTTAAAGGCTGTTCCACCTATGTGGATTTTCGCGAAGTCATTGCGAGAGAAGATATAGATGCAGTCTGCATCGCAACCCCCGACCATTGGCATGCCATTCCATTGATTGAGGCCTGTAAGGCAGGGAAGGATGTTTACTGCGAGAAGCCATTGACTCTCACAATAGCGGAGTCAAAAGCGTGTATTGATGCAACGCGAAAATATAAACGTATCGTTCAGACTGGAAGTCAGCAGCGTTCAGGAGTGTTTGGGCCATTTCGTGAGGCTATCGAACTGATTCACAGCGGGCGGCTTGGAAAAATACACCGGGTCACTGTCGGTGTTGGCGATCCAAGTATCGAGTGCGGTTTGCCGGAAGAAGAAATGGAACCGGGACTGGACTGGGACATGTGGCTTGGGTGTGCCCCAGCGCGAGCCTATAACTCAGTGCTAAGTCCTCGCGGGGTTCACAATCATTTTCCGGCGTGGAGAAGTTATCGTGAGTATTCAGGCGGGGGGCATACTGACATGGGAGCGCACCATTATGACATTGCTCAATGGGCCTTGAAGATGGATCAAAGCGGTCCCGTTGAAATCATCCCTCCGGAAGATCCCAATGCCAAGCGAGGCGTTCGGTTTTTATTTGAAAATGGAATTGAAATGGTCCACGGTGGCCCAAGCGGTTGCGTCTTTCACGGCGAAAATGGGACGCTTCACATTGATCGTGGTCGCTTAACAAGTGATCCAGAGGAAATCGTAAAAACGCCACTTGGGGAGAATGAGGTGCATCTGCCAAAATCTCCGGGGCATCACAGGAATTGGCTGGATTGCATTAAAACACGAGAGATGCCGATTGCCGAGGTTGAAAAGGGGGCAAGGACCGCAGCGATCATTCACTTGGGGAACTTGGCCTATCAGAATCATAAGACCCTCAAGTGGAACCCGGAGACGTGGGAGTTCGATGATCCGGTCAACCGTCCTTTGCTTGACCGTGAACGTCGAGATCCTTGGCAATTGCCAAAGGTCTGATTCACCATTTTTGAAATTCTTTTAGTAGATGAAATATGAAAGCGTTCGTTCAAATTGTCGCGTTATTTCTGTGGTTTGCGGCATCCGGTTTTGCGCAAGAGCGGGAGCCGGTTGACTTTGCTCGTGAGATTCTTCCAATTCTTTCTAACAAGTGTTTTGTCTGTCACGGACCGGATGCCAAAGATGAGGATCTCGTTAGGCTCGACTCATTTTCCGGGGCGACGGCAGAGCTTGGTGACTATCAGGCAATAGACCCGAAACATCCGGAAAAAAGTGAATTGCTCACTCGCATTGATTCGGTCGATGATCCCATGCCACCGGTCGACTTTGATAAGAAATTAACCGACCAAGAGCGAGCGTTGCTGAGACGGTGGGTGGAGGCTGGAGGAAAGTACAGTAAACACTGGGCGTTCGTGCCGCCCGTTAAAGCCAAGGGGGTGAAACTGGCGGCGAACAGAAATCCCATTGATTACTGGGTAGGCTCGCAATTGGAGGCGAAGGGGATTGATTTTGCACCGGCCGCCAGCAAGTCAATCCTTGCTCGGCGGGCTGCGTTGGTGCTAACGGGGCTGCCCCCGGAACCCAAGTTGTTGGATGCGTTTCTTGCTGATAAGAGTGATCGCGCGTACGAGAGCCTGATCGATGAGTTGCTTGCAAATCCTCGATTTGGTGAGCATCAGGCTCGTTATTGGCTCGACGCTGTTCGTTATGGGGATACCCATGGCTTGCATTTGGACAATCGGAGAGGGATCTATCCTTATCGAGACTGGGTCGTTAAAGCTTTTAATGAAAATCTACCTCTTAATGATTTCATTACGTGGCAGTTGGCGGGTGATTTGCTACCAGACCCAACCTTAGCTCAACGGGTTGCTACGGGGTTTGTTCGAATGAATCCGACAACCGGAGAGGGTGGAGCGATTCCGCTGGAATTTCAGGCAAAAAATAACTTCGACCGTGTTGAAACCTTGGGGACGGTATTTTTGGGGATGTCGTTGAATTGTGCCCGTTGTCCCACACCCAAATATGATCCCATCAAGCAGCGCGCGTACTATCAACAGATGTCGTTCTTCAATAGTACCGCTGAACCGTCAATGGATCGTAACGCCTATGAGTATGGAACGATCGTGCGGGCTCCTGAGGATCAGGACGCCTGGGCGAATTGGCAGTTGTTAGAGTACGCGCAGAAGACTCTGTTGGCTGATGCGGACAAACAAATTCTCACGGGCAATTTTGACTCGGCAGTGGTTACGGTTTGGAACAAGAGTTCAGACGATGAAAAGCTAAAGCTATTAGCTGGTGCAACGGTTCCGTGGTCGCGGATGGAGGGAAATGAGAATGCAAAGTTGGTCCAGTCTCGCAAGTTGAAGGCCAAAGAAAAATTCACGACCACGTTGGTGGCGAGAGACTTAGAAAAGCCACGGAAAACGCATGTTTTGAGACGTGGTGAATACGACCTTCCCGTGGGTGAACCGGTGTCTCCGGGAGTTATCGAAGTCATGGGGGGATTGCCGGAGACAGCGCCCGGAAACCGTTTGGGGCTTGCACAATGGTTAACTTCGCGATCGCATCCGCTAACTTCGCGAGTCATGGTTAACCAAAGTTGGCAGCGAATATTTGGCTTGGGACTGGTGAGAACTCCTGAGGATTTTGGAGTTCAGGGGCGTCAACCGACCCACCCCGAATTACTCGACTGGCTCGCCGTGGAATTTCAAGAACAAGGGTGGGATCACAAGCAGCTTCTTCGGACGATGGTGACCAGTCGAACGTTTTGTCAGAGCTCAGCAAGACGCGAGGGGCTCGCTGATCCGGAAAACTTATTTTACGCTCGCGGTCCAAGTTTTCGGCTTGATGCGGAAGTACTGCGGGATGTCGGTTTGTGGGCGAGTGGTTTACTGGATCCGACCATGGGTGGAGAGGGAGTAAAGCCATACCAGCCCCCGGGGATGTGGCTGGCGATGGCTCATCCCGGGAGTAATACCAAGAATTATGTTGCTGACAAAGGCTCGCGGCTTTATCGGCGAAGCCTGTATGTTTACTGGAAGCGGACAAGCCCGCATCCAATGATGACTCTTTTTGATGCGCCTAGCCGAGAGGCCAGTTGTGTTCGCCGCTCAACGACCAATACTTCCTTGCAAGCGTTGGCTTTACTAAATGAGACTCAGCGAATTGAAATGGCCAGGACGCTGGCGGCACGATTGATGACAGAGGCAGACGAAGATGCGTCTCGTCTCAATCGTTTATTTCAAATGCTTGCCTGTCGGTCACCAACCGAGGCGGAAAGAAAAGCCTGTGATCAATTGTTAGTCAAGATGTTGGCTAGATTTGAAAAAGATAAAAAAGCGGCAAGCGAACTAGTGAGCTACGGGGATGCTCCTGGGAACGAAAAACTAGATGTTGTAAAACAGGCTGCCTGGACTCAAGTGGCGGCGACGGTTTTGGCGAGTGATGTGGCGATTTTACTTTATTGATGAAACGAAACGCGACTATGAGTGAAAATCCAATTCGGGAATTTGAGTTGTTGACAACGCGTCGCCAGTTATTCGGGCGGGCGGCACTGGGCCTGGGAACGGCAGCGATGGCTGGTTTGTGGCAGCCGCAGCGAGTTGCTGCCGGAGCGATTGAAAGTGCCCCCGGGATTGGGATGCACCATCCCGCCAAAGCGAAGCGCGTGATCTATTTGTTCATGAGTGGCGGCCCAAGTCATCATGATCTCTGGGACTACAAGCCAAAGCTAAAAGAAATGGCTGGTAAACAATTGCCAGACCATGTGCGAGATGGACAGCGGATAACAGGGATGACCTCCAATCAAAAGAGTGGATTGCCCGTCTGCCCCAGTAAATATAAATTCAAAAAATACGACAATCAGGACAAGGGAGTGTACGTAAGCGAGTTGCTTCCTCACACCTCGACGGTTGTGAAAGATTTGTGCGTTATCAAAAGCACGTTTACTGAAGCAATCAATCATGATCCAGCTATTACATACATTCAAACTGGAAGCCAGATTCCCGGGCGACCAAGTCTCGGTGCCTGGTTGAGTTATGGTCTGGGGAGCATGAATGAAAACCTGCCCAGCTATATCGTGATGCACGCGAAAACGCGATTCCCCGAACAGAGTTTGTTTAATCGTCTGTGGGGTACGGGGTTTATGCCGTCCCAACATCAGGGAATGTTGATGCAGAGCCAAGGAGATCCAGTCCTTTATTTGAGCAATCCTAAAGGGGTCAGTCGCAACGACCGCCGAGCTCAACTCGATACGCTGGCCGCTTTGAATCAGGAGGTGCACAAGAAATTTGCTGACCCTGAAGTATTAGCCCGGATCAAACAGCATGAGATGGCATTCCGAATGCAAGCCTCGGTGCCTGAATTAATGGATCTTTCTTCGGAGGACGAGAAAATATTTGAGCTGTACGGTGAGAATGCGAAACAGCCGGGCAGTTTTGCTGCCTGCTGTTTGAATGCTAGGAGACTGGCTGAGCGAGGTGTGCGTAATATTCAGATTTTTCACCGGGGTTGGGACGCTCATGGAAATTTACCCAGAGAACACGAGTCTCAGTGTAAAGACATTGATCAAGGCTGTGCTGCGTTGATTAAAGACCTGAAGCAGCGAGGAATGTTGGAAGATACACTGGTCGTTTGGGGAGGAGAGTTTGGCAGGACGGTTTACTGTCAAGGAAATATGACGGAAGCAAATTATGGACGTGATCATCATCCAAGATGTTTCACCGTTTGGATGGCCGGGGGTGGTGTTAAACCGGGGATTACCTACGGTCAAACGGATGAGTATGGTTACAATATTGCGGATGCCGATGGAATTGCTCTGTCGCCACAGCCAACCAAAGAGGCTTGGACGCCGGGGACTATGCACATCCACGACCTAAATGCGACAATCCTGCATTTGTTGGGAATCGACCACACTAAATTGACTTATCGGTATCAGGGGCGTGATTTCCGATTGACCGATGTTCATGGACACGTCATCCATGATCTCATCTCCTGAGTATCTTTTGTTTTCCCGACGCAACGTAATCTAAAAAGGAGCCTCGGTGACATCCAAGGTATTCAAGGACGCGAAGGCTGCATTGTTCGACATGAGGGATGGAGTCTCAGTGATGAGCGGCGGATTCGGTTTATGTGGAATCCCCGAAAACAGTATTTTAGAAATTCGTCGACTGGGGATTAAGAATCTCCATGCAATTTCAAACAACATCGGGAACTCGGGTCGCGGATTGGCGTGGCTATTAAAAGAAAAACAGATCAGCCAGGCGACTTGCAGTTACGTTGGTGGCAATCCTGATTTGGAAGAACAAATGCTGGCTAACGAAATCGAGGTTACTCTGGTTCCGCAGGGAACGTTCAGTGAGCGAATTCGAGCTGCGGGAATGGGGATCCGTGGTTTTTATACTCCGGCCGGATCTGGGACTGAGATTGCTGAAGGAAAAGAATCGCGGACTTTTGATGTGCCGTGTTTGCTTGAGCTGCCGTTGACCGCTGATTTTGCAATTATAAAAGCTCAAAAGGGTGATCCCTATGGCAACTTGTGGTTTAAAGAAACGGCAAGGAACTTTTCTCCATTGATGGCGATGGCTGCCAAAGTAACCATTGTCGAAGTTGAAGAGTTAGTCGAGCTTGGCGAGATCTTGCCGGAAAATGTCCACCTTCCAGGTGTATTTGTGCAACGTATTTATCAAGGAAATGACTACGAGAATACTATCGAGATTCCAATTTTTGAGGATGAAAAATAAGAGGGGTTGGGAAGTCGATATGCAGAGATTTGAAATAGGGAGGTAGGTTTGTCTGGCTTGCAGAATCATTGGTCGAAGAATGAGATGGTTGATCAAGTAATCGATATGTTGAGCGACGGTTCGAGTTTGAATCTTGGGATTGGAATTCCAACGCTGGTCGCTCAACGGATCCCGCCGGAGAAAGGGATTTGGATTCATTCAGAAAATGGAGTTCTGGGGGTCGCTGGACGCCCCACGCCTCAGTCGGTATCTGCCACATTGATCAATGCTGGGAAAGAAACGATTTCGGTAAAAAAAGGAGCCAGCTTTTTTGACAGTGCGATGAGTTTCGGCATGATTCGTGGGGGGCACATTGATGTTTGTGTGCTGGGCGGAATGCAGGTCGATGCGGAAGGAAGTCTTGCAAACTGGATGATCCCAGGGAAAAAGGTAACGGGGATGGGAGGCGCGATGGACCTTGTTCATGGTGCTAAATTGGTAATCGTTATGTTGACTCATTTTTCAAAACGCGGGGAGGTGAAATTGATGCACCGTTGTACGCTTCCGCTGACTGGCAAAGGAGTGGTTCATAAGGTCGTCACTGATTTAGGAGTCTTCACACCGAAAGGTGAATCTTTCCAAGTCGAAAAGCTTGCCCCCGGTGTGACAGAATCGCAACTCGGAATGCCAGACGGTTTGCTTGTGTCGTTGTAGTGACCCAAGTGCTGTTTTTATTTGTCGGGGGTTTGCCCGAAAATGGCTGATTGCAAAAAAGCGTTCGCCAGTTTGTTCAGCTTCAATTTCTTTTTTAATTGTGATAATACGATGCCCAGAGCGATTTTTACTTCGGGACTTAGGACTCCTTTTGGACGCTCATTCAAAGGTGCATACCGAGATATCCGAGCAGATGACCTATTGGTCGAGATATTGAATGCTCAGGCAAGTCGCTTTCCGGAGTTATGGAATTCTGGCCCAGAGGATTTAATTGTTGGTTGTGCCTACCCTGAACATGAGCAGGGGTACAACCTCGGTCGCCTAGCCGCGCTTGGGGCTGGTTTGGAAGTGCCGGGCATGGTCGTAAATCGTCTTTGCGCAAGTAGTCTGGAAGCGGTAGCGGTGGCGGCAGCTCGCGTAAAAGCTTCATTGGGTACAAAGTTTTTGACCGCGGGCATTGAATCGATGAGTCGGATTCCACGACGCGGAGCAAATTTTTCCGAGTCTGCAAAGATTAAGGCCGTCAATCAGCACGCCTACATCCCGAACGGTCAAACTGCAGAGGAAGTGGCTTTGAAATATCCTCAGTTTGACCGCGTAGCACAAGAAGATTTTGCAGAACGGAGTCATACCCTTGCTCATCAGGCACATCAAAGTGGAGCTTACTCGGAACAATTGCATCCCTGCATAATTCGTGCTGATGAATTCGTCAGGTATCCCGTGAATCGCGAAAAAATTGCGAGTTTACCTCCGGCATTTAGTGAGGGAGGTACCGTTACCGCAGCGACGTCTTCTCCGCTGACCGATGGGGCGACCAGTGGATGGGTCTTGGAGGCAGCGTATGCAAAGTCGCTAGGGATTGCGGCTGGGCTGGAGATTGTGGACGTCCAATACGGTCATGTGTCACCAGAGCTAATGGGGTTAGGCCCTGTGCCGGCAACACAGAAGTTGTTCGAGCGTAATTGCATTACGGCGAAAGAAATTGCGGCGTTTGAAATTAACGAGGCTTTTGCGATTCAGGTCTTGGCTTCCGTCGCGGATCTCGAGATTCCAATGGAACGGGTCAATACGTGGGGAGGTGCGCTGGCGTTAGGGCATCCTCTGGGAGCGAGTGGATTGAGATTGGTGATGACACTTCATGACCGGTTGAAGCAGCGTGGCGAAGTGGGGGCACTGGGTGTGGCCACATTATGTGTCGGCGGTGGCCAGGGAATGTCGGTTTTATTTCGGTGGATTCAGGCTTCGTAGGCTCAGTGATTTTCCGATATGGCTAAGTGGGGATTTAGCGTCGTTGCTGATCAAGAACACTGCCGGTAGGCATGTTAAACTTGCGTGGCGAACATTTCGGGTAACTTAAAACCTCGTGTTTGGTGTAGCAAACCTGTCTGCGAAGCGGCGAAGAGCGGTCCTCACGGTATTTGACGGGTTTAACCGCAGTGCTATACTTGACCGGTCGCGGTAATTTGCCTGCGACTTGCTTTTGAATCTCTTCTTCCAGGAGTCTTTAAATGGGCTTGTTTGACAAGCTGCGAAATGAACTCGTCGACATTATTGAATGGATTGACGATTCGCGGCACACAATTGCTTGGCGTTTTCCACGGTACCAAAACGAAATCAAGAATGGTGCCGAGCTTATTGTTCGGCCTGGCCAGATGGCAGTTCTTGTCCATCGAGGCGAAATTGCTGATGTATTCGAGCCCGGTAACTATAAATTAACCACCGACAATATTCCAATTCTCAGTACGATCATGGGTTGGAAGCATGGTTTTAATAGTCCTTTCCGTTCAGAGGTCTACTTTGTTAGTACGCGTCAGATCACTGATTTAAAATGGGGGACGCCGAATCCAATAATGTTCCGGGATCCGGATTTTGGTCCGATTCGACTGCGGGCTTTTGGAACTTATTCTCTGCGAGCGGAGGATCCGAAGGCGTTGTTGAAAGAGTTGATTGGCACGGATTCGTCATTTGAAGCTGATGAAATCAGTGAGCTGATGCGATCGATTTTAATCACCGCTTTGGCAGATTTGTTAGGTGAGTCGAAAGTCGCGGCGCTTGATTTGGCAAGTCGATATGGTGAGTTCTCGGAGCAACTCCGCAAGGCGGTTCTTGAGCGAGTTGACGACGAGTATGGCCTTGATGTCCCTCAGCTTAACATTGTTAATATTTCCTTACCGGAGGAAGTTGAGAAAGCCATCGATACCCGCAGTAGTATGGGGGTGATTGGTGACATGAATCGATTCCAGCAGTTCCAGATGGGTAATGCAATGATGGCAGCGGCTGATAATCCCGCTGGCGGTGGTGCTGCCGACGGCATGGGGTTGGGGATGGGGTTTGCGATGGCCAACCAAATGGTCCAATCTCCGGGATTGTCGGCGCCCCCGGCGCCGCCACAGGCAACTTGGCACATCTCAGTGAATGGCCAGGCGCAAGGCCCTTACAATGACGCTCAGCTAATTCAAATGATTC
Organism: Planctomycetota bacterium; assembly: GCA_029979005.1. Lineage (GTDB taxonomy): Bacteria > Planctomycetota > Planctomycetia > Pirellulales > Pirellulaceae > Mariniblastus. Next base: position 6,873 of record JAPOIJ010000024.1, on the reverse strand, counting down.
AAAGCGGTGGCGTTCTTGCGACAACTAACGTCTGGTCACCGTCGCTGGGGCAGTGGATGACGGCGGGACAGGTTCCCCAACTGTCAGGCCACTTTGGTGCGGTTCCCCCTCCCCCTCCGCCAGGTTAGTGGATCGGGAGGCATGGTCTGCTATGTCCCGGAAATTTGTAAACGCGAGTTTGCTGTGACGAAAAAAATACGTTTTTGTAGGTAACGATTGAATTCTTAAAAGCTCGTTTTGGGGCTAGTTAAGTCGAGCGAAAGGGATATGGAATCTCCGGAATCTGAAATGCAAGAGGTCCTTGGTCGCAGCGATGTTGTCGGCGCGACCACGGACGAAGGCAAAGGACGAATTTTTCCATGCGAAAGCTGTGGAGCGGATTTTGAGTTCAATATCGGCCAGCAAAAACTGAAATGCCCGTATTGCGGTTTTGAGAAGGACGTCGAGCTTACTACCGACAGCGAGGTAGTGGAGCAAGACTTTCACGCCATGCTCGAACGGATTGTCGAGTTTCGTGAGTTAGATGAAGAAGCAAAGGCAACTGAAGCGGAAGGGGTAACTGGCTGCAGTGAAGTGCGCTGTGATTCTTGTAGCGGTGTCGTTGTTTTCTCCGGGACTTTAACTAGCACTGATTGTCCCTACTGCGGCTCACCGATCCAACGCGAAAACGTGCACACCGCCACAAAACGAGTTCCGGTGGACGGTGTTTTGCCGTTTTTGGTAGAGCGGAGCACCGTTCAGGGAAAGCTGAAAGAGTGGGTGAAATCGAGATGGTTCGCACCAGGGGATTTTAAAAAGCGAGGTGCGCAAGGGAAGTTTAATGGGGTATATCTTCCTTATTGGACTTTCGACTCCCTCACGTTTAATGTTTACTCGGGAGAGCGCGGAGAAAACTATACGGTTCGTGTCGGCACGGGGAAAAACAAGCGAACGGAGACTCGCACACGTTGGTATCCTGCGTCAGGAAGATTTCAACGTTTCTTTGATGATGTCTTGGTTGTCGCCAGTCAGGGGCTTCCCGAAAACTATATCATCGCTTTGGAACCGTGGCCGCTGACACAATGCGTTCCCTTTACTCAGCAATATCTCGCCGGTTATCTCGCACGAACTTATGACATTGAGCTGGATCGGGGATTTGAAAATGGAAAGAAGCGGATAGACGCAGAAATTTTATCGGATGTTCGCGGGCGTATTGGTGGGGATAAGCAACGTGTTCATTCTGTCAAATCGCGGTACGACGCAGTGACTTACAAACACTTGTTGCTACCAGTCTATTTGATGACTTATCGGTTTAAAAATAAACCCTATCAGATTTTTGTAAACGCGGTGACTGGTGAGATTCAAGGTCAGCGTCCCTACAGTTGGGTGAAAATTCTAATGGCCGTTCTGACAGGAGTTGCGGCAGTCGTTGCTGCTGTCGTCATTTTCAATTCGGCAAATTAAAAGATTCTCGTTTGCTTGCTTTTGCTGCCGCTATCGTTGCGACCTCTTTTGGCATCGGCGAGTCAGTTAAATTGGATTGCAAATTCGGGTTGATATTCGGTTGGTCGAAATACAACGTCTACAATTTGGATTGTTCTCACGAATGCTTGGGAGTCGGGGATAATTCATTTTTCGAAAAATCGTCAAAATCCCTGCTCTTTTGAGTGATTTTGTGAACGACTTCGAAATTGACCATTTCGAGCCTCCTATTGAATTGAAGCTTCGAGAGGTTCGGGTTGATTGTGGCGGGCCGATGGCTAACATGACGGAACCGGGAGTTAGTGTGCGGCCGCTCCGGTTTTTTTAATCTGAGATTTGAATTCTTATTTCGATGGAACCCTGCCATGTCAACGATATCCAATTTCACCGCGTCAGAAAAGGCTCAGTCTTTTGTGAGTTCGATCGAGAAGGGGAAGTACGATCGCCAGATTACGGCGGGGTTAAAAAAGTTTATCGATAAATCTGTTCCCTCGGAGATGCAGAGCTTCTATAGCGAAGACGAATTGGCGGCTTTGGTAGAAATCAAGGGGACCGAAAGAGATATTGAGTCTCGCATGCCTGTTAAGATTACTCGGCATTATTTTGAGCAGGCCAAGAATAGCGCAGCGATTCAACAGTTGATCAAGGCGAGTCCTGCTGAGACCTTTGATCTTGCCGGTTCACAAGATCCAGGCAAGCAGATGGATTACAGTCCAGTAGAAGGCTTGTTACATAAATATGAGATTGGCCTCATTTATGTTGCGTCAACCTGCTCAGCTCATTGTCGATTTTGTTACCGCGAGGAACTCATTGCCAAGAAGAATGTGTCGCGGCCAGATGGAGCGATGGCGCCGAAGGGGTTGGCAAAGGTTGATGAAATCTGTAGCTACATTATTGCCCACAACCAAGAAGTGGAAGCGAATGGAGGCAAGCATCCTGAGACTGGTCGCGAGAAGCTGAGAGAGATCCTGATGTCCGGTGGCGATCCAATGGTTCTTAGCAATAAGATTATTGGCAATTGGTGGGCATCTCTAGCGGACGCGGGAATTGAGAATATTCGCCTTGGCACGAAAGAGCTGGCCTTTTATCCAGACCGGTTCGATGATGCGTTTTTCAGAATGTTGGACGGGTTTCATGAGGCCTATCCTCGCGTCAATCTTCGATTTGTCGTTCATTTTAATCATCCGGATGAGTTTCTTAAAAAAGACTCGGAGGGGCAGTATCTTACCGATCCAGGTGGTGGGTTGGTTTGGTTGGACAATACGCTTCGTTCGGTAAGACAATTAAAAAGCCGTAACTGGGTGAACATTGATAATCAGTCGCCCATCATCAAAGGAATCAATGATAATCCGGATGCACTCCGCATTTTGCAGCGTGAGCTTAAACGTAATGGGATTGAAAATTCTAGATTTTATTGCGGACGTGACATTGTCGGTCATCGCGCCTTTAACTTGTCGATTGAAGAAGCTTGGAGAATTCTTAATGAATCGCAGAAAGGCCTTTCAGGCATCGAAGCTCACGCGAGACTATCGATTACTCATTACAAAGGTAAGACGGAAGTCTGTGCGGTGACCGATGAACCCATGGACGTTCCTCATGGTGAAAATGGTGTCTTGATTTTCAAGCTTTATCGAAATGCGGCTGACGCAAGGGATCGCGGGAAAATTGCAATCGTGGGGCGGAATCCTGAAGCGATTTGGTTCAATGATTACGAAGATCGTATTATCTTTGATGAGGCCGGGTTGTTTGCCAGCGCTACCGGGAAACCGGTTTATTAGCAGCGAGTTGAGTGATCTTGGATTTAAGTTGTTTTTCGATTGAAAAGAAGAATGAGACCGCAAACAAAAAGCCAGTCTTTGTACAAAGAAGCTCTTCAGGTACTCCCCGGCGGTATCAGTAGGAATACAATTTTTCGCAGGCCCAATCCGGATTACGTTGATTTTGGCAAGGGAAGCCGAGTCACCGACATAGATGGTGTGACTCGAGTTGATTTTGCCAACAACATGGCGTCTTTAATCCACGGTCATGCCCATCCTGTAATCGTTGACGCGATAACCCGTCAGCTTCAGCAGGGTACCGCATTTACAATGGCTACTGAAGCTGAACTGCGATTTGCTCAACATATCTGTGATCGGAACCAAGGCTTTGAGAAAATCCGATTCATGAATTCGGGAACCGAAGCGGTGATGGCGGGAATTAAGGCAGCCAGAGCAATTACGGGGCGCCCTAAAATTGCGAAGTCGGAAGGGGCTTATCATGGAACCTATGACTATGCAGAAGTCAGCCAGAAATCCAATCCCGAGAATTGGGGGAACGTTTCAGCGCCGCAAAGTGTTCCAGTTGTCGAAGGGACTCCCCAGGCGGCGCTGGATGACGTCATCGTGTTTCCATTTAATAATATTAGTCAAACGCTCGAGCTATTGGACCGACATGCAAGCGAATTGGCTTGTGTGTTAATTGATCCTCTACCCCATCGAGTTGGATTGATTCCCGCAAGTCAGGAGTACATGGAAGCAATTCGAAAATGGACACTTGATCACGATTGCATCTTCTTGCTCGATGAAGTGATTACTTTTCGAATGGGCTGGGGAGGCGCTCAAGACTGGTACGATGTTGAACCGGATTTAACCGCCTTGGGTAAGATAATCGGAGGTGGTTTTCCAGTAGGCGGGTTGGCTGGCAAGGATGAATTCATGTCGGTGCTTGACCCCACAAGGGATCGACTGCCGTTTCCGTTTTCTGGGACATTCTCGGCAAATCCGGTGACGATGACGGCAGGTCGGGTGGCAATGGAATTATTTGATCGTGAGGCGGTAGATCGGCTCAACCAGCTTGGTGATTATTCACGTCTAAAAATTTCCGAGGCAATCGAATCTGTGGGAGCGAATGCTTGCGTGACAGGCGCCGGTTCGATGTTTCGCGTCCACTTAAAATCCAATCCTCCGACAGGATATAGAGAGACGTATTCGGACGCATCAGAAAATAAGCAAATTGAATTCCTTGTGAATTTTCTTTATGAGCGTGGTTTTATGATGATCAATACATGTTCAGCGGCGCTTTCAACGGTGTTGAATGAGTCGGACGTCGACTCGATGGTGGACGCTCTTTCGGAGGGGCTGGAGATGCTTCAGCAAGATCAATAGCCGAGTTGTCTAATCGTCTTGAGCTATTCTTCTTGAGTGATCTCTACTTTGGTCGGTCGCTGCCCGAATGGCTAGTGCGAGAGTTGCGCAAAAAAAAGAGACCTCACCGTTGAGGTCTCTAATTAGGCTATGCGAACAAGCCTAGCGTTTACTTCGCGGGAGTTGCAGGAAGCCCGGCGTCAGAGGGCAGGCTCATTTGCTTCAATGCAGCGTCTAGTGAATCTAGCGAACTGGCACGCGAATTATTGGGAGCTGCTGGCTTTCCAACGAGCTTATCCAAATTGGCTGGTCCCGGGCCGGGCATGTCCGGAAACGGAACGCTTGGGTTGTAAGCCGGGTAGTATGGCGCGACGGGTACTGGGGCTGGATAGCGTGGGTAACCGTAGCGTCGGTAAGGGGCCGCGGCTACGCCAATATTGATACCGCGACTGACTCTCGCAGCCCGGTTTACGGCAGCCGCGCGAACAGCTGCGTTGTGGTATCCGCCAAAACCATGTGCAACACATTCATTGTGCTGTAGAAATGCAAAGGCGGTAAGAAGGGCTGTTAGTGTAAAAATATGTTTGCTCATGTTTATTCCAGTTTATGGATCGTGTGTACTTGTTGTTATGGAGAGACGACGGAAATTATTTGATTCGCTTGAGGGTTAATTCGGCGGTTTCCGCAAGCGGTTCATTTCCCATGATTCGATTGGTTGACTTCCATGTGATCGTATCGTCGTCCAGGAAATTCCAATAATTGGTCGCTGCCGTTACGGTGCCGTCATCGGTGACGCCACTTGATTGAATCATCCATCCGTTGGTGGTGGGAGACCAGGTAGCAACTCCATTGCCGCCGGTAGAGTCAAATAGCCACGACGTAATTTGTTGGCTGGACGGCTCCCAACCGATGATTTGAGTACCTGACAATGTTGTTTTCCCATCAATCGAAACTGAAAAGTCTCTTTCGATAAACTTTTTATTGGCAATCCAGCGATAGGTTGTTTCAATTTTTCCTGCATCGGTTTCGTGGCTCCACGTACCAATCAGCTTCTCAAGTTCGCTGAAACGTTCGAAATTTGATTTCGCTTCAATTCGCATATCACGTGCCGAGGCGATCAGCCATTTGCCATTCTTCTTTACATGGATCAAAACGTAATGGCATTCGACGGGAGCGAGTTCACCGAGAGTCGCGGTGCCTTCTTCGATCGCGCTGGTTTCCGAAAGCATCTTAATTTCATCAATATCGATTTTGATTTTGACGCCGGGAAACTGCTTGAAGAAGTTTTCGTATTCCTTCTCGATCGCTTCGCGTCCATTGAACTCAATCCCCGCCTCGTTGGTGTAGTCACCATCCTTTGTCCATTGAGCAGCGATCGCTTTGGCATTTCCCGCGTTAAATGCGTTGGCAAAAACTTTTGCACATTCACGAATTTCAGCTTCATTGACTTTCATTGGGGCGCGAGCTTCCTCGGCGCACAGTATTCGAGGAGCAAGGATCGTCCCCGTGATCAATCCGATCAATAGGAGGCCGGTGATGAACTGAGTGAATTTCATAAGAGGGCTTTCAGTAGATGGTTTCAGGTTAACCAGGTTTGATTTCAGGGTTTGGTTTCAGTTCAGGTTAACCAGGTTCGTTGTTAATGGATTGAATTATAGTGAATCAAATTAAGAAACTAGGTGCAAAAAAATAAAGTCGGTTTAGAGAACGAGTTTATCGGAGTCGATGCACCGTTTAAAGTCGGGAGGCACAATAGCGGGACCGCTGGTGAGAGTTGGCTCTTGAAACGGTCCTGTCTCCCAGCGAATGGGGGATTCGGCTTGGAGATTTGCAGAATCTACTTTGAGGGAACGCTCAGAGACAATGCTTTAATGATTAAATTTTGTGTAAAAAAAAGGCTCCCAAATATGAGAGCCAGCTGAAAAAAATCAAATGACTAACTGTCAATCACAACGAATCGTGAGCCATTTTGACTCATGGTCAAGAAAAGCAAGCTTTCATCTAGATTTAGTTCGCTCATCAATTGGTTAAATTGACTCAGAGATTCGATCTTTTTGTGATTGACCTCAGTCAAGATCATGCCGGGCACGAGACCTGCACGGTGTGCTTCTCCGCCTGGTTGGATGGCTAGAATCAGGACACCTTCCGTCGCATCAATTCCCATTTTTTTGGCAACGGTTGCATCGAAATCACCGACTCGAATTCCCAATCTTCCGGAAGAAGTTCGGTTTGAGTGACTTGTGTTCATTAGTCTCCCAGCGTCTTTATCTGGACGGTTGGGTTGTGATTG
>JAPOIJ010000200.1 GCA_029979005.1 Planctomycetota bacterium | reverse complement strand
ATATTTCTGGAACACCATCCCGACTTTTTTTCGCAGTGAAATGATTTCCAATGATGGATCAAAAATACTTTGGTCGCTGATACTAATGTAGCCTGTATGGTGGATTCCTTCGATCAGGTCGTTCATGCGGTTAAAGCAGCGCAGCAATGTGCTTTTTCCGCAGCCAGAGGGGCCAATCAGTGCGGTGACTTTTCGATTTGGTATCGCAAGATTCAGATCAAATAATACTTGGTTTTTCCCGTACCAAAACGAGAAATCATCACTAACTTTGATTAGGTGCTTCTCGATTTGATCGGTCGTTGCTTGCGCTTTGCCAAGTGCTTGTCTTTCTGTTTGAAGAGGTGCCGTTTGGTTTGTGGGTGCTGGTTTTTTCATCAATTCAGTCATGCTCAGTAGGGTTAAAATGCGCTTGAGGAGTATTTTTTCTTCACGTGATTTCGAATCAGAATTGCAGTCAGATTCATGACCACCACGAGGAGGATTAACAAAAATGTAGTGGCAAAGACCATCGGCTTGGCTGCTTCTGAGTCGGGGGATTGAAATCCCACATCGTAAATGTGAAAACCCAGATGCATAAATTTATAATCTAAATGAATGAAAGGCGGGACGGTGTCTATAGGGAGTTCCGGAGCCAACTTCACCACCCCAACCAACATTAACGGGGCAACTTCACCGGCACCACGGGCCATCGCCAGAATTAAGCCCGTTAATAGTCCGGGGGCGCTAGCTGGCAAGACGACACGTTGAATAGTCTGCCACTTTGAAGCTCCGCATGCCAATGCACCTTCGCGAACTGCACGGGGGACGGACGCCAAAGCTTCTTCTGTGGCCACGACCACGACTGGCACGGTCATGAGCGCCAAAGTGAGGGATGCCCATAGAATTCCGCCTGTCCCGAAGAATGGAACTTTGCTGGCGACGTAATCCGGAAAGAACAGTCTGTCGATCGTCCCTCCGGCGAGGGATATGAAGAATCCAACGCCGAATGCGCCAAACACGATTGATGGTACGCCGGCCAAATTATTCACAGCAATTCGAACCCCTCGGACGAACACGCCATCTTTGGCGTACTCACGCAGGTAAATTGCAGCCAGTACCCCAAAAGGCATCACGGCAACACTCATTAAAACTGTCATTACAAAAGTGCCAAATATTGCTGGAAAAATGCCGCCTTCGGTGTTCGCTTCGCGTGGATTCTCTGTTAGGAAGCCCCAAAAGTGCTCCACAAAAAATCCGATCTTGTCCCATAAATCAAACTGGTTGGGTTGGTATATGTCAACTATTTCGCCGATTGCCTGTGTCTTGATTTCGCCGGTAGCCAAGCGGTATGTAAGCGTGTCTTTTTTTTGTTCTAATCGTAGTGCTTCGGCTTGACTGGCCAAACCCTCATATTCAACTACCCAATCCGCTTTCTCCTCGGTCAAGCGCTCCAGTTCTTGAGTGAGTGAGGCATTGGCCTGAATTTCGACCTCTGTGTTTGATGCAGAGATTGCTTTTTGGCGAATGTCAATTTTACGTATTGCATTGTTGATTCGACCGATGTCTTTCTTTTCTAGTTCCGTGTATTTCTCGCGGCGAGCGTTGCACTCTTCTACCACACGATGGATTTCGGCAACAAAGTTAGGCTCGCCCGATGCAACCACTTTGTTAGTCCCAAGATTCAGTTGGACAGGAAAGAAGATAGCGTTGCCGTACTCCAGTCGTTCAGCGACCATGATGTTTTTCGGAAGCGAGAGTTCCTTAACGTCGTCTTGTGGAATGAACTTGTACATGAACCCGTAGGAGTCCTTGTTGCCGACGAAGAATTGGAATTCACGTTTACCATCATCCCGGTCTGAGATTTCCCGATTTATGGTGATAGCTCCGGCGATTTGATTGGTTTGGCCAATTTTGAAAACACTATCGGCCTTGAGTTGCACCAGTTGAACCGGTTTTGGCCAAAACACGGTGATGCCGTTGGCGAATATCACCCAAAGAAGATAAGCCACCATGACCGTGCCAAGCGCTAAGCCCATACCTGTCAACCAGACCATGGGTTCACCTGCTGGGCGTTGTTTTAGTTGTTCGATTTTCATTTTAGTCGCTTACGGCTTTGAACTTATTTCGGAGGTGTTGTCGGATCACTTCCGCAACGGTGTTGATGGTAAAGGTTAATATAAAAAGAAGCATGGCTCCGAGAAATAGAGCCCGGTAAAGCGTGCTGTGCTGTGGTGCCTCGGGTAATTCCACAGCGATGTTTGCGGCGAGTGTTCGCATGCCGGAAAAAATATTCCACTCCATGATCGGCGTGTTTCCGGTAGCCATTACGACGATCATCGTTTCTCCAACTGCTCGACCGAACCCGATCATGACTGCAGCAAATATCCCGGCTGCAGCAGTTGGTAGAACAACGCGCCAAGCGGTTTGCCAACGACTGGCGCCAAGGGCGAGAGCGGCGCTCCGAAGATAAATTGGCACGTTGCTCATTGCGTCCTCCGCGATGGTGAAAATGATCGGAATCACCGCAAAGCCCATCATAAAACCTACAACAAGAGAATTGCGTTGTTCGAAAGGAGTCCCCGTGACCTTCGGCCACCATTGGCGAAAATCGCCTCCGAATAGGATTTGCTCGAGAATAGGCCCTAATGTCCAACCGACCCAAGTAGCTATCGCCATAATCGGGATCAATACCCAAAACTCACTTCCTTCCGGCAGGATCGCTCGTGTGTTTTTCGGTAATCGGCTCCAACTGTATCCGAATAACAACGAGATACCCGGAATCATTAGGATGATAAGAATGATGGATGGTACTTTTGTTTCGAGAATAGGAGCCAACCAAAGTGCAGCCAAAAAACCAAGAACTACAGAAGGAAGAGAGGCCATGATTTCCATTGTCGGTTTGATGACTTTGCTCCAGCGTCGTGAAAGAAATTGTGAGGAATAAAGCGCAGCCAAAATGGAGATTGGTACAGCAAACATCAGAGCGTAAAGCGTCCCTTTCAGTGATCCAACTATCAACGGAACCATCGAGAGTTTCGGTTCGAATGACGACTCACCGCCCGTAGATTGCCACGTGTATTTTGGCTCCGGTTGACCTTCATACCAAATTTTACCGAAAAACGCTTTCCAGCCAGCTTCAGGGTGAGGGTCGTCGAGGTAATGGATGTCCAACGCGCCTCGTTCGTTAGCGAATAGGAGTAGATCGTATTTCGGGCCGAACCCGGCGAGCTTGGGGGTGTATCCTAGATCAGTCTGCCAGCGGGTGGCTCCTGTTGTGGCGAATTGCAACTGAACCTCCGAGCCGTTCGTTACGAGAAAGGCTCGGTTCCGGCGACTGTAATCAAAGAGTTCAGCGCCACTTTTTAGCGAGGGAAACTGGTTGATCTGAGCGTAGGTCAAACCGCCTTCCGCTTTGCTGTAGCTACTCAGGATGAGTTGCTCTCCCTTGGTTCCCGTCAGTACAAGGGAGCCCCTTCCGAATAACCAGTGCAGCGAGGCGATTTTAGTATCTGGGTAACTCTCAAGAGGGTCGAAGGTTTGCTTGTGAACAAACTGATAAGGTGCTTGGACAGGATCTACAACGTCATGTGCTGCTTCACCGCCAAGCTCCCCAAGTAATCCCCCTCCGCTTGGTTCGCTGGAGATATTGTCATCGGCTTCGCGACGGAGATAATGCAGACGATCGTTATCATCGGCTACGATCAGTGAATCCCCAGCGCCGTTGATTAAAACACGAACCGGGTTGCCGGGTATCGTGTCTCTTATAAGCACGTACCCTTCTGGAGAAACTCCCCCGTCATCGAACAACCCTCCAGCAGCTTTGAAGAAAAGCAGGTTTACTTCGTTAGTGCCGTTTTCGGTTTCTTGAACGGTGGCGATGATACGTTTTTCGGCCGTTTCCAAAACGTCGATATCGACAATCGCTTGGCCATGTGTTCCCAGTTGATAGGGGGGCTCGGTTTCGATTTGAACATCGATTTCACGACTGCTGTCTTCTTTGAAAACAGGGGAGTAGTCGATCTTGGTCAAGCGCACTTGACCGTTTGTGTTTGAGTAAATAACCAAACCCGGGCCGGGGTCAAAATGAACAGATTGGTAGATCTCACCCGTAAAAATTTCCTTTTGAAAAATACCGCGTTCGCCAAGGGCGATGTTGCCTGATTGGACGTTGTAGGTGCGAGTGGCATGTTTGTCATCAACGGTGGCTTCGCGCTGCAAATCCGCGAAATAAAATACCCCGTTTGTCCCAGCTACAAAAGGGAGCTCGCCCCACTCGTCTATGCCAAATATTTCAAAATCATTCCTGCCAAAATCAATTTTCCCTGCGAGCTTCGTTTCTGCTCCTAGGAAAAGGGGTATGATCTGCCAGAGGATGAAAAGAAAGATACAGAAGATCGCGGCGATAACGCCGAAGCCGCCGACCTTAATGAAACTATTCATGAACCGGTCGACCCAAAGGACTCTTTTGGAGACTTGGAACCGACTAGGATCAGGAAGGGAGTGGCTATTGGTAGCCATGTTCTCGAGTGGGTGCTATTGGGGTTATGCTCAGTTTAGTCGGTGCTATCCGTTAGGAGGGTTGGACAGGACGGTGGGGCAGGCACTTCGCCCGCCCCACACGCCGCTGAGCATTCCCAAGTTAGATAGCACCCTAGCTTGAGAGATTCTTACTTAAGCTTGCTGCGGAAACGGTTAGCCGCACCAGCGTTTAGTGGAAAGTATCCGTCTTTTACGACAACTTCCTGCCCAAGTTGACTCAAGGTGAACTTGAGGAATTCCCGAGTTGTCGCATCGAGTTTTGTTCCTGGTTTGTGGTTGTAGTAAACGTACAGGACGCGTCCCAGCGGATATTTACCACTTAACGCATTGTCGGCGCTTGGTGGGTAGCCATTAACAGGAAGTGCGCGTACGGAGGAGGTTTTGTAGCCGTAACCTGAATAGCCAAGCCCGCCGAGGTCACTACCGATACCTTGCACCACAGCGGAGGAACCGGGCTGCTCTTTGACGTTCGAGGCATAGTCACCTTTTGAAAGCGCAATATCCTTGAACACACCGTAAGTACCAGAAGCGCTGTTACGGCCATAAAGACTGATTGCACGATTACTCCATGCACCGCTCAAACCGAGATCACCCCAATTCTTGGCAGGTTTGCCGCCTAGTTTGAAGGTGCTGGAAAATGCACTGTCAATTTGCTTCAGGGTCAACCCTTTTGCAGGATTGTCTTTGTGGACAAAAACGGCCAGGGCGTCAATCGCCACACCCACCGCTGAGGGTTTGTAGCCAAACTTTTTTTCGAAGGCGTCAATTTCAGTAGCCTTCATCGGGCGGCTCATTGGGCCGATCTGGCTGCTGCCTTCGATGAGAGCTGGAGGAGCTGTGGACGAACCTTTGCCCTCTATTTGAATTTTGACGTTAGGATAGAGTGCCTGAAAGCTTTCAGCCCAAAGCGCCATCATGTTGTTGAGAGTGTCTGATCCGACCGAGTTCAATGTTCCGGAAACTCCGGAAACCTTTTTGTAAGCAGGGAGTTTGACATCTACGCTAGACGCTTGGCCGCTAACTGTTACCGCCAGGCCCAGAGCCAGCGCCATCATTTTCATGCTTTGTTTCATTACAATTTGCAGTTGCGTGTTCTTGCACATTCGTGAACACGTTTTCTTTCTACGCTCCTAATGTCACAATATGCCGAAGGCCCAGTCTCTTGTTTGTTACAAATTACTTTTTGAATTAAGCCATGAAACCAGTTGTTGACCAAGCGATAGCCCTGTAACTCAATCGTAACATTAAATTACTTTCTGTAATAATTTGAAACGATAGGGTCTCGGTTTTGGACGTTTGTAAACGGTTGCAAACAATCAACCGGGCCTAGTGAAAACTTGGAGTCCAATACTACTAATAAAATGAAAACAGTACCATCTAACTATAGGTGCAAGACGGCAATCGCGATTGCAATGACGGCAGCACTGGGCGTTACCGCTCAGGCAGCTGATAACGACATCAATGTCACTTGGAAGGACAGTCTTCGACTTGAAACCGCAGACGGAAAAAACAAGCTCCGTATCGGTGGCAGAATACACTGGGATAACGCCTTCTCTTCGGACGACGACTACATGTCTGACGGCGATACTTTCCGCCGTGCTCGTCTGTATGTCTCCGGTCAAATCCAGGAGCGTTACGACTTCAAAATGCAGTACGATTTCGCGGGCGGCGATGCGGACTTTAAAGACGTATACTTTGGCATCAAGGGTGTGCCTGCTCTGGGCAACGTTCGGGTAGGGCAGTTCAAGGAACCTTTCAGCCTTGAGGAACAGATGAGCAGCAACAACATTACCAGTATCGAACGCGCAAACGTCAATCGACTGTCACCAAGTCGCAGCGCCGGTGTGATGTTGTACAACAACTACGCCGATCAACGCGTGACCGGAGCCGTCGGAATCTTCCGCGGTGCGGACGACTCTTACGGCAACTACAAGGGCGATGGCTACGCTGCCACGGCTCGGGTAACTGGCTTGCCATACAAGAATGATGATGGCTCACAGTTATTACATTTGGGCGTTGGCTATAGCCACAGGGATGATGACACAGCGAGCTACAAGTTCTCCAGTGATCACGCTATGGCGCCAAGCACGAAGTACAAGATAAGCGATGTCGACGACACATCGTTGCTTGGCTTAGAAGCAGCCCTAAAACTCAATTCCTTCTCGTTACAGTCCGAGTGGATTGAGGCGGACGTTGACGCCGCGACTGGCGGAGACCTTGACGGTTACTACGTTCAAGCTAGCTACGTACTGACGGGTGAGAGCCGCAGCTACGACACCGCTTCGGGTGTATTCAAGGGTGTATCACCAGGAACCAAGTTCCTCGACAACGGTGGCCTTGGGGCATGGGAAGCTACTCTCCGTTGGTCTAATCTTGACTACACCGACCTGAATGGTGGCGACGAGGCTGAGTCCTGGACGGTTGGCTTGAACTGGTACCTGAACAAGAATGTTCGAGCCTTGTTCAACTACACTGATGTTGATTTGGATAGCGGCGAAGACGGCAGCGTATTCGGCACGCGATTCCAGATTGCTTTCTAATCTGATTTAACAATAGATCAGTTCCTCCTGAAAAGGCCCGGTCGGGAAATCCCGGCCGGGCCTTTGTTATTGGGGAATGGTTGGTGTGCGTGGATTTAAACTCGGCCTACCGGTTGGCCAAGTGGAAAAACTAGGAGATGAAGCCGAGTTTTTTGAAATCGCTGGGGTTCTCTTTTTTCGCCTGTGCGTAGGTGGGGATGACATCGTCTAACTGCTTCGGGGTGTTGCCGAAATGATCAGAGAAAATTTCTCCAAACACGGATCGGAAATCGGTTTTCCGATCAAGATATCGTCCGTTTTTT
>JAPOIJ010000259.1 GCA_029979005.1 Planctomycetota bacterium | reverse complement strand
TTCACACCAGCCTTGTTTGCGTCGCCTCCCGGTGACCCTTTCCCCTTTGCCGTATTAGACTTAGGTTTCTCAGACTTAGGTTTCTCAGACTTAGGTTTATCAGACTTAGGTTTATCTGCTTTAGGTTTATCTGCTTTCTTCTCCACCTTTGTCTCTTTAGGCGGAGCAGCACGTTTACCGAAAAACTCAACTTCTAATTCACCGCCATTGACTTCCACCATGCCGGAAATGTCATTGTCGGAAACCGTCCCTTTGAATTCGAGGTCGAACTCTTCGTTAGAAGCAGAAACCAACAACCTCTTGGTTTTCGCATTGAAGACCGCATCGACAATTTCCGATTCACCCATCTGCGAACTAACCTTGCCAGTGACCTTGTCTCCTTTGCCCTGCGTCAGAACCAGCGTAAATTGCAATCTACCGCCCGGAACGTTTTCATCCTCGATAACGCATTCCCATTCACCCGAAATTGGATCTTCATTATTCGACCGGTCAGCAACTCGACCAGACTTGCCAGAATACTGAACACTTGCAGTCAACAGCGAAACTGTCCCTAACTGCATCCCTAATTCTGGGTCTTTCTTTTTGCGCGTTGCTTCAATTTCAACTTCAAATTGCCCACCACCAGCAGTCATCGCGCCACTGAATTTTCCATTCTTGATGGTACCCGTGTAATCACGGCTACCGCGCTGACTTTCAACCGAGAACGTCACCGCACCACTGGAGGCATTGTAAGTCCCTTCGCTGATGTCTTGCGCTCCACGGAATCCGTCGACCTCTCCAGAAATTTTTCCATCGGTTAATTTCAGCGTGAAATTAAAGTCTGCACGATCCTCTGGGATTCGATCTGAGATCATTCGTCCCTGCCAGTTGCCGGAGACGGGATCCGTTTTTGAATCGCCCGAAGGCTTAGCTGAAGTTTCCTCACTCTTCGGGGGTGTTTTCTCCTCAGATTTCTCTTCTACTTCTTCTTCCGGTTGGAAAAACAGAGGCTCCCAGTTTTCCCCACCATCTTTGGTCATCCAAACAGCTCCATCCGTCGTCCCCACATAGATGACCCCTTCTTCCGCCGGAGATTCCGAAATCGCACTTCCTGCTCCTCGATCTGTGTTGGTGATCTCAGGAGAAATCCGCTTAACTCCGTCTCCCTTTTTGAGCGACCGAAGCACATAGTTTCCAGCGCTGTAATGAATCTGAGAATTGTGAGGTGAGAGGATAAACGGAGTCTTCCAGTTGAACCGGAATTTCACACCGCGCTCACGAGGGCGAATGAAACCGCGCTCCCCTGTTTCAAGATGAATTCGCCCCATCCCTCCATTTTGGCTTTCAAAATAAATCTGCTTGGGATCATTGGGGTCAGTGAGCGTTACAAATCCGTCTCCCCCGCCCACTCTGATCCAATCGGAATTGATCGGCCCGCTCCCGTCTTTACCACGCGATGGTCCACCCCAACTCCCGTTGTCTTGAAGACCACCGTAGACATTAAAATCCAAATTCGAGTCCACGCTGGCATGATAAAATTGTCCGATCGCCACATGGTTGTAGTGATCCCAATGCTCCATGCGATCTCGAGTAACATGCACACCGCCGTCGTTTCCAAGGATCATATGCCGCGGATCTTTATTGTCGATCCAGAGAGCATGGTGATCGACGTGAATTCCGTCGCTTCCCCCGTCTCCCGTAAACGTCGCTCCTCCATCACTTGAACGATACAAGCTCGTTCCACAGACATAAATATTGTTGCGATCTAATGGATCGATCTGGATGTTGCTGTAGTACATCGGTCTCGGGTTTAGCGAGTTGATTCTTTTCCAAGAAGTTCCGCCATCTTTAGAAAGATAAATACCGCCGTATTCGTAACCTTCCGGCCCTTGCGTGTCTTGCAAATTAGCCGCCTGCCCCCCCAAGGTTCCGGTGAAGTCGTTCCGACGATTTTGAGAACTGGATGAGCCTTTGGGCTCCGGTTTCTTACCGAGCTCCAAATTTATGTCCACCAGCTTCCGCTCCCGCGAGACCACGAGTTTGACAGTTTTACCAGCAGGTCGCTTGTGGATCTCTTTGAGCATCTCCGAATAAGATGGAACCACTCTCCCATCGATCGAAGCGACAATATCTCCAACTTTGAGCCCCGCTTTGTCGCTTGGCCCGTCCTTGGTCACCGAGACTATTTTTGCCCCAAGTTCCGCGTCTTCACCGCGAATCCCCGCAAACGAATAGTTCTCCGGTTCCTTGGCAATTTTCTCAGATTCAACAATCGCAACGACATATTTTGGATCTTTCTCAAAAAAGTCCAAACCAATTCGTCCCATTTTACAGGTGGGCAAACCCTTGGTTACACGTTCAAACGACTCTCCACCATCGGTTGATTTGTAAATTCCTGCGCCCGCACCGAATCGTTGTTCAGGGTCATTTCCATCAAATCCGTCCCGCTTACGCTCGTAAGTTGCCACCAAGAGGTGATCCGGATTCTTCGGATTGAGCTGTACATCAATCACGCCCGTCGTGTCGTTCACGAACAACACTTTTTTCCAAGTCTTACCTCCATCGCTGGTTTTAAACAAACCACGTTCGGGATTTGGCCCCCAAAGTCGTCCCAACGCGCCTACCCAGACTACGTCTGGATTTTTTGGATGGATCGCTAAAGCACCGGTCTGAAATGTATTTTTCAATCCCATGTTCTTCCACGTTTTACCACCGTCTTCCGATTTGTAGACGCCGTCTCCCCAGGAAACGCTGTTCCGTGGATTCGATTCCCCTGTTCCGACCCATACGATGTCGGGGTTACTCGCGGAGACTTGAACGTCTCCGATCGAAACCGTTGCTTCCTTATCGAATTGGTGCTCGAAGGTATTTCCGTCGTTGGTCGTTTTTAGCAGGCCACCGGAAGCGGTCGCTGCCCACCATGTCGAATTATCTTGTTCGCTTACGGCAATTGCTGTGATCCGTCCGCCCATATTAGCCGGACCAATCGATCGCCAACTAAATTGATCGGCAACGCTTTGCGCTAACGCGGGTGGCAGTTGCTTCTTGGCTTCAGGTGCAGGCTGGGCCTGTTCCTTCTCAGCCGCTTTCGTTTCAACCTCCTGAGGTTTCCCAGACTCAGAGGCCTGATTTCGAGGCCCTCGACTCATCGCCGCCCTCGCCTCTGCGCCACCGCGGGACCTTCTGCCTCCACGAACACGTTCCGACGCTCCTCGCTCAGTTCCCTCCGCAGAGGATCGGCCACGCTCTCCGCCACCCGCTTCATTTTGGGCATAACTGAGGGTGGATAGAAAAATAACAGCCAATGCACTTAAAGCAGCGACTCGCAAATGGTTCAGCGAGAAAACCATCAGGTACTCCATTCAATTCAATATGATAATTCAAGGTTGTCCCCGTCACGTAGGCTCACAACGAGCCCCGAAGTCGGAAAAAGCTACCTATGGATGGTAGCACCGCTTCGAAGTTGTTACAAATTTGAAGGAGCGAATTCCTGAAATCGCTCGTTACAGCAGCGCAATAACCTCGGTTTGGTAACACGGTACACAGATTCAAGTACCTGTTGTGCGCAGCGTTATGTTGCCTGACCAGCCCTTCATGTTCCTTCCTACTACGAACGCTATCCATGACAACTCTACTGACCGGCGGAACCGGATTCGTTGGTAAAAACCTAATCAGGCGACTCCGAGGTGTCACAGTTGTTTCTCGAAACCCAAAGGCCGCCAAACAACGGCTCCACGATGCAGGCCTCAGTGATAATTTAGAGGGTGTGATCAGATGGGATAACGGGCTTAACCCTGAAGATTTTGAAAAAGTCTCGCCGGTTGATTCAGTGGTAAACCTTATGGGTGAATCAATTGCCGAGGGACGTTGGACGGCCGCCAAAAAAGCAAAGATTCGCTCGAGCCGCGTTGACGGGACGAAAAGTCTAGTTAACTCACTCATTCAGTCTGGAAATTTACCACGGGTCTTCATCTCGGCATCCGCCATCGGCTTTTACGGAGACACTGGCGAGAGAATTATCGAAGAAGACGCCCCAGCCGGTCGGGGTTTCCTCCCCGATGTCTGCCGAGAATGGGAATCGGCCACCGCGCCGCTGGAAGAACTTGGGGTCCGAATCATTCACCTCCGAATCGGCATCGTTCTTGGCCCAAACGGCGGTGCCCTAAAAAAACTCGTTCCACTGTTCCGTACTGGACTCGGCGGTCCTCTGGGCAACGGTAAACAATGGATGGCGTGGATCCATGTCCTCGATCTCGTCACGATGATTCAGTGGTTAATTGAGCAGCCTGTTTCCGGTGCCGTCAACGCCACAGCGCCCAACCCGGTTCGCAACCTTGAATTCACAAAAGCCCTCGGCCAGGCTGTCAGTCGCCCCGCATTTTTGCCTGCTCCTCAATTCGCAGTCAAATTAGCTCTCGGGGAATTTGCCGACAGCCTGTTCGATTCCTCCCGAATTGTACCCGGGGTTGCACTCTCCCACGGATTTCAATTCCAATTTGCTGATATTCAGTCCGCACTTAAAAATGCAATCACCACATAGGCTCTGCCCAGATGCATTATTTCGGTTTCGATATCGGTGGCGCAAATATTAAATGGAGCGATCTCGAGGGAAACGCTGGCGAACGCCTTTTGCAAATTGGGCAATCTCCCCAACGCCTGCCCGCCACACTCAAACGTATC
>JAPOIJ010000096.1 GCA_029979005.1 Planctomycetota bacterium | reverse complement strand
TTTCAGGTTTCTTAGTTTCAGGTTTCTTAGTTTCAGGTTTCTTAGTTTCAGGTTTCTTGGGGGGCTCGGCAACAATTGGTTTGAGCTTTAGTTCGCCGACGATCATGAGTTGGGGGCGAGATTTTTGAAGGGCCGCAATTCCAGCGTCGGTGACTTTTGATTTCCAAACATAAAGCTTTTCCAATTTTGGTAGTGATTGGATGTGTTCGAGACCTGCGTCGGTAACCTGCGTTCCGTAGAGGTTGAGATAGGTTAGTTGCGAGGCTCCTTTGAGATGCTTGAGGCCATTGTCGCCGATTTTAGTTCGTTCCAGATGAAGCTTCTTTAACTGAGGTAGACGTGCGATTTGCTTCAGGGAAGCATCTGTAATTTCGGTGCCGGCTAAATTTAACCAGATGATGTTTGAGATCGAATTAATGTTCGCTAATTGGGCGTCGCCAATCGGCTTACTCGAGAGGTAGAAGCTGACTTCTCGCGAATCGTCAGCGGCCGATATTTTTAATACGCGGCCTCCGCTTTCTTCGACTTGTTTGATCGCCTGGTTTTCGGCCGAGGTTTTATCTTGTCCACTGCACGGGGCAACGAAGCATAGGAGTGGCAAATATACCGCCGTCGCGACTAGTAAAACTAATTTGCAGGAATGATTGAGGTGAAAGCGATCCATTGTCATTTTGAATTTCTCGGTAACAAAGGTAACGATGAAAAAGGTAACGATGAAGTTTGCATTGTAATCATACGACAGCGCGTAGGTGGCGGCGAATATACAAAAACTCAATCCATATCACTTTTCCAGTGGCAATACGTCGGGTGGTAAATGACTGGTTGTAGAGCCACATCGGAAGCATAGGGCAGGAACCTAGACTCCCGCAGTGGTTTCTTCACCAAATGGATTTTCGTTATGGGGCATCCACTTACACATCGCAACTCCCATGAAATACAGAAATGTCAGCGGTACTGCCAGTAACAGCATACTGATGGGGTCGGCGGGTGTTAGGAACATTGCCAAAACGAAAATCACCAGCACAGCCACACGCCACTTACTTAGGTAATTTTCGACGGTGAAGAGACCAATTCGATTCATGAATAACATCACTAACGGAAGCTGAAATGCAAGGCCGAAGCCAAGGGGCAGGAACATCACGAAGCTGAGCCAGTCGTTGATGCGCATTTCTGGTGCGATTCCCATGGATCGGTTGAACGAGAACAGGAAGCCTAAAACCGGCTGAAAGACAAAATAGAATGCCAGGAGTACACCTGTAACAAACAGAAGAATACTAATTGGTAGAAAGACATGGATATACTTTTGTTCGTGAGGGTAAAGTCCCGAGGCGACGAAAGACCATATCTGAAAGAAAACCCACGG
The DNA here is from genome assembly GCA_029979005.1 of Planctomycetota bacterium. Taxonomy (GTDB): domain Bacteria; phylum Planctomycetota; class Planctomycetia; order Pirellulales; family Pirellulaceae; genus Mariniblastus. The sequence goes on along the minus strand of JAPOIJ010000096.1, from coordinate 17,352 downwards.
CCCTGATAATATCAGTGACGTAAATAGGCCCGCCTTCAACCATACGGTAAAGGGTTCAGCGACCCCGAGGGCGAGTGGCTCAAATTCTCCATTTTCCCAAATTTCAATTGGAACCAAGTCCGCTTTAAACGGGGGCATTTGTTCACTGAAAACATAAGTAATCAGTGCGCGATTAAGACGCTGGGTAAGAACGGGATCGTCTTCTTTTTCTAATTGTTCTCGGACGCTGGCGAGCGGTTTGGTTTCGGGCGGTTCAAGCATCGCCCAAAGTCCTTTCGATTCATCCAGTTCCAGTAGATCATCAAAAGCGGCTGCCTGGTGGATTGCCTCTGCTTTGACAAGGTGATTAAACACCGATACAACCTGATTCAGGTCTTCGGGGCTGGACGACGCTTGCGACGCGATCCGTGAGAGGGTCTCACGATCGGCGGGTGTGAGTGAGGCGTTAATTGCGGCAATCTTTTCTGCCGTCGGAGAACTGTCATCCGCGGGATTGGTGAGTTGTTGGCATAGGTTAACGAGTTGATCCGGATCGAAGTGGTTCGCGCGGAATCCGAATGGGTCTAGATTGACTTTCTCGGCAAAGTCTGGGATCACGGTTTTTAATGCGAGTGCGAGTTCCGCTGGGCTAATCTGAACTTGCTTAGGTATTCTCTGATCCTGCTGCATCCACGGTAGGTATTCGGGGGGCACAAATCCATAACGCTCAACCAGTTCATCCGAGGCGTCTTCGAGGTCAAATTTAAGGATCGCCTCAACAAGCGGTTTTTTCAAAATTTCGACCACTTGGTCGGCAAAGTAAAAACCAAAAACGCTGGCAATCGCAACGCCCATTAGAGCCCGGACGAGGACGCTACGGAGTTCCTCGAGATGCTCGCCAAAAGACATGCGACTCGACTCAAATAAATCTTCGTTAGATTGGCGAAAATTCATATTTGAAAGGTCCGAAGCCGAAATACACTGGAAATTAAAAATTCATTGAGACACACTTGATATGGGGATTTTCATGATTTCAAATTCCCCATTCGCAGTCCTACGATGTTAACATGGACAGGCACCGTCAACAATGTTGCTTGCTCTCTGCGAGGCAGGCGTTTGGTGTTGAGGCGGGTGGCACTGACGGTCACGTGCCTCGTATGGATCATGCAGGTTTGGCTTGATTCATTCTGCCGCAATTTAATTCGCAGTTATTTAATTCCAGAGTCGTTCTGATGACGACGACTTTTGCTCTTTTTAAGACGAGGGTTTGACGATTGTATCCGCTTCGCTTTGAACCAATTTTCCAGCGCTACGTGTGGGGCGGACACCGCTTGGGTGAGGTGTTTAACAAAGCAATCGGTGGGTCTTCGGCCGCAGAGAGTTGGGAAATAGTCGACCATGGAGATGCTCAAAGCGTCGTTCGCGAGGGTGAGTTTTCCGGGTGGACTTTAAGTCAATTAATTGCCAATTTTGGAGCCGAAATCCTGAGCCCCGAATTGTTCAAAACGATTACCGCTGAAAATATTCCTGATTCGTTGCGAGCCCGATTTCCATTGCTGTTGAAGTTTCTCGATGCGAACCGCAACCTTTCGGTTCAGGTACATCCGGACGATCGAATGGGTGCATCCTTGACTCCGCCTGACTTAGGAAAGACGGAGGCTTGGTATGTAATGCACGCTGAGCCCGGGGCTAAGATTTTCGCGGGATTAAAAGCAGGTGTTTCCGAACATGAGTTCAGAATGGCGATTGACAATGGTGACGTTGAATCGAAGTTACATCACTTCACGCCAAGGAAAGGCGATTGCGTATTTATTCCAGCCGGAACGATTCATGCCATTGGGGCGGGTTTATTGATCGCAGAAATTCAACAGGCAAGTAACACAACTTTTCGGGTTTATGATTGGGGGAGAGTCGGCGCTGATGGTCAGCCCAGACCCTTGCACATCGAAAGGTCCATTGAGGCTACGGATTTTGTGCGTGGCTCCATAGATCCTCAGGTGCCTGTCTCAATCGCAGGGACGCCCTGGGTTCGTTTGGTGGCCTGTGAGAAGTTTGAAATGAATCGGGCGTTCATCGACAAACCCCTAACGGTGGGCGGAGATGGTCGCTGCCGAATTCTTGCAGTAACCGGCGGAAGCTTGGAGTTGAGCGGAGATCCCTGTGCAGATCCACTGGTGCTTGCAGATACTGTATTACTGCCGGCCAGTCTGGGGGCGACAACGGTGCGCCCTGGAGCCGATGGCGTCGAGCTGTTGGAAATATCGATTCCAAGCAGTTGATGGCAGGGCAGGGGAGGTGCTATCAAAAGGAAGCTATTGCCCAATTTCAATGTTGACTCTAAAGTTCTCGCTCAAAGGTCTCTGAATGACAGTTTCGTGATTTTATGGCGGTTCCAATGGCAGAGCAATTGAATAATATTCGTTGTGTTTCGCCGACATTGCTCGGTGTTTTTGGCGTTTTAATCCTTGTTTCAACGGGTTGTCGGGTTCAGCCGAATTGGGGTCCGCAAGGTACGATTGGTCAGCAGCGTTCTAATGCGATTCAGCACGATCCGTTTCCGAGTGATGATTTAGCGCCGCCTATTCTTGGCGGGCGTCCTCCCGGTTTTGAGCAACCGAAGTCTGAGGCTGTGACTGCACAGGGATCCCCATTTTCGAGCAAGCGGTCCGGAAGAGGCCCGGTTCAGCCAGCCTACGGATACTGAAATTCTCCGCCGTATTCCAGTCAGCTCAGATCACTGCGGTGGGTTTCTCGCAATTTTGCATAATGTTTCGATACCTCGTTCGATCACAGCATCGTCGACCGCGTACGAAATTCGAAAGTGCGTGTCGGCATCGCTAAAGATATTGCCCGGAATCACCATCATGTTGTTGGCGATTGCTTCTTCGATGAAGGACTGTCCGTTTCCCCAGGGGAGTTTAGGGAACAGGTAGAACGCTCCTCCGGGTTTGGCGATCTCGTAATCTTCTTTTAGCCCTTCAAGCATGCGGTCGCGTTTGGCTTTATAAGAAGCGACATAGGGAGACATGTCGACGTCCATTGCTGCCGCTCCAGCCCATTGCGCCGGTTGGGGGGCGCAAACGAAAGTATACTGCTGAATCTTTAACATCGTCTGCATGAGTTGCGCGGGGCCATGCACATAGCCGACTCTCCACCCCGTCATTGCGTAGGTTTTTGAAAATCCATCGATGACGATCGTATCGGGGTTGTAGGTTGCGGCAGAAATATGCGGTTCGTCGTATGTGAATTTGCTATAGATTTCATCCGATACCAAGCAGATGCCGCGTTCGTGAGCCAGTTCAGCCACAGCTTTTATTTCTTCGGCCGAAGGACAAATTCCCGTTGGATTCGAAGGGCTGTTGAGAATAATCATTTTTGTTTTTGGTGTGATCGCCGCTTTGACTTTCTCGATATCAAGTGTGAAGTCGGGATAGGTGCTGATTTTGACGCTCTTGCCGCCTGCCATTTCAATCATCGCCGGGTACATCACAAAAAAGGGATCAAAGTAAATAACTTCGTCTCCCGGATTGATGGTTGCCAAAACGGCGAGGAAGAGTCCACCACTGGTGCCCGAACAAACAAATAATTCGCGGTCGTCATGGTCAAACTGGGCATCGACTTCAGCTTGGAGCTTTTCTCTTAAAACGGGCATCCCCTGGGTAGCGGCATAGCCATTTTTGCCTTCTTCCACCGCACGAACGAGTTCGGTTTTCACTGCCGGAGGAACGTCAAAATCGGGCTGCCCGATCGAAAGGTTGATCGGATCCTTCAGTTTGGCGGCTAGATCGAACATCCGCCGGATTCCGCTGGAATCAAACCCGTGCGTACGGTTTGCAATCCAAGTGTCGAAAGCAGGCATAAGATCCTCCGGTAATTTAAAAAAATGATGTATAAAATCTGCAATTAGCCATATTCTAGCGTCAATTTAGAAATGTGTCAGAGCCAGTAAGACTTAGATTGCAAATCGGCGGTTGTGAGATTGATTATGCGTCACTAGAATTCGAGCTAACCTCGATTCTGGCACTTGGAAACCTCGATGAGCGAACTCCATCACGAGTGCGGCGTTGCCGCAATTTACCACCTCCCCAACCAACCAGTTAGTGATCTTTGCCCTGGAGGCGTCGATCAGGCATCCTCGCTAATTCCTCGAATGTTGCTCGATATGCAAAATCGGGGGCAGCTTTCAGCTGGAATGTCGCGTTTCCATTCAAATCCTAAGAATGGCCAGCTGATCGATACCTATCGTGAGCTGGGTAGCGTGCAGGAGGTGTTTCGGCTTTCTCATGCTGCTAAAGCGACGAGCTTAATGGAAAAATACGCAGGTCCGGCGGCAATTGGGCACGTGCGTTATGCGACGTGTGGAAAAGACGATCGCAGCTACGCACAGCCATTTGAGATTCACCACTTCAACATGCGAAAGTGGTTTACGTTTGCCTTTAACGGTCAGCTTTCAAATTATCCGGAACTCGCGGCCGATATTCTTAGTGACGCCGATAACCATTTAGTTCGGCAAACTGATACTGAAGTTTTGATGCATGAGATAAGTCGTCAGCTGGAAACGCAGTCGTCTGATTGTTTGGTCGAGATGATTCGTAACGTGTCCAAGCGTCTGGACGGAGCTTATTCGCTGGCGATGCTGAATGCGAAAGGCGAGATGTTAATCGCCCGGGATCCGCTTGGAATCAAGCCGATGTGTTACGCCATTCAGGGAGCGATGTTTGCCGCGGCCAGCGAGAGTGTCGCTTTGCTGAACCTTGGATTCAAAAGAAGTGAGATTAAATCGCTCAAGCCTGGGCATGCGATCACGATCATCGATGGCGAAATTGCGATCGAGCAATTTGCGGAGAATCCCGGTCGTGCTCATTGCTTTTTCGAGTGGATTTATTTCGCTAATGTGGCGAGCACGCTGGATGACCGAGGCGTCTACACGACTCGCACTGAACTGGGAAAGGAACTGGCGGCTCAAGAGCAAGCGTCCGATCTAATCGAAATTGATGAAGACACGATTGTTGTGCCTGTTCCTGATACAAGTAAGGCGGCAGCGGACTCGATGGCATTTCACCTAAAGGTTCCGTCGCGAGAAGGCTTGATTCGAAACCGTTATAGTGGACGAACCTTTATTGAGTCGTCACAGAAGACACGTGCGCAGCGAGCGAAAATCAAATACACTCCACTCCGTGAGGTTTTGGAGGGGAAGCGGGTCATTCTGGTCGAGGATTCCATCGTTCGTTCGACTACGATGAAGGCGTTGCTAAGGCGGATTCGTGAGGAGGGTGGTGCTCGGGAGATTCATGTACGCGTCGCTTGTCCTCCGATTGTTGCACCTTGCTACTATGGAATCGACATGTCGACCATTAAACAATTGTTTGCACCAAAATTCTATCCACCCGGTGAGTTGCTTACCGATGCGATTCAGGATGAGATGGCCGCCTCCCTGGAGTGTGACTCACTAAGATATCTGCCGATTGAGTCGGTGGCGCGAGCGATTGGTATTCCGAAGGATGGTCTTTGCCAAGCCTGTATTACTTGTAATTATCCAACGCCCGTTGGACAGAAACTATACCAGTTGGATCATGACTCTTACCGCAATGAAATCGACCCCTCGGTGATTAGCGAATCGAGTGATCGTGCTGTCGATATGGGCCTTTCTTAATTTAGTCCGCTACGCCACTATGACTTGTGGAACTGAGCTCGAAAGACATCGTGTTCGTATTTCCGCATGCGACGTTCAAAGTGTGTCCGGTAGTCCATGTCATGCTCCGCTGCGGTTTCCTGTACATGGATAGGAGCGGAAAGATCGGAATGTTCTTTCATCAGTCCGATCGTTTCTTCGAAATATTCTTCGACGTCGGTCCAGAAGTGAAAGATCCCGCCTGGAACGAGTACCCGTTGTAGATCTTTAATAAATCCCTCTTGCATCACCCGGCGTCGGCGATGCCGCTCTTTCCACCACGGATCAGGGAAATAGACGTGCACCGCGACGGCACACTCATTCGGTAGCAATTCGCGAAAGAGTTTCAGACCGTCACCACGCAACATGTGGGCGTTCGTTCGTTCTTTTTGAGCCAGACGATAAGCAGCGAAACGGCAATACTTCTTGGCTATCTCATTGCCGAGATAATTGCGGTTTGGAACTCGCTCAGATTCATTCAGCACAAATAATCCTTTACCGCTTCCAACTTCGATTTCCAAATCTGAAGTCTCAGTAAAAAGACTCTGCGGGCAGAATGGAGTTTGGAGGTCGTCCACTTCAGTAATGTGTCCACTGAAGTCAACAGACGGGTCGAGTTTGGGTAGTGTGCGTCGGCCCATAATATCGATAGCGGGGAAAGGCAGTGAGAGAATGCGAATCACCAGGGATCGCGGAATGCAAAATCAACGGTTTGCTAATGGAAGCGATGGGATTGCTTACCAATAGCTACAAAAAAAACGGCACAAATGCCGTTTTTAATGATTCTAAATATCCCTGCACGCAAGCGTGCGGGAATCAGGCTAGACCTATGGAGTTTTGATCTTTTTGTTCTTTGCCTTGCGTCCGCGGTTGTTTGCAGGACGTTTGCCGTGATTGGCTTTTTTTACTTTGTGACTTGGCTTTGCCATGTTTTTCACCTCAATTACATAAATTAAACGAGCTACAAGGTTACCAATCCAATCGGTCCCTCGATAGGTCTAACTCGCCTATTTTTGGTAACTTCGCGGAAATAGCACTAGTCTTTATTGGTTAATTCCTTGAGTTCGTTCAGCATTTCGGTCGCTTGGCCGTTATCAATTGCTCTGCCGGCTCGTTCTGCCCCGGATTCGAGCCCGTCACACAGTCCTGATACCCAGAGGGCGGCAGCAGCATTGGCGATGACGATGTCGCGAGTTGGGCCGCTGTGTCCGGCTAAAACACGTTGGATTTTATCGGCACTTTCGGCAGGATCACTGGCTGAAAGAAGGGTTTGGTTTCCCGTAGAGATTCCAAAGTCTTTAGGAGCTAATGTTCCTTCCGTGATGTGCTTCCCTTGAACTTCCGAAACATCGGTGATGTCGGAGATGGAAATCTCACCCAATCCATCTCGCGAATGCACGACGATTGAGCGTTTCGTACCGAGCATAGCGAGGGCTTCTGCCAACAGCTGGCGTGTTTCACCACGACCGGCGCCGAGAACCTGGAAAGGAGCGTTGGCGGGGTTACAGAGGGGGCCAAGCAGGTTGAAAATAGTAGGGTGAGAAAGTTTCCTTCGAACACTCATTACATGTTTCACCGACGGGTGAAACAGCGGTGCAAAACAAAAACACAATCCAAGCTGATCCAGACATTTTTTGACTGTGGCGTTGGAGCATTGAATATTGACCCCGAGTTCTATTAGGACATCGGCGGAACCAGTTTTGCTGGTGGATTTGCGATTCCCGTGTTTGGCAACGGAACCGCCCGCGGCGGCCGCAACGATTGCCGCGGCGGTGCTAATATTGAATGTCCCAGATTTCCCCCCGCCGGTTCCACAAGTATCGACTACATTTTCCCGTCGAGTTTCAATCGGTTTCATGTGCATTCGCAGAGCGCTTGCCGCACCGGCAAGTTCTTCAACTGTCTCTCCCTTTTCGTGAAGGGCGACGAGTAGTCCTTCGATCTGTTCGTCCGAGCAGTCACCTTTCATGATTGCATCTACGACTTCAGTCATCTGTTCACGATTAAGAGACTGGCCACTTTTTACGATTTGGGTCGACTCTACGATCACTTGGATTTCCTTGCTTGACGAATTGAAAAAAGATGGGGGAAAGCATTGGCGGCGAGACAAACGGTTGGGCTACTGAAGTTTAGCAGACGTTAACGCGAGAAGCGGACACAGATTTCATTTTTCCCTTGTTTGCTGTGCCTCGTCCATCTAGAATCCCAAGGGTAAATGAAAAATCTTTAACACTCAGGCAAATCTTGCCGATTCAGGGGGACGGATGCCTCGAAAAGTCATCATTGACTGCGATATGGGAATAGACGACGCAGTGGCGCTGTGTATGACGTTATTCGATTCTCGTTTGGATGTGCTCGCCGTGACCGCGACGGAGGGGTGCGTGAGTGCAGAGCAGGCCAACAGTAATTTGCAGGCTATCGTGACCGAGTTGGATCCGGCACGCTATCCGCGTCTGGGAATGGCCCGTACCACAGAAGATGCCCCACCGGTGGACACCCGATTTTTATACGGTGACGACGGGTTGGGCAATGCCGGTTTCGAATCATCCCATCGCCAGCGCGCCGTTGCGGCTGATAAATTAATGGCTGAGTTGATTCGTGCGAACCCAGAGGAGGTGACAATCCTTTGTCTTGGTCCGATTACCAATTTAGCTCGAGCTATTCGTCGTGATCCAACGCTGTTGCCTTTGATTGATCAGATCATCATGACCGGGGGCAGTTTAACGGGGCGTGGAAATATTACGCCTTGTGCCGAATTCAATTTTTACTTTGATCCTTCGAGCACACGGGAAGTGATTAGATCTCGCTCAACAAAGACGCTGATCCCGCTCGACATTACCCGGGAAGTTCAATTTGGTTACAGCTGCATGGAGGAGTTGCCCGCTTCAACTTCACGGGTAGGCTATTTTCTGCGGCAAATTCTGCCCTATACATTTCGATCTCACCGTCAGCAGCTTGGCGAAGAAGCAATTACGCTCAATGACGCAGTCGGGGCGCTGGCCTTGTTAGAGCCGGAGCTGTTTAATTATCGGCCGCTGGCGTGCGATGTCGAAACCGAGGGTGAGTTGACGCGGGGCATGCTCGTGATTGATGAAAGAAATCAGCCCGAATGGCGTACGGCTTTGACCGTCGCAGATAGTCTGCCGGCTGAGCGTGCACGGCAATATATTCTAGATCAGCTTGCCGTCGCCGGAAATCAAACGAGCTAATCGCTGGCTGATGTTCAGCGAATAATTCTTATTGGTTGAACGAAAACGCTTCTCGATTGTTAATGTTGATATCGATCAAGCTGATTTCTCCACGTCGAAAGATCTTGATTGGAACGATGGAATTGATCGGCATCAGACTAACATTGGTGACGAGAAGTGAATCATTTTTGACCTTCTCGCCATTGAATTCAAGAATTACATCACCAACGCGTAAGCCAGCGTCAGCAGCGGGCGAGCGGGCGGTTACCCGGGTAACCATCGCTCCGTAGGCGACATTAAGTCCCATACTCGTAGCTTTTTCATAGGTGTAATTTGAATCTAATGAGACGCCAAGGAATCCCCGCTGAACTTTACCAAGCTCGATGAGATCGGTAACGATTCGCATGACCATGTCCATCGGAATAGAAAAGCCGATTCCGTCATTTCCACCGCTATTGCTTGCGATCGCGGTGTTGATTCCGATAATCTCGCCTCGAAGATTAATGAGTGGACCGCCGCTGTTACCTGGGTTGATTGCGGCGTCGGTCTGCATGAAATCTTGATAGTTGACTCCTTGCGGCCCCAGGTCGAGGTCGTGCCGATTGAGGGCACTGATGATTCCGTAGCTGACGGAATGGCTCAAGCCGAAGGGACTGCCAATAGCGACGACAAAATCGCCTATCTCAACCGTCTTACTTTTGCCAATGCGACAAGGAATTAAATCTTTGCTGCTCAAAGCTATTACAGAGAGGTCGGTTTGACGGTCGTGTACAAGTCGACTTGGCGAATAAATTCTTCCATTGACTTCAATTCGAATATCACTGATTCCCGCACTTTCAATGACATGGTAATTCGTAATGACGTAGTAATTGTCACTGTGTTCGATGACGATACCGGAACCAGCTTCTTCGACAACAACGGGACGTCGAGCATTGGCTGAACTACCGTTGGTGACGGTCGACTTTTGTCGTTTCTTGGCTTCGATATGGGCAACGCTCGGGCCTACCGTTTTGACAAGCTTTTTGAGAAGCTCGTTTTGCTTGTTTAAACCGGAAGCACTGGCAGCAAGATCTTGATACATAAGGTCTCGCGGGTTTGCTGTCGCGGAGTTGCCTGTGACTCGAGCCGTTGTCGACGCAGTGGAGGCGATTTGCCCGTACACGTCAGGGGATGTCGCCAGATTAAGGTTGGCGAACAGCAAAAAAAACATCGCGATTTTGAATTGAAAACACCCACTGCGAGCCAGTTTAGGTAGAAAATTGTCGTGAAATTTATGTTTCATGATTAACCAGTTTGGCGAGGTGAGCGGTTGGAGGGTATCGAATTCTTGAGGGATTTAGTATTAAATTTGAGGTTGGGCGTTTGGGAATGCCGTATTTTTGTCCAGCTGTAGCGGTTACGAAAAGTTGAAGTCCACTGAATCGCTCGAGAGGTCTTGGTTGAGGATCACCGACCAGTCAACTTCGACACCTGGTTGGACACCAGCTTTCTCCGCAGCCCGCTTGCAAGTGATGCAGTAGGCGGCGTAAGGGAGAGCTTGAAGTCGGGCCAAAGGAATGTTGGATTGGCATGCGTCGCATTTTCCAAAAGTCCCGGCCTTCATTTTTTTCAAGGCAACTTCAAGGTGTTGCAATTCGCGATTTTCAACCTCTGCCAGCTGAGAACTTAATTCTCCCATCGCACTGTCGCTTGCGAAGTCGACGACGTCACCACCTGAACTTTGGCTGAAATTTTTTAACAGGCTATCATCTCCAGACATTGCCTGAACAATTGCGTCGCGGCGTTTAATAAGAACTTGCCGCATTGCTTCGAGGGTGGATTTGCGTGTCATGGAAGAGTCCAACTTAAAAGGTTTTTTCTGTGCGTTCGAGGCTCGGATTTATTTTTCCGCACCCCAATGTTTCTGACGTGCAACGAACTATAGGACGCATTTCGGGGCCACTCTGGAAAATCAGAAGATTATTGCGTTTTCGATGATGTAAAAGTGCAACATCAGGGTGCCTTCCCTACGGTTTTTCCCGAATAACTGTTGCAGGGAGACCGTTGAAAATTTGCGACACTCGGACTCTTGGTTCGCGAATGGGGGGCGATTTTCTGCACGCTTTCACCTGTTTAAGCCAAAATTAACCAGTGGTGGATGGGGAGAGCATTGCGAGGAGCCGCAGCAGAGACCTAGTTCGGATTGAACAGGTTGTTCGTTTTGGTCATTCGAACAACATTTTTTTGTTTGATTTGAGCGAGCCTTGTTTGACCCTCTGCTGACCGAAAGCTACATGTTTGTACCGAAACCAAATTGATAATCGGGCTCCACGCAAGGGGAGACCTGATTGAGTCCATTCAAAATATTGCAAAGACGACCCTATGACTACATCAACACAATACTCGCCGAGCGATCTTGTGCTTCGTCTTGCAGGAGGTAAACGCGATGGCGAATTGGTCACGGTGACGACACCAAAGTGTTTAATTTCGACGGGAGCGGGCACAGAAAATGCACCTCAATGCGCGATCTTTCGAGGACCGCATGGCACTGCCGTTCGTACCTTTGATTCACAAGTTGCCTTCAACGGAGCAGTAGACTCGGTTCACTGGTTAAAAGCAGGTGATCGAATTGACTTTGGGAATGCAATTGCCATGGAGGTGACCCAACTTGGAAAACTACAGGTTGATTCCCCAATCTCGGGTGAGCTTGCGACTGACGTTGATCTTGACTTTGGAAGAAGGTTGGTCGACGGGAATAGATTTGAAGACCATTGCTTGAACCAAATACGAATCCAAGTTTCCAAGATTCAATCTCAAAACAGTATTAATTCTGAGAAATTTGCGTTGTTGGATGAAAAGTTAAATCTACTAACTGACCATCTCAATGAACTGATCTTTGTTGCCAAGGAAGGTCGTCTTCCTTTGGCAGATTCTTCTGCGAATCCAGTGACTCGCACCAATGTTGCTCCGACCAATGTTGCTCCGACCAATGTTGCTCCGACCAATGTTGCTCCGTTAACCGAGAGTGACGAAGAGAAGATATTTTCCTCACTTGACTGGAAAGCGAACGAGCAGGCCGTATCCCCGTTGGCCACGACCAGTCATCAGGAAATTGATCCTTACGACGACGATAAAATAAGTTCATTAACTGCGGACGAGCAAGTAGAGCAAGCCTTTGCCCCAATGACCCACAGCGACGTCGAAGGTGCTGACTCGTCCGCAGTTGAATCCACCGCGGCCCCGAATGAGTTCGACAACTCCAATTCACTCGCTCAGCAGCTATTGAACGATCTTGCCATGGACGAGGATCAGGCTCCTGAGAATGAGCCGGTGCCTGAGATTTCAGGGGCGAGTGAAACTGCGACACAGGCAACCGTTGGTGATTTGCTTGAGAAATACCGGACGGAGGAATATTGGCAGCAAGGTTCCGAAGTTTTAAATTCGGACGAGACTCCTGTTGAACTGAATGACGCCGACACGCCGGTTCCACTGGATTCTGAGAATGCAGTTTGGAACGACGATCCTGAACAGTCAACTGTCGATGTGCATGGTTATGTTGCTGATTTAATTAACCGGATGCGGATTCCCGGCCAGCAGTTGTTTTCCGATTTCAGGCCATCCGATTCCAAGCAAGTAGCAGCCGGTTCGCAATTAGCGGCAGAGGCGGTTCCGGAAGAGAATAAGACGCCGTTTAACGAGGGAGAGTTTAAACCGGCTAAGAAAGCGCAGAAAATTGAATTGTCAGCAATGCGTGAAATTGCCAACACCAACACACGCCGCAATATTCAAGTGAGTGAAGAGAGTCGCCGGAAAGAATTGGGGAAAATTCGAATCCTCGTCGCGGTATTCAGTTTTTTCCTCGCCGTTTACTATTTTCTGTTCGTTTCGGTCGGCCAGCTCAATCTTGGTTTCATTACAGGTTTCTGCTGCGTAAGCATCACCGGGTTTCTAACTTACAAGCTCTATCAAACGATGAGGTTTAATGAAATGTTAGAACTCGAGAAGATGACGGTTTCAATGAACGAGGCCAAAGAGTCAGTTAAAAATCAACAGGTCGGCAACTCAGAGAAATCGGCAGAGGCAGCGTCCAAGTAAGGTAAGGCTTCTGTTTCTCAAAACCCACGGCTGTTTTGAATGTCAGAAAAATCTCTCAACTGGTAGTTGATTCCAGCGGCATCACAAACCCGGCAAAGTGCTCGCAATGCGACTCCAAAACCATCCGGTCCACTGAAACCACCAAATTGCCCACCTCCTTTTACGTGTGGTTCGAGATCCAGGAAAACCCCCGGAACGCCCCGTGCGGTCATTCGAGATTCAAGTTCTGGTAGGAAGGTTGCCAGGTCTTGGAAGATTTCACGATGACCAGAGTCACCCATATCGGCTGGTACGAAATGTTTTAATGCATCCTCGTCAACGTGTTCCCCTTTGACCGTTTCGGGCTTTAAAAAGTCTTTAATATGCAGCCAGCCGAGTCCTGGTTTCATCAGTTTGTATTGCTCTAAAACTTCCTGGGAGGAGTAGCCCATTGTGACCAGGTTGCCGCCGTCGAAAATCAACACGAGCGCGTCATGATTGATGTCTTGATGCATTGCGGCAAGTAATTCTCCATTCTGCCCGATCAAATTTGCTTCCACTTCCAGACCGTAGGTGAGCCCATGCCGGTCACAGATTTCGGCAATCTGGCCGACTTGCTCGGTTGCCTGGTTGACGTGGTCTTCTAACTTGGAACCCTTCGGATGGTAGAACGAAAACCCACGAATCAACTTGCAATCGAAAAAATTGGCAAGCTCACATGCCCGAGGAACCTCGTCTTCCATGTAACTCGCAAACGGGCGATAGGGCGTTTTTGTACCATCCTCTACGTCACAGAGTTTTACTTTTCCAATTGGCGATCCAATGGAAGAAACAAGCAAACCGTATTCCTCCATTTTCGCTTTTACAATTTCAAGTTCGGCGTCACTCAAGGCCATGACATTCTTGATACCGGATCCGGCGTCAACGAAGCGAATTGAAAAATACCGCATTCCCAAAGCGGCAAACGCTGAAAACTGTTGGTCAAGCGTTTTTTGATTGGCTGCTTCGTCAGCAAACCCGGAAAGCAAGATTGATGGCTGGCTCATGAAAATCCTCGCTACGCTGAGCGGATACAGGTGAGAACAAACGCAGGATAAGCAACAACGGAAAACGAATACATCGCGATCGAATTGGGAGAATTAAGATTGCTCAATGGTGTATTCGACTTTAATGACGGAAGAGATTCCACCGCGGGGAGTAAACTCAGCTGTCAGGATTGCGCGTCTTGGTTTTGAAACGGCAACAAAATCATCGAGGATGCGATTGGTTACCTTTTCATAAAAAATTCCTTCGTTTCTGAATTGTTGCAGATACATTTTTAGGCTTTTTAATTCAACACAAACTTCGTCCGGAATATACTCAAAGGTAAGTAAACCGAAGTCGGGTTGTCCAGTTTTTGGGCAAACCGATGTAAACTCTGGGCATGTAATTTCGATCATGTAATCACGATCGGGGTACGAGTTTTCGAACGTTTCTAGTGTGTCGCGGAAATTAGCTGTCATCGGTACAATCTTCGGTTGTTTAAATGGTTAAAGTAACTGATTCTGTTTTCAGTACGCGTCGCTGAGTTATTTGGCCAGACAAGCGCTTGGTAGATAACGCCAAGATACTCAATCACAACCGCCAGCACAGTAGGTAGAACACTGGGTTATGCTGATTTCTGAAATTTATTGCTCCCGTCAGGGAGAAGGATTGCTAACGGGTACGCAGAGCGTATTTGTCCGAACGTCGGGCTGCAATTTGCGATGTGGTTTTTGCGATACCCCTTTTGCCTCATGGAGCCCGCAGGGGGATTCCATGACAATCGAGGAAATCGTTCACCGAATTCACAGGGAATCCGGCGGCGCGAAACATGTCGTCATCACTGGTGGCGAGCCCATGATCGTGAAAGACCTTGTAGAGCTGTGTGAAAAAATACGTTCAGATGGGTTTCACATTACGATTGAGACGGCCGGAACCGAGTATCAACCGGTTAATTGTCAGCTGATGTCGATTAGCCCAAAGTTTGGAAATTCGGATCCCGCGTTAACAAGGGCAGGGGAGTGGCGACAACGTCATATTGCGACTCGTTATCAACCACAGATCGTAGCCCAGCTAATGCGTGATTACGATTTTCAGCTCAAATTTGTATTGGACGTTCCCGAGGATATAGATGAAATACTCGACTACCTCGAAGTATTAGGGCAACCTGCTGGCGATCGCGTACTTTTGATGCCTCAGGGCGTGGATCAGGATGGACTCGATGAACGTCGACGCTGGTTGGAGACGCTGTGTGAGAAGAATGGATTTGTATTTTGCCCCCGGATGCATATCGAGTGGTACGGTAACCAGCGAGGTACATAAAAACACGTTCGGTTAGCAACACGGGGATTTCCAAGTCCATCCGGCTGGAATTATTCAAATTCTGGTTAAATTGGGTTATCAATCATCTTTCGTTCCGGAGTTTTCCATTCGGACAGCGTGGGTTAAACTGACGCCTTATTAAATCGATTTCAAATGAAGTGACGTTATGAAAAGTCTTAGCTTTCTGGTTTTTGTTGTGCTCACCATTTGTTGCTGGGGGATCTACGGTCCTGTTCTACATATTGGGCAGGGGCAAATGGCAGGTGGAGCAGGGAAGGCGAGTCTGCGTCCGTTCATGTGCGTGGGAATTGCTTATTTTTTGATTGCCGTCGTTTATCCAATGGTGATACTCAAAACCACAGGCGAAAAAGGCCAGTGGTCGATGGGTGGAATCTTTTGGTCATTCACGGCCGGGGCCGTTGGCGCGATTGGTGCTCTTGGGATTGTGTTGGCATTTAAGTTTCAAGGGAAACCTGTCTATGTGATGCCCCTCGTTTTTGGTTTGGCTCCGATCGTAAACACATTCGTGACGATGTTTATGTCCGGCACTTTCAAACAGGCGTCTCGGATTTTTTATGCTGGGATTTTGATCGTTGCGGTTGGAGCAGCCGGAGTGTTGACGTTCAAGCCGACCGAAGAAGTGAAAAAGGACGAGGCGAGTTCTCAACGAGAAAGCGCTGCTTCGTTAATCACATTGGCCTCGTTTCGACAGGAATCGGAAGACGTCCCAGACAGCGATCCGAAAACTGGGACGCAAGACGAGCAAGGGGCAGAGGAATCCGTGAAATCTGAGGAAGCTGCGCCTAAAAAAGATTCGACAAAAGACGAGTTAAAGGAAGAGGTCGCAAAGATAACTGAAGCGTTGGGCAGTGAAGAAAGCAAACCTAATTTATTTATTATCGCTCTGTGCATTGGAATAACGGCGTTGAGTTGGGGGGCCTATGGTCCTGTCCTGCACAAAGGGCAGGCCAAAATGGGAGGCGGCCGCTTGCGTCCATTCCTGTGCGTGGGACTCGCTTATTTCGCTATCGCAGTCATTGTGCCTTGGGTTTTATTGGGAAGCGGAGTTTTTGAGGAGCCCGGTGGTTGGAAACATATTGGTGGCGTATTTTGGTCGTTGGCGGCTGGTGCTGCCGGTGCCGTGGGAGCTCTTGGAATCATTTATGCCTTTAATTTTGGTGGCAAGCCAATATTTATTATGCCGCTTGTTTTTGGGTTTGCTCCCGTGGTGAACACGCTTACTGAGACGGTTTCGAAAAATCTACTCGGCGAAGTCTCTCCCCTGTTTCTTGGGAGCCTTGCGATGGTTATTGTCGGGGCGACGATCGTATTGGTATTTGCGCCACGAGGTGCAAAACCAAAGCCTGCAAACGAGCCGGCAATCAATTAAAAAAAAAGTGTGAAGAGATTTGTGTTCGGTT
Organism: Planctomycetota bacterium; assembly: GCA_029979005.1. GTDB lineage: Bacteria > Planctomycetota > Planctomycetia > Pirellulales > Pirellulaceae > Mariniblastus. Next base: position 697 of record JAPOIJ010000096.1, on the reverse strand, counting down.
CCCGTGGAACCGACTCATGTAATTTTTCTTCATAGGATTGGAATAGCGGGAGATTGGACTGTTGAATTCACCAAACTCATCAGGCGATAGAGACGCTGATTATGTTCGGGAAATTGACCGGTGGTTGAGCCATGTCTGGATGATCAGAGCTTTTCTAAAACACTGTGAAGAGGCGGAGGAGGATGATGAACTGAGAGATGTTCAGCGGACTCTTTACGATTACATGTTGGCGTTAGGCGGTCCGCTTCGGGCGGGCGATCACGAGAAATATTTGAAGCAAGCGAAGAAGAAATTGAAGAAACTTCGTAACGCTAATGAATTGTTTCTGGAGATACAGCCAGAGATTTCGTCCCATACTAATTTCCAAATGGCTGCTGTTTCGTTGAATGCCTCGGTTAATCAGATTGCTAAATTAATTGAATCGCATGCGGCAGGCCATCCATTGAGTTGAGGAAGGTTTCGAAGCGGAAGGTTTCGAGACTGAAGGTTTCGAGACGGAAGGTTGAGAGGCTTTTTGATCCTCCCAGATTTTAGAATTTCCAGTATTTGAAAAAGTAAAACTCATGCGTCAAATCTGGATTCCACGCGCCGGCCTCCCCGAAGTTCTGGAGATTCGGGAAACTGAATTGCCCGAACCAAAGCCGAATGAGGTGCGAATCAAGGTTGAAGCGGCGGGTGTCAATTTCGCTGACATTTC